>JBCBWU010000100.1:0-26217 GCA_039816955.1 Bacteroidota bacterium
AAACCGATGAGATCAGTGACCTTAAACACTCGCTCTGGGTGGCTATTACAAATTTGAATACCGGTTCACTTGAATTGAGAAATAAAGGACCGCTCTACGACATAGTGATGGCATCTTGTAGCATCCCCTTGGTATTTCAGCCCGTAGAATTAGATGATCAGCTTTACGTAGACGGAGGGCTACTCTGCAATTTACCTGTTGCCCCACTTCGCGATCACTCCGACTTTGTTATTGGAGTAAATCTCACTCCACCGGTAGAAGTGCCCAAAAAGACCCTCAGTGGAGTGGTAGGTATTGCTTATCGTTGCTTTGATCTTTCGGTTTGGGCTAATACCCAGCCTCAAGCGATGCTCTGTGACTTCCTGCTGGAGCCCGATGAAATTGTGACCTACACCATTTTTCAGTTCAATAAATATGAGAAAATCTACGAGCTGGGTTATCAGCATATGAAAGCCCGAATCCCAGCATTAATCGAACAGCTCAACGCGTACGAACAGACTCCCGCAAAAATCAGCTAATTCGCCAAACTGGAAAACTCCAGCTACTTCAATCTAGCGCTGTGCTCCTGGTTTTCGTGGAGCATCACCTCAATGTTCTCACGCATGGTAGTGGCCAGAGAAACGCCGTGGTAGTCTACTTTGATGGGGAAAGATTTATGGGTTCGATCTACCAGTACTGCCGTCTCCAGTTTTTTCGGTAGGATATCCAAAAGTGGTTTGCACGCGTAGAAAAGGGTTCTACCGGTATTTGCCACATCGTCCACAACTAGAATGGGTTTATCATTCATCTCCGCAGCGGGCAGGTCAATAGAGATAGGATCCGCAACTGGATTAGCGGGGTTAAGCTTAATATTGGTGAGCTGAATGGGGGCATCGGAGATTTGCCGTAACTCCTTAACCAGTAGGCTGGCGAATCGCATGCCGTTGCGATTAATTCCTGCTACAATGAGTTCATTTTCCTCCGTATTGCGTTCCAGAATTTCGATTGCCAGGCGCTTTACCTTTTGCTGAATTTGCCGGTGATTTAGTATCTCCATTGAGTTGTGGGTTGTCTACGCTAAGGCTCAAAGTTATAGTTTTCGTACTGCTCTAAGGAGGCCTTATTTAGATTTTTTCTAGATCAGCGAATTTTCGCTAGATAAATGTTCTATTAAGGCGTTCTTTTGTTTACATTGCAGTTATAACTGTGATTTTGGTTGATTTATGGTACAGCAAATCTTGTTTATAATTGTGGCTGGTGGAGCTTTTGCCTACGCAACTAAGCAGTTCCTCCAAATTCGCCAAACCATTCTTCTTGGTAAAGACGAAGTAGTTGAGGGAGATACCAGCGAGCGTTGGCGCAATGTTCTCTTGGTCGCTTTTGGGCAGAAAAAGATGTTCAAGCGCTGGCTCCCAGCCTTATTTCACCTCTTTATCTACGTAGCTTTTCTGTTTACCCAGATCGAACTCATTGAGATTTTTCTCGATGGAGTATTCGGTGTTCATCGCTTCTTCGCGGATAAAATCGGGTTCCTGTATAACCTTATTATCAATACCATCGAGATACTCTCCGTCTTGGCGTTCATTGCTACTTTTATCTTTTTGGCTCGGCGCAACCTGCTCAAGATACCACGCTTGGTTAAATCAGAAATGACGGGCTGGCCCACCTTAGATGCCAATTTGATCTTAGTGTTTGAGGTCATTCTGCTAATCGCTATTTTCAGCATGAACGGCGCCGATGCAGTTTTGCAAGACCGCGATCCTGTTCACTATCCTGATACTGGTTTTTTGGCAGTAAGCTCTTGGTTAGGCCCGGCTTTGTTCGGAGGTTTGAGTGATGCCACATTGGTAATAGTAGAACGTGCCGGTTGGTGGCTGCACTTGGGAATGGTACTCATTTTCCTCAACTATTTGCCTAAGTCTAAGCACCTACATATCATGCTGGCTTTTCCCAACACCTACTTTGCGCGTCAGAAGTCGCGCGGTGAAATGGATAACATGCCGGAGATTATGAACGAGGTCAAAAGCATGATGGGATTAACCGAAGACGCTGGTGCTGGTATGCCGATGGAGGAGGAATTACCAGAATTCGGAGCCAATGATGTGACGCAACTTTCCTGGATTGATTTACTTGGTGCGTACACTTGTACGGAGTGTGGTCGTTGTACTTCAGAATGCCCAGCTAATAGCACCGGTAAAAAGTTATCGCCACGAAAAATCATGATGGATATTCGTGATCGTGCAGAGGAAGTACAGGGTAAAATACAGAGTGGTAATTCCGAATTTGCGGTTGATCCAGCCCAACCACTTAGTAAGGATAATTTCGATGATGGCCGATCTTTATTTGATTACATCACTCGAGAGGAGCTACACGCGTGCACTACTTGTAACGCTTGTGTGGAGGCGTGTCCAGTGCTGATCAGCCCATTGGAACCTATTTTAAAGCTACGGCGCTACGAAATTCTTACGGAATCGGCTGGCCCCGGAGATTGGCTACCCATGTTCAACGCCATTGAAAATAGCGGAGCGGCCTGGAGTATGCAGATTGACCGTGAGCAATGGACCAAGGTAGAATAGTCGCTAATTTATTGATTGAAAACATACAGCCCAGCTGTTTGAAAATAAAGCGCAGAAGCGGATGAATGTAAAAACGATGGCGCAGTATGCTGCCGAAGGCAAAGAGCCAGAAATCTTGTTTTGGGTGGGTTGTGCAGGTAGTTTTGATGATCGTGCCCAAAAGGTAACTAGAGCCTTTGTGGAGATCTTAAATGCGGCTGAAATCGAATTCGCTATCCTAGGGAATGAGGAGCAATGTACCGGTGATCCCGCTCGTCGGGCCGGCAACGAATTCCTCTTTCAGATGGTTGCACTGCAAAATATTGAGACGCTCAAGATGTACAATGTCAAGCGCATTGTCACGGCTTGTCCACATTGCTTCAATACGCTTAAAAACGAATATCCTGCCCTTGGTGGTAACTACGATGTGGTTCATCATACGCAGCTCCTTCAACAATTGATCGACGAAGGGCGTATTAAGATGAAGGAAGGTGGAACTTTCAAAGGAAAACGGATCACCTACCACGATAGCTGTTATCTGGGGCGCGTTAATCAGGTCTACGAAGCACCGCGCGCAACACTGGCTTCTTTGGACGCCCAATTGGTGGAACTGAAGCGTAGTAAGCAGAATGGCTTGTGCTGTGGTGCCGGTGGTGCCCAAATGTGGAAAGAAGACGAACCGGGTGATAAGCGTATCAATATTGAACGTTCGGAGGAAGCACTGGCTACTGGAGCTGAGTACATTGCCGTTAATTGTCCTTTCTGTCTCACCATGATGAGCGACGGTGTAAAAGCCAAAGAGAAGCAGGATGATGTGATGGTTTTGGACTTAAGTGAGCTTATTGTCCAGAGCATGGCATAAGGTTCCAACGGTTTGCTGTTGCATAAGCAACAAGCAAGAAGATCTTTCCAAAAGCAGTCCTCATCGAACTAAACGCATCAAAACAACCAAACATGGGTAATCTCGAAGCCCTCGCCCCGGAAGCAAGAGTATGGATTTATCAGGCCGCGCAGCCTTTTGAAAGCGCACAAGTTCCAGAAATCAGCCAACACGTGCAAGAATTTGCGCAACGTTGGGTGAGCCATAGCCGCCAGCTCCGTGCCGCTGGTGCTGTTCTTAACGATCGCTTTCTAGTGTTGGCTGTTGACGAAACACAGGCCGGGGCCAGCGGCTGCAGTATTGATAGTTCTGTACAATTCGTAAAGCAAGTAGGTTCGCATTACGAACGCGACCTGTTTGACCGCCTTCGTTTTAGCTACGAAAAAGACGGCCAAGTCTTTACCGTCAGTAAGGAGGAATTTGCGCGTCTTTACCAACAAGGAGAGATCAGCGATGACACCATCGTCTACGATCCTTTGGTTAAGACGCTAGGCGAACTCAATAGTGCTTTCCGCAAACCTTTGCGTGATAGTTGGCACGCTCGTTTTGTGTAAACACCCTTCATAAGTCGGAAATTCAGTTCGGTTAATAGAAATGCTGCGGCAGGTCTAAGCGTATGCCTTATCTTTAGCTTGCATCAAGTTTTTGCCAATAGATGATCGGAAAAGTAAAGCAGTGGTTAGGAATCGAAGGAGTGAAGTTAGAATTATCCCTTCCTGAAGGACAAGCCCTGGCTAATGGTAGCATCCGTGGTACTATTCGCTTCCAGTCAATGAACCCACAAACGGTGACGGGAATTAGGGTGGTGCTCATTGAGCGCTACAGCCGAGGCCGTAAGGAGGAGCGCCTGATTGACGAGTACGAGTTAGGCCGCCTGGAACTCAAAGAGACCTTTGAAGTACTACCGGAACAGCTTGTAGAGAAGGAATTCACGATGACCTTTGAAGCCCTGCAGTCAGATGTAGACCGTTGGGGAAACCGCAATGTACTCAATCGACAGATTGCGAAGGCTGCGCGTTGGCTACGCAAAGCAGAATCACAGTTCCGCGTAGAAGCAGAAGCTAAAGTAAAGGGAGTGGCCCTTAATCCATTTGATAAAAAAGTGATTGAGCTGGCCTAACGACGGCCTTTACGGAAACCTTTTCGCCTGCCACCTCCTGCACCTGGCATTCCGCCCATCATACCTGGGTTCTTACTCATTTTGTGCATCAACTTACGCATCTGATCAAACTGCTTGATAAAGCGATTGATCTCATCCATTCCCTGTCCACAGCCACGGGCAATCCGCTTCTTACGGCTCAGGTTGAGCAATTCTGGATTTTCCCGCTCTTTGGGCGTCATCGAGAAAATAATAGCTTCTACCTTGTTGAAGGCGCTGTCGTCGATGTTTAAGTCGCGGGTCAGTTTACCCATACCTGGGATCATACCTAGTAGTGACTTGAGGTCACCCATTTTACGCAGCTGGCCAATTTGACTGAGGAAGTCGTTGAAGTCAAACTTATTCTTCTTGATCTTCTTCTCGAGTCTTTTCGCTTCTTCTTCATCGAACTGCTCCTGCGCGCGCTCCACAAAGGAAACAATGTCTCCCATGCCGAGGATCCGCTGTGCCATACGTTCTGGATGGAAAATATCCAGGGTGTCCATCTGTTCGCCGGTAGAGACGAATTTGATGGGCTTACCAACGGTGTATTTTACTGAAAGGGCGGCTCCACCACGCGTATCACCATCGAGTTTGGTGAGAACGACGCCATCGTAGTTGATACGCTCGTTAAAGGCCTTGGCAGTGTTTACTGCATCTTGCCCCGTCATCGAGTCGACAACGAAGAGTGTTTCATTGGGAGAAATAGCATCCTTGATGCTGGCAATCTCTGTCATCATTTCCTCGTCCACCGCCAGACGTCCAGCGGTATCCACAACCACGACGTCGTGTCCATTTTGCTGGGCGTGAGCGATGGCACTCAACGCAATCTGTACGGGATTCTTATTCTCCGGTTCTTTGTAAATGTCTGCACCGACCTGTTCAGAGATGACCGTGAGCTGGTCGATGGCAGCCGGGCGATAAACATCACAAGCAGTGACCAGGACTTTCTTGTTGCGCTTATCTTTTAGGTGAAGTGCCAGTTTGCCCGTAAAGGTTGTTTTACCAGAACCTTGCAAACCAGCAATGAGGATTACCGCCGGTTTATCTTTGATATTGATGCCCGCAGCTTGTCCACCCATGAGCTCGGTCAGCTCATCCTGGACGATTTTTACCATCAATTCACCTGGCTTCACATTCTTGAGAATGTTCTCTTGCCCGAGGGCTTTATCCTTGATACGATCGGTAAACTCCTTGGCAATCTTGTAGTTAACGTCAGCTGCGACTAGTGCCCGGCGAATCTCTTTTACAGATTGGGCAATATTAATTTCCGTGAGCTTGGCATCACCACTTAAAGTCTTGAAAGCTGACTCTAATCGATCACTTAGGCTATTGAACATATTATGGCTCTTCTTTAGGCCCGCAAATATACGTAATTATAAGAATGAACAACCGGATCGCTCTTTTGACCGAAATAGCTGCTAAAAAACACGTAAATATTATGTTTTTTTTGTCCTACGAATTAAATTTACCGTAGCATTAGTACAGCTTTCTCCCGTTTTCCCCATAGCATACGGCGGGTATGTCACCCCGAGCAACTTTCTGACAATCTGTTACTTCTTCCCGACTGTCCGGTCTTAAGACTGTGCCAGCTGTAATAACCGAACCTTTTCAGTACTGGGTTACCCTGGTAAGAGTGCCATTGCTGTGGGTTCGTCTCTTCATACTTTTTAATTACTAACTACCACACTTATGTCCACACCTGTGAAGTGGTTAATCATGTTGGTGATTTGGCTTGTATATTCACTACTCACATTTAATTTCTGTGTACGCGACGCCTGCTGCACACCTTGTGATGACGGAGTAACAACCGAAGAAACAACATCTCCACCTGAAGAAACCTCCGTGGTGAGGTATCCTGTTAATTCTCAACTGGGTTACGCATCAGTTGATACGACAGATCAATTCGAAACTTGGAAAGACCAGATTCTGGCCCAAATGGAAGATGGGAAGATTTTGGAAGTTGAAGGTATTTATTATGCTTCTGAGGAAGCGCCAGAAGGCTACGCTAACATGGGACTTGCGCGAGCCGAGCAAACGATGAGTTTACTGGGTGCCTTTATTCCAATGGATCGCATGCGACCTGTTGCCCGTCTGGTTGATGGTGACGCCGCTGATGGTGACGCTCGTTTCTTATCAGCTAACACCCGTTGGCTGGATGATGACAGTAACACCAACCTGGAAGAGGAGGAAGTCATCACGATATCAGAAGATGAACAGATTATATTATTCCCACGTGCCAAGGCCGAAGCCATCCGCAATCAAGGAGTTATCGACTACCTCGACGAACTGGCGACTTATCTGAAAGCCCATCCGGATGACCGTGTTGTCATTACAGGACACGCTTCAGCAACCGGTAAGTCAGATGTGAATGAAACCTTGAGTCGCCGTCGTGCCAATCGAGTTAAAGAAATGCTGACCTCTAGAGGTGTAGCTGAAGCTCAGATTCAGACGCAGTACAAGGGAGATACGCAATTGCGAGATCAAGGAAACTCGGAAGAAGCTCACCGCCGCAACCGGAGAGCGGAGCTGAAACTGATCCGATCCGGCAATTAACATTCATCAAAACAAAACAGAATTTATCATGTCTAACATATTATTACTTGACACAATGACCGGCTGTTGCGGTTGTACCCTCTGCCTCTGGTGGGTTTTGTGGACACTGGGCGCCTTCTTATTGGGGGCCTTGCTCAATTGGTGGTTTAATCGCGGAAAACAAAAACAGATCGATGACCTCACCGAGGAGCGCGACGGTCTTCATGCTCAACTGACCAATGCCGAAAAGGATTTGGCTAGCTTGAAGTATCAATTGGACGAAGCAAATAAGGAAATTGCCCGCTTGAAGGCAGCCCTCAACAGCTGTGAAGCGGATAAGTCGATCCTCAATGGTAAACTAGAAGCCGCTATTGCTGCTGGTGATGGCGACGGTGCGGACGGAACTGCTCTAGGAATTGCTGGTGACGGTGGTGACGCTATTGGCGGTGCTGGCTTAGGCATCGCAGGTGGTGCGATTGGTAGTCGTGATGCTGATGCAGCAATGGACTACGCGGCCATCTTTGGTACGGATAACTTACAAATCATTGAAGGTATTGGACCAAAGATTGAAAAACTCTTGAAGGAGGGTAACATTGGCAACTGGTCTGCTTTAGCTGCAGCTGCTGTTCCAACGATACAAGGCCTATTAGATGCGGCTGGTTCTCGTTTCCGTCTGGCAGATCCGAAGACCTGGCCAGATCAGGCTAAGCTAGCAGATGAAGACAAGTGGGATGAATTGATCAACTACCAGCGCTTCCTAGACACTGGCAAGGACGATAAGGGAGATGGTGACACACCTTCTAAGATTGAAACCTTGTTAACCAAGAAGCTTGGCTTCCGCAATAATCCTGAAGACCTGAAGCTGGTAGAAGGCATAGGACCTAAGATTGAAGGCCTACTGAAAGATGCAGGCATCAATAACTGGGCTGAACTAGCTGCTACTTCCGTAGAGCGCATCAAGGAAATCCTGGCGGCAGCCGGTGGCCGTTATCGCCTAGCTAAGCCTGATACCTGGCCTGAGCAAGCACGCTTGGCTAGTGAAGGCAAGTGGGTACAGCTGAAAGAATACCAAGACTTTTTGGATGGGGGTAACAACCCAGGTTAAGTCTTAGTAATGAATAATTGAAGGAATCCCTGGTCTGCTTGCAGGCTGGGGATTTTTGTTAGATGACAAACATTGTTCTTGCTTTATACGTTAAATGGCTTTCGCCAAATAGAGCCTATGAAATATTGTTACCTCGCATTTCTACTATTTATTGGGTCATTCTCCCTCACCGCCCAGTCCACCAACCCACCCGCCGATGGCTTCAATGCAGCCGCTTCTAACCAGCAGGCGATTGAAATAGCGGATGAGGTCATGGAGGCAATGGGGGGACGTGAAGCTTACGATAATACCCGTTTCGTGCGCTGGACCTTCTTTGGCCGCCGCACGTTATTGTGGGATAAATGGACCGGTCGCGTCCGCATCGATTTCGCCGAGGATGATCAGGTGATGCTGGTGAATATCCATACCAATGAGGGGAAACTATGGAGAGATGGCGCATACGAAACGAATCCCGATACAACCGCACAATACCTGCAACGAGCCACAAGTATTTGGATCAATGATTCCTACTGGCTGGTCATGCCCTACAAACTCAAAGACTCCGGCGTGACGCTGAAGTATCTGGGAACGGAGGGCGCGGCTGATAGCCTAGAACATAAACTACAACTGACCTTTGAAGAAGTAGGAGATACACCAGAGAACAAATACTGGGTGATGGTCTCTGATGACACTAAATTAGTGACGAGTTGGTCGTTTTTTACGCGTTTTGATGATGAATCGGCCCGTTTTGCTACGCCTTGGGCCGATTATGAGCAAAAAGGTGAAATTCTGTTATCCGGCAACCGCGGGCGTGGGCAGTTGACCAATATCGATGTTTTCGAAGCAGTGCCAGACGCGGTGTTTGAGGAGGCTACTCCCTATGATGTTGCTAGTTGGAAGTAATTACGACCAGAAGTGGCTACCGTTTCATTATGGGGTGTTTTAAAGCCGCTCAAACAGGATACCTTTCACCGTACCTTCCGAAGCTACCTCAAAAGAGATCACTTCCTGCTCCGTATTTCTATTAAAGGTATACTTCGTTCTTCGGTTGGCGCCAAAGGTATCATGAACTCCTTCTCGGAGTGCTAAGCCTATGTTGTTCGGATAACTGAGCATTAGTTGATCATCAGACATGGTAATGGAATAAGTTACCTCTAGTTCAGTAGAATAGTACTCGCCTACGTAATCCTCTAAATCTTGATTTGGATGTTCTTCCAGCTCAATGTTTTCAAAATAGAAGATAGCTCCACCAAAATCAACCTGGAGGTCTGCTCCAGCATGCGTAGAGTTGGAGAAGGAATAACGGACTGCATCACTATCCAATCGGGCGAATACTGTTTCGCTTAACGAAACGAGTGGAACCGGTGTTTGGCCAAAGCTACTTAAGGCCTTTAGGGTATCATTCTCTACCAATATTTCCATTCTCATATCACTATTCAGTTCCTGATAGCTGCCCACTAATTGCAGTAGGTTTGGTGCACTTGATCTCTGTGGTAGTATTTCTATCTCATCACCTTGAGTATCTTCCAAATACAAGTCTATTATTTGATAAGAGACATCCACTGCATCCAGGTGCTCAGAATTGCTGAAGACAATAACAGATAGATTCAAGTCTGGGACGCAGATAAATTGTGAGCGCATACCCAGACCTCGTCCGCTGTGATTAAAGGTATTATATCCCTGGTAAGGTGAGACGAACATACCCCGTGCATGCTTCATGTGTTCGCCATCGTTGAGTGTGTCAAGCTGCGTGATGAAGTCTTTCAGATAGGAAAGACGATGATCGGAGTCGGTGAAGACCAGTGACCATTTCGCCAGGTCGGCAATCGTACTAATCATCCCTCCTGCACCAACGCAAGGGTTCAGTGATTTTGGCTGTTTGTAGATACTCCCGGAACGATAATGAGGATAAGCGCGATTCTTAATGACACTTTCGGACTCCCGTATGTAAAAGGTGTTGGTCATTTTTAGTGGAGTAAAGATCTCGCTCTCCGCAAACTCCTGAATAGAGCTACCAGAAACACGCTCAATTACCAGTGCTAAGAGTACATAATTGGTGTTGGAATACAACATTTTTTCACCGGGTGCATTATTTACACCTCGCTGCCTGAACATCAACCCTTCAATCATGCTGTTGGTGTAGCTCCGATGGTCAAAGTCAAAGCCCTGCAAATCCAACAAAACATTATGGTTGCGGATACCACTGGTGTGATTGAGCAAATGCTTGATGCGGATGGTATCTCCATAAAAAGCCAACTCAGGAATATACTTTCTCACATCATCCTTTACGGAGAGCAGCTCCTCCTTGGCCAGTATTCCAATGCAGGTAGCTGTGAATTGCTTGGTAACCGAGGCAAGATCAAACTTAGTAGAGTCATTGAAAGGAAGCTCATATTCCAAGTTCATGCTTCCCCGGCTATTGTGATAGATGAGCTGGCCATCTTTCACTACTCCTACGGTCATTCCGGGTCCAGTTTCAGTTGCTACTGCTCTACTAAGAATGGCGTCGATAGACTGAGGAATTGTTGTTTGTCCCCAAAGAGAAAGGACGAAAACGGATAGAATAATAGAAAGAGCGGACTTCATCCTTTTTATCAGCTTAATGTGATTTCAGCTGAAAGGAACGGTTTTAGCGGGTGAAATTGTGCTGGAAGTTTACTTTACCATTCTAAAGTGCTTAGGTACAGTATTTTTGGTGTAAGCTGTTCCCCAAGTCTAGGATGTCTTCCAGCCGAGCCAGAGAAATAAGCCAGTATTCTGGAATACTTTTTTGGCCGTAATAAATCCCCGCTAATCCTCCTGCGATGGCTGCTGAGGTATCCGTATCATGACCAATATTGATGATGGAGAGGATGGTGTCTTCGAAGCTCTCTTTTTGGAGGAAAAACCAAATACTGGATTCTAAGACTTCGATGACGTAACCACCTGATTTTAGTGCTTCAATAGTAGTTGTTCTGATATCATTTTGCACTACGCGACTGAAATGGGCTCTTTCACTATCGGGGAATTCAATGACTTCCCAAAAGCTTAGGATATCTGCTCTCATTTCCTGGTAAGCGACTTCCTTCTGCTTACCTTCCATTAGTTTTTCTGCTAGCCGCAAATAGATCAGGCAACTCATACCCGCTCTGATATGTCGATGGGTGAGGGCGGATACTTCCCAAATAATGTTGAATTGCTCCGCTATCGGCTTTCCCTTGATGTAGAACAGCAATGGCATAATTCTCATGAGTGAACCATTGCCATTTTCAAACGCAAATTCTTCCCCATCTTCTTTTAGCTCCGACAGCTGCTCTAAGTTGTCCGTAGTGAGTATTTCGTTTAGTCTTGATATTGCTTTGTGGGTAGTGTGCCCGATATCAAATACTTTTCCTCTAGCCGACCAGTAGGCTTCTTCGCGCCATTTGATGAAATTATTAGAGATGTTCTGCAAATTGTATCCGCTAGTCAGGGCTTCGGCCAGGCAAAAGGTGAGGGAGCTATCGTCGGACCAAGTACCGGGTGCTTGGTTGTAGGTGCCGTAGCCAATCATATCTTTGGCTGGGTTGGCTATCATTTGGGCGCGCGAAGAAAATTCAAAGGGTACGCCTACGGCATCCCCGATGGCAACTCCTAATAAAGCATCAACAACTTGGTTTGACTCCATACGCGTTCTATTTTGATGGGTAAGTCTAATCGACAAAGCCATAACCTGAATCACCGAAAACAAGTTCCACTAAGCGTAATACAGGTCTTCCATTTTCGACAACCAACTGAGGATGGGTTGGACTGCACGCGGGCCATAGTGCTCCTCGTAAAAGCTAGCAGGGGTAGGCTGTAGCGCATCTTCCATTGCGGCAACAATTGCTTCAGCCTGCGCTTCCCATTTGGTGTCTTTTACCTGAATGAGTTTGCTGCCAAAGCTTGCCGCTTGTACGCCTAATGCACCGGTCTTGGAAGAGACCACGGTCTTTCCCATGGCAATGGCTTCCACCAATTTAGTTTTCACACCACCACCAATATTCACTGGGTTGAGGATGATGTCGGCCGCCTGTACGTAGGTTTCAATATCTTCTACAAAACCCAGGTAGTGTACGCCTTCTTCTGCCAAATCTGCAAAACGCTCATAGCGATCCGGTAATCCACCGCCGCAAATCAGAATGCGGTATTGGAATGGGCTAATAACCTTCAGCAAGGGGTGGATTCGGTAAACAATATGCTTCACTGCTTCCAAATTCGGAAGGTAGGACTGCGGACCAAAGAAGAGCAAGAGTTTCTCGTCCTTAGCAAAACCGTGCCGATCATTAATCGTTTGCCGAAGGGCATCTTCGTAGGGAGGAGATGTCGACTGATCAATGGGGTAGGGGGCATAATAGCATTTTTCCGGAGCTAAACGGAATAGCTTAGGTGCCCGCTGTGCTTCGTGCCAGGAGATAAAGAAGACGGCTTTCGCCCAATAATACACCAGTTGTTCTGTCCCCTTCATCAGTGGCCACCACCAACGATCCATACTGCGCCAACGTTCAAACTCAATGTTGTGGCTAAAGACGAATGTCTTGATGCCTAGTCCCCACAAGAAGGGCATGAGCAAAAGGCCATGATAGTGATGTTGCAACCCCAAGTACTTGATCTTGCGCTGCCGCAAAACGCGACGAATACGCCAACCAACGCGCGGGTCAAAATATTTGCTAGGGTGGTCTGGAAAAAGAGGAATTAATTCTACTCCAGGCAAAGCTGCATTACCTTCACTACAGATACAAATAGTCGGCCGAGCAGCGCTGATATAGCGCACATAGGCACTCACGGCCTTGTGCCCGCCACTTTTTGCTGGAACAAAAGGGTAGGGGGCAAGGATGGCCAGTGTTGCTGCTTGGCTATTTTCCACCTCTGGTGAACCTACTTCTTCTTTTTCTTGGATGTCTTTTTAGTTTTCGGCTTCGAGCTAGTGGCCGGAGCCGGCTCAGGTGCTACCTCTTCCTCCGTTCGGTTCTTTACCGTCCAACCAATGAAGGCCAATAAAGCAAGAATGAGCAATGCGGAAGAGGCTAGGGAAACGGTTTTACCTAAATAAAACTTCCGGGGAGCAAACTCGAAGACAACCTCGTGCTGGCCGGCTGGAATCTTTAGGGCACGCAAGATGTAGTTCACGCGAATGTGCTCCGCAGGTTCCCCGTCAATATAGGCTTGCCATCCTTTGTCGGGGCCGTACCAAACCTCGGAGAAGACTGCCAGTTCTTCTTGGTCAACGCTAGCCTGATAAGTCAGCTTATTCGGTCGGTATTCCGTCAACTGAATGGTGCCGGCACCGCTCGGGCTGAGGGTGCTGATATAGTCTTCAAACTCCTTATGAACAGCAGCGGACGTCTTCAATGGAATGTTGCTGAGGGCGTCAATTTCCACATTGGCGTTCGGGACTACGAATACGGAATCCACAAACCAGGCATTGCCATTGGCATTCGGATTCCTTTGCACTACGGGTTGACCGTCTTGACCCTGGATAACGAAGTACTTCGTGTTCAACATGTCAAACGCCGCCTGATTGCCTACGCCTAAATGACGATCAATCAAATCCTGATAGCGCTGTAGCTTTGCTGCGTGGTATCCACCTACACTCTTATGGTGGTAAGAAGGCTGAGCTGATCCTTGGATGGAAACTCTCGTATCGTACACCCGATAGTGTGGATCAGGATCGGCCAGAATTTGCTGATCAGCAGGACTCGGAGCAAAAATTTGTTCGACAGATTGACGGCGCTCAAAGTCATCTTTGTTGAGATAGCGAGATCCTACTCCGAGGAGATCGTAACCAGTGAGCAAAACCAGAGCAGATAAGGCCACGGGAGCCTGTAATTTACCCTGTGCGAATCCATAGACTGCACCGGCCGACAAGAGCACGAGGAATAAACTGCGTAGAGCGTCAGCCTGCATAAGTTGTGCTCGTGTTTCTTCCAAGCTATTCACCAAAGCTGAAATGATCTGTGGATCACCTTGTCCAAATGCCTGGGCGTCGCGTGGATTGGTGAAGTCAAACATACCAGGTCCAACGAAAGCAAAGAACAAGGCTATGGCAGCCGTAATGCCGGTTCCGATAGCTAGGCTTCGGATAATCTTTTCTTTTGAATGATCACCGTTGAATATCTCGTGTAGAGAAAGGACGGCAAGAACCGGAATCAAAAAGGCCGTGACACTCAATACAGAGTTGGGCGTTCGGAACTTATTATAGAGCGGGAAATAATCGAAGAAGAAGCGATTAAATCCTTCCAGGTTTTTACCCATCGAAAGCAGTAGCGTAAGTAAGACGCCTAAACCTAGCCACCATTTTACGGGGCCTTCCACCAGGAATAAGCCTACAATGAAGAACAAAATCATTACGGCCCCAAAGTAGATTGGACCGCTGGTAAAGGGCAGAGCGCCATGATAAAGCGGAGCGTCTAAAGTATCACCTCCACCTCCACCAAATCGGCGCAGCGTACGTCCGAACGGGGAATCACTGCTCACGGGCTCGGAAGAACCACCACCGGCTACTCCCGGAATAAAAGAAGCAGCCAGATCAAGCCCACCGTTACTCCACTGCATGGCGTAACCAAACTCCAATCCTTCTACCTCACTACTGCTGGTAGCTCCCGGTGCAGAGGCTTCCTTTTCCAGAATGGGTGCGCCACGCATGGTGTCTTGGGCGTATTCGTAGGTAACCCAAAGGTTGGATGCGGCTGAACCTAAGGCTAATAGCCCGCCAATGACCAGCGCTCCTGCTGCCTTACCGAAGTGGGGGAGGGTTTGCTGACGGAAATTGTTAATCAATTCAGCGATACCCCAAATAATGACCGTCATAAAGAAGTAGTAGGTCATTTGTACGTGGTTGGCCGCCAAGTCTAAGCCCAGACCGAGGCCGAACAGAATTCCACCCAGTAAATACCGTTTCCGAAAAGCCAGTAGCATACCGCTCGCCACCAGTGGCAGGTAGGAAATCGTTTTGAGTTTCGTCTCGTGTCCCGCTTCGTACAGGATTAAGTTGTTGGTTGCAAAACCGAAAGCAATAGCGCCCGCAACACTTAACCAGGGATTTACACCCAATAATACCATCAACAGGTAAAAGGAAATCATGGCCGCGATGAACTGCCCGGCAGGTGGCTTGATAAACGCTCGAATCACGTTTTCCAGCTTCTTAATCAGGTTTCCACTGCTTACGGTATTGATCTGATAAGAAGGCATACCGGAGAACATGGAGTTGGTCCACAAGGCTTCTTCGCCCGTCTTTTCTTTGTACGCTCGCAACTCTTGCGACATTCCGCGGTAACCAATAATATCGCTTTGGGTCACCACTTTCCCCGAAAATTGGGGGGAAAAGTAAAAGCAGGCAGCGATAATGAAAATACTGATCGCCGAAACGTGCTGTAAAATAGATTGGATATTAGGACGCATAAGGAGCTCTTCGGTTATAATCGGGCCACAAGATATGCAATAGCGGGTTCAATGGCAATGGCATTTCAATAACAGTGTCAATTGCGATTGCAATACCAATGAGAAGGCTGCACAGGGACTATTTTTTGCTAGAGGACATCCACATCCACATCATAGGGGAAGGTCATCAAATAATCCATGGCCTTTTGCATGGGGTAACCCTCGAAGATGATTTGGTACAACATCTCTGTAATGGGCACACGAAGTTTATAGAACTTGGCCAGGTGGCGCGTAACTAAGAGCGTCCGAACGCCCTCGGCCAATTCGGGCGAGGTATGGGTCACCTCTTCCAACGATTCTCCTTGACCAATTCGAAATCCAAAAGTATAGTTGCGACTCTTTTTACTGGTGGCAGTGGCAATAAGGTCACCAATTCCGGCTGTACCAAAGAAAGCCTGGGCTTCTGAGCCCATAGCTTTACCAAAGTATACCATTTCCATCAGACCACGTGTGAGTAGCATTGCTTGAATATTCTTACCTAGGCCAAATCCCTTGAGCAGGCCAGAGCCCAGCGCAATGGTATTTTTGAGCGCTCCCGCTAATTCAGCGCCCAATAAATCATAAGAGCCAAAAACATGGAAGAGTGGACTACTTAAGGCCCGCTTGCCGGCACGAATAACCTCATCGTATTTGCTGGCAATGAGTGTTGCCGTTGGCTGCCCCTCCAGAATCTCTTTGGCCAAGTTGGGTCCGGAAAGGCAACCAATCCGAGCAATCACACTCTCTTGTAAGATAACCTCTGATATGGTGTTGACGTGCTGCCGGGTAACGCCTTGTTCCGGAATGTCTTCCTCTCGCCGACCTTCCACATCAAAGCCCTTGGTGGCATGGATCATGAGGTGATACGGATAGAGGTAAGGTGAGAAATTACGCATCATAGAACGAAAGGCGTCTGATGGAACTACTGGGAAAAGTAGTCGGCATTTTTCGGAAATTTCCGCTGGGTCATTGGTTGCGCTCACCCGCTCTGGAAGGATGATTCCGTGTCTTCGTTCGCGTTTATTGATTTGTTCGACTACCGTTGGGTTGCGGGCGTAGAGAATCACATCTCGATTGTAAGCCAAGAGATTGGCAATAGCAGTGCCAAAGCTTCCGCCACCGATTACACCAACGGGTAAGTCCTTTTGTTCTGACATAGATTAACTAAGAATTGCCGGTAGATTAACACTCACCACAACAATGATGACAAACCAAACCAGCAGAATCACGGTTTCTTTCGATTTGAGCTCGGACCAGTCTACTGAGAAATCAATAGGTACAGCCTTTACTTGGTAGTTGATCAAGATACTGGTCAGGTAGCCCAAGCCGAAGGTAGCGATAAATCCAGTGACGTTCCACCAAAACCAGAACAGGTCATCACCTACCACTAACCACAAATAAATATTCAAAGCTACACCGACGATAATGCCAATATTAGCGCCCAGAGCGTGGGTGCGTTTGGTGGCAATCGCCAACAGAAA
The DNA here is from genome assembly GCA_039816955.1 of Bacteroidota bacterium. GTDB lineage: Bacteria > Bacteroidota > Bacteroidia > Chitinophagales > Saprospiraceae > Lewinella. Next base: position 17,069 of record JBCBWU010000100.1, read on the forward strand.
GGTAGCCAGGATGGGGCCATAGAACACAGATCCCACCTTGTTGATAGCCTCAATAACAGTATCGGCAATGCTTCCCGCAAAGGTGGCTAGTAACAGGCAGACTAATCCCCAGAACAGGCTAATCCAGCGAGAATACCGCATATAGGACGAGTTGTCTAGAGAATTGTTTTCCTCATCCGAAATTTCCTCGCTTTGGTTTCTTTGCAAAAATGGAATAACAAAGTCCTCTACCGTCACGGCACTTAAGGAATTAATTGCGGAACTGAGCGAGGACATGGCCGCGGAAAGAATAGCAACGATGAGTAGCCCAATGATACCATTAGGCAGGTATTTGGTAATGAAAACCGGCACCATATAATCTGCCTTGTCACTGGGGATGGCGGCGGCAAATTCTGGTGTTGCCAAAACCAAACTACCCAAAACCAAACCCATCAAGCAATAGGCCAGCGTGACCGGGAAGCGAATCAATCCGTTGAAAAGTAAAGTTTGCTTAACCGTCTTTAAATCACGTGCGGACAATGTTCGCTGTGCTTGTGATTGATCGGTTCCGTAATAGGAGACGTACAAGAAAAAGCCACCTAGTAGCATGGGCCAGAAGCCAAAGTCACCATCCTGACCAATACCCAAGGGCGCGAAGTTTACAGCGTCAATCCGAGCCTTGTCTACTTTGGTTAGGAAGGAATCCCAACCGCCTAATTCTTCTAGGCCGTAGAACAGGCAAAGGACAATGCCGCCAAAAAGAATGATCATCTGAATCATATCTCCGTAGACGACGGCCTTCATGCCGCCCTGGAGCGAATACACCAGCGTGATAATTCCGATGACCGCTAAACTGGTCAGGAATGGAATGCCGATCACGCTCTCCAAAATAATGGAAATGGTGTATACCATAATGCCTGTAGCAAACGCCCGTGAAATGAGAAATACGGCACTCAAGAGGAGTCGACTCGAGCGGTCAAAGCGACGCTCCAGATAAGCATAGATACTGACGACACCGGCTTTGTATAGAGGAGGTACTAGGACCACAAAGAGAAAGATCATAGCCAGGGGCACCGCAAATTCGTAGGTCAACCACTGCATTCCTCCGTCGGGTTTGATGCCCACAAAAGCTGGTGCGGATACAAAGCTGATAGCCGACAGCTGAGTGGCCATAATAGAAAGCCCCAGTGAAAACCAACCAAAGCTTTTACCGCCCAGGAAGTAATCTTTTCCGTCCTTTTGCTCTTTGAAAATATAACCCAGACTGAGCATTCCCAGTCCATAAACTGCTATAATGATATAGTCGAGGGTGTTCATGCGTTCAGATTGTTAGTCGTTGTTCGTTTTGTTATCTGTTGCCTCAAGATAGAAAAATGAGTGAACTCGGGGGAAGGCAGTACTTGATGATTCTACAAAACAACTAGCTTCCTGATCAACTGATCTGGATTAGGATAAATGGGTAGCAATCGACGAACTTGAGTTTTTGTGTTAATTGAGTGGGCAATTCCTGCGGATATGCTACTTTTGAGCTAAAAGTGAATCATCTTATGTTGAAGCCTATCTCTTTCCTGGCAGCCCTATTAACTGTTTGCACGGCTTTTGCACAACTCCCACAATCCAATATCTACCTGTTCAATATGCGGCAGGTGTCTGACAGCTTGTTTGAGTTCTCCGAGCCCCAGTACCTTACGGCTTTCAACTCCAATGGCTATAACAATCAGCCCTCTTTCTTTACGAATGACGAGTTGTATATCTCTGCGCAGTTACCCTCTATGCAGCAACCAGAGCTGTATCTGCTCAACCTTCAGGATAAAACCAAATTGCGGGTAACCGAAACACAGGAGGGAGAGTTTTCTCCCGTGCGTATGCCTGACTTTTACAACTTCTCGGCTATTCGACAGGAGTACTTAAACCGGGATACGGTGATTCGCCTTTGGCAGTTCCCACTCGATCGGCTGACAAACGGTAAACCCGTCTTTAAATATTTGCAAGGAATTGGTTACTACTGTTGGATCAACAGTAAAGAAGTTGCTGTATTCGTAATTGATGACCCAAGTTATTTGGCGCTAGCCAATGTGGATACAGATGATCTGATTCCGCTTGCTACAGATGTGGGTCGCTGTATTAGAAAGTTACCTAACGGAAACTTGTCTTTTGTGCAGCGCAATGAGGCTGGTCTTTGGCAAATTATGGAACTGTCTTTATATCGCAGAGGCAGCTATCAGGCCCAACCCATTATTACCGCCCTACCAGGTACTGAAGACTTTGCCGTTCTACCTGACGGCACTTACATTATGGGCAGGGGGAGTAAGCTTTATAAGTTCAATCGTTTCCGGGATGAAGACTGGATCGAAATTGCGGATATGCGCTATTACAACATCACGAATATCTCTAGATTGGCGGTGAGTGCCGATATGAAGATCGCTATTGTTGCTGATTAAGAGCCTGCTCTAAGATAGCTCTTACTACTGTTGTTCGAGGTAATGCTCCAGAAAGCCCTGCACAACACGTAGCCCCATGTGTAACTGGGTATTGTTGTTGATGATTAGATCAGCCTCATCCTGGTAAGGCTTTATGTACTTTTCGAAAGCGGGTAACACGTGGTTCTCATACCGGTAGAGGACATCCTCCAGTGGATAGTTCCGCTCTACACGGTCGCGTTTGATGCGGCGAATCACCTTCAAGTTTTCCTTCGCGTGCAGATAGATTTTTAGATCGAGCTGGCGCCGCATTTTCTTAAAGTGAAACACAAATAATCCCTCCACAATAATGATAGGAGTGGGGTGGAAGTAAAGCGTCTTGGGCTGAACCTTTTCGTTGTTGAATGTATATTCTTCCCGTTCAACAATCTCTCCGTTGATGAGCCGACCTACATCTTTGATAAATGCTTTCTTATCAATAGAGCGGGGTAAGTCAAAGTTGGTGATACCTTGCTGGTCACTCTTCTGTTCCGCTTTGGGGCGGTAGTAGTCATCTTGGGAGATGACGCAAAGCTGTTCGTCGTTGAAGTGTTCCCGCAGCGTGCGGATAAAGGTAGTCTTACCGGATCCACTACCTCCGGTAATGCCAATGATGAACGGTTTCATCTATTAATCGTAGGTCCGGGCAAATGTACCTCTTTCGGGGAAGAGTGGAAAATATATTTCCGTTCCAAATACTTTACTTACATTTGGTCGGTTTCTCGATCTAAACTTGGGTATGGAATTACTGACCGATATTTTTCGCGCGGGCTTGGGAGTTTTCATTCTACTGGGCATTTGTTATCTGCTCAGCAGTGACCGCAAAGCTATTGATTGGCGTTTGGTCAGCATTGGGATGGGGCTTCAATTGGCCCTTGCTTTTCTCATTCTTATTGTCCCTGGTGTTAGCAGTATTTTTGACATTATATCCAAGGGTTTTACCAAAGTTATTGCTTTTACGGCAGCGGGTTCGCAGTTCCTATTTGGGAGCATAGTGCAGGATATGAGCTCCTTTGGCTACATCTTTGCTTTCCAGGTCCTTCCCACCATTGTATTCTTCAGTGCGCTAACTGCGATCCTCTACTACTTAGGGATTTTGCAGAAGATCGTCTACGGCCTGGCCTGGTTATTGACCCGTACGATGGGCTTGTCAGGGCCAGAGAGTTTGGCAGCGGCTGCTAATGTTTTCATTGGGCAAACGGAGGCTCCGCTTGTTGTTAAGCCGTATCTGGAGAAGATGAGCCGCTCAGAGATTCTCTGTTTGATGACCGGTGGAATGGCGACCATTGCTGGTAGTGTATTCGTGGCCTACGTGGGGTATTTAGGCGGAACTGACGAGGAGTCAAAACTCTATTTTGCTAAACACCTGCTTACGGCTTCGATTATTTCCGCACCGGCGGCCATCGTCGCAGCCAAGATGTTATTCCCAGAGACGGAGAAGGATGGAGATATCAATAAACAGATGGAAATGGCAGAAGGGGAGGCCAATAACCTACTCGATGCTATCTCACGCGGGACAACTGACGGTTTGCGCTTAGCGGTAAATGTGGGTGCCATGCTCTTGGTCTTTACCGCCTTGATTTTCATGATGAATGAGATTTTCCTTGGTGCTACCGATATCATCAATGAAGTTGCGGCCTATGTAAACCCAGATGTTGGCAATTGGAATGAGCAAATTGCGGCGGCTACTGGTGGTCGTTTTGAAGGTTTTAGTTTTACCTACCTATTAGCCATGATCTTTGCGCCTTTTGCCTGGATACTCGGTGTGCCTTTTGAAGACATTACGGTAGTAGGACAACTGCTGGGTATGAAAACAGTGATCAACGAATTTGTGGCTTATGAACAATTTCAAGGCATCTTAGAAGCGGGATTACTTAAGAATGACAAGTCCGTCATCATAGCTACCTACGCCCTCTGTGGCTTCTCCAACTTTGCCTCTATTGGTATTCAAATTGGGGGAATTGGTTCCCTTGCTCCAGGGCAGCGTAAGACGCTCACTGAGTTTGGTATCAAAGCACTCATTGGTGGTACTATTGCTTGCTTCCTTACCGGGGCAATTGCTGGTTTGTTTGTATAATCCGGATGCGATTACCGAAAACAGATTCTGTACTTCAAATCCGCGATTTACCCACTCCTAAAGGGCACCTCCTTTTAGGTCATCTCCTTCCGTTTCAGCAAGGGCCCAAGCACATGGTTTTGGAGAAATGGGCCGAAGAATGTGGTAGTATTTATCGCATTCGCCTTGGATTCGCAACCTTCGTAGTATCCGCTGATCCACAGTTCAATGCGGATGTTCTAAAGCAAAGACCAGAAGGCTTTCGGCGACACCCTAAAATCAGCGAAATCCTCGAGGAAATCGGTGTGTATTCTGTCTTCAACGCAGAAGGTGCGCGTTGGTATGAGCATCGTAAGCCGGTTGCTGAGGCATTGAATCTCAAAAAGGTGAAGTCGTTCTATCCGTTACTTTTGCAAAAGACGGAGCAACTAATGCAACAGTGCCAACTCAGTTCTCGGCAACAAGATGCGGTTGAGGTGCGTTCGCTGGTGCAACGCTTCACACTAGATCTTACTACAGCCATTGCCTTCGGTTATCCCTTGAATACCCTTGGAGGAGAGAAAGACGAATTGCATGATGCCTTACAGCTGGTTTTTCCAATGGTCAATAAACGCATGAGCGCTGCTATCCCCGTTTGGCGCTGGTGGAAAAGCCACTCTGATCGAGAATTTGACAATGCGTTGCGATATATCCGGTCCTCAGTGCAAAGATTTATTGATACTGCAAAAAGTACACTTTTACAAGGAGAAAAAAAGGAATATCAAGCCTCCAATTTTCTCGAGGCCTTGCTTTTGGAGCAGCGTGACCATAAATTAGACGAGGCAGATGTTTTTAGTGCAGTATTTACCTTGTTATTGGCCGGCGAGGATACTACGGCAAACTCCATCGCCTGGGCGCTATTCTTACTGGCGCAGCAGCCATCAATTGTTGAGGAGCTTAGGGGGGAGGCCATACAAGTATACGGTGAAGCACTGGTGCCAAGTTCTATCCAGCAGCACCAACAGCTCAGGCTAGCTGAAGCAGTAGCTTTGGAGGTAATCCGTCTTAAACCTACCTCACCACAGCTAATTTTACAGGCACAGTCTCCAGTGGAAGTGTGTGGGTTGGAGTTGCCCGCTGGGACCAACGTGATTCTGCAGAATCGGATCGCACAAGTACAGGAGAAGTATTTCAGCGAGGCAGATGCGTTTCGTCCACACCGTTGGTTGACCGAACAATGTCCAGCAGGTATACAACACCAACCAGAAATAGTGAGAACCTTTGGTGGTGGAGCCCGATACTGCCCTGGCAAGCATCTGGCTATGCACGAAATGGTGATAGTAATATCCAGTATTTGCAAGCAGTTTGATATTCAAATGGCAGAAGCACCAAGCACAATTGCTGAGGCCTATACTTTCACCATGCACCCGGAGTCTTTTCGGGTACGATTGCGTTCAATTCGTTAGTAAGGGGCTGGCATTTGGGAAGTGTATTAGGGAAGGAAGAAAAAAGACTAACTTTTGCATGATTAGCAAATAATGACGGAACTGGATTACGTTAGATAGAATAGTATTCAAAGAATTAGCGAGAAAAAGATCAAAGTAATGCGCGCAACTCCACGACTTACAGTTCGTATGTCATTTCTCCTGCTATTTATCCTTGTGGGGCAGCTTTTGTATTCACAAACGAATGGTGAAATTATTTCAGTCAAGGGGGAAATTGGCAACCAGTTTCATTTGTCGTCAACTCATAATATTGATGAGCGACACCGAGTGGAGTTTTTGAGTGAGGTAGAACCAATCCTAGATAAAATAGACTTGCTGGATAAGTACTATTCCTTCGAAAATCAAGGTAGAACTAATGATGCCCGTGAATTGCTGGAATCCGATAGTACCCTAGCCGATGCGAATATGTTTGGCTTAGGATATGGGTACATGATTGCTAAAATGAAAGAACTAGACATCTTATTTCAGCCCTTAATCCAATGCGAAGGCTACGGCGAAAGCTACCTCATATCATTAACCGAAGAAGAATTAATTGCTCTCGAAGACTACCTAAATAAAGGTAGAGAGGTAGGATTGGTAATTGAAAGAATTGGGGTTATGGAAATGGATCAAACCGATGTGTTTAAGTTGCAAGGAGTAAAAGACTGAGATGAGTATCGAAGGACTGCGCAGGAATTCTTTTGGCTCACCAGGTGTATGTGGCCGTAGCTTGACTTGGCCTTCGACCGGATTTTCATCGAAAAAACAAGAAATTTAGTTTTTTCGATGAATACCTAAGTCAATTTGGTATTTAACTTCCTTCCAAACAATGTTTAACCCTTCGGTTTTCGAATAGTAAAATAAAAAATACTACCCGCACCGAGTTCACTTTCTACCCAAATTCTACCACCGTGGCTGTCTACGATTCGCTTGCAAAGCGCCAGGCCGATACCCGTACCCTGATCTTCCTTTTCGCGGGGTCGTAAGCGCGTGAACAACTCGAAAATACGCTGGTGATCTTTTTTGGCAATGCCCAGCCCCTGGTCTGTCACAGAAAAGCGCCAGTACTTGCTATCCGCTGTGCAACTGATCCGGATTTGATTCAAGGCATCTTCTGGGCCGAACTGGATGGCGTTGGAGAGTAGGTTTTGGAACAGCTGTGTGATTCCCATGCGGTGACCACTAAAGCGCTCTGGTAGATTTTCGGTGGTGATCTCCACTTCTCGCTGTTGAATGCTTTCGCGCAGGTTATATTTCACAATCTCTAGCATCGGAAGTGTTTGGATGGTGGCTCGTTCTACCATCCGACCGGCTCTGGAATACTCCAGAAGATCCTTAATGAGTTGTTGAAGGCGCTTCACGCCCAAAGTGACATGCTCAAAGTACCCTTCGACCTCAGGTGGGATGCCCTCTTTTTTAAGCTCCTTACGAATGATACCCAGATACCCCTCCACAGTTCGCAGAGGCGACTGTAAGTCATGGCTTGCTACGTAAGCAAAGTGCTCAAGGTCTTGATTACTTTGTTTGAGATCTTCAATTTGTTGTCGTAGTTCTTGTATCAGCTCCTCCTCAGAGGATTTGCTGCGTTCTTCAGACATGGGGTGGTCGCTTGTTCGGCCTTAAAGATAGAGAATCAAAACAGGACTACTTAGCCAATAGCCTGTTCAAGGTCCTGTAGTATATCCGCTACATCCTCGATACCTACCGATATTCGGATTAATCCATCACTAATGCCGTGTGCTTTTCGGACCTCCGGATCTAAAGCCCGGTGCGACATAGTAGCCGGGTGTAAGATCAAAGTATCCACATCACCCAGAGTAGGGGTGAGGGTGCAAAATTTCAAGCGATTCATAAATTGCTTACCTGCCTCCAAGCCTCCTTCCAACTCAAAACTGATCATGCCACCGGGGCCTTGCATTTGGCGCTGGGCAAGGTCGTAGTCTGGATGATCCAGAAGGCCGAGGTAGTTTGCGTGTTGTACATTGGGTAGGGCTTGCAGCATTTCCGCTACAATTTGCGCATTCTGGCAATGGCGCTCCATCCGTAAGGCCAAGGTCTTCATCCCATTGTGCAGTAGCCACGCTTCCCAAGGGCTAGCGGTGCCACCTAGCAAGCGTAGCTTGTTTATCAGGTCACTCGTCATAAGTTCCTGGTGCTGACTCACTACTACTCCTGCGGTGCCGGTGCCGTGCCCGTTCAAGTATTTGGTAGTAGAGTGGATCACGAAATCAATACCGTGGGCTAGTGGCTGCTGTAATATCGGTGTGGCGAAAGTATTGTCCACAATAGTATAGCAGTTGTAGGCTTTTCCTAAAGCAGCAATCTGCTCTAGGTCCACACAGCGTAGAATGGGGTTGGAAGGGGTTTCACAATAAATGCAGCGGATCCTTTCCTCTTGTTCTAAGAGAGCCACCAAGCCATCTTGGTCACGCAAGTCTCGAACTAGTACCTCAACACCAAAAGGTGCCAGTACATCGCGGAATAGCGCCACGGTGCCACCGTATAAATCGGCTTGCGTCAACAGTTTGTCTCCCGGCTTCAGTAAACCTAGTCCCAGTAAGCTAATGGCCGACATGCCAGAGCTGGTTAGTAAACCATAAGTCTCGCCTTCCAGGCCACGGCCTTCTAGTCGGGCAATCTTATCCGCTACTGCGTCAACGGTGGGGTTGCCAAAGCGCGAGTAGATGTTGCCTGCCTGCTCACCATCAAATATGGCAATCCCTTCTTCAATGCTGTTAAACGTAAAAGAAGAGGCCGCGTAAAGCGGTAATTGATGAGGCGGATTACCAGCCGTCCATTGTGGATCACGAGCACTGAGGGAAGCGGGGCCTTGTTGCGGAGTTGACATGTACTATTATTGCGTGTATTTTGGAGAAATACCTCCTTTGCGAGGCATAAGTGGGTTGGGGCAAAATTAGAGCTTGTTTAAAATTTATCGCACATTGACAATCAATAATTTATGGTTTTGACAAACCTCTCCCGAAGGCGCATGGCGGGCCAAGCAACTGAGTAGAGGTGACATCAAGTTCATAAGGTATTGGTTTTCAATCGTTAGAAATTTAAACAGGCTCTTAGTACTTTTGCGAAAAGTAGAGCGGACTAACGCCATGGAGGAAAAAGATAAGCAGGCTGAGGATTTTGTTGACTTTGCGGAAATCAAGGTGGATGGGAAACAATCCCCCTTGCGCATTG
>JBCBWU010000101.1:0-25993 GCA_039816955.1 Bacteroidota bacterium
TAGGCTGTAGCCAGTTTGCCGAATTGGAGGACGCGGAAGGTTCTCGTTACGAGGCCGAATACGCTGTCCCTCTACTTAATACCAGCTTTTCTATGAACGATCTGCTGGACAACTTTGAAGAAAACTCTGTTCTGACAGTCCTCCCTGATGGACTACTACGCCTACAATATACCGGCAGCGTACTAACCGAAAGTGCTGATGATGTATTTGAAGCTATCAATTCCACTTTAGCTAGTTTAGGAGGTATTCCGATAGAAGGAAGTAGCCAAGCGCTGCCCTTTTCTGGACCAGATGGCTTAGTCATAGACCAGATGGATTTGAAGGCCGGTAACATGTTTTGGACCTTTGTCAACTGTCATGATAAAGCCATTGATGCGACGATCACGTTTCCTACCGTACAAAGAGATGGTGTACCACTTACAATTAATCGCACATTGGAAGCTTACAGTGGAGAAGGAGATTGCCCATCGCGCAATAACTTCCTTTCCCCTATCAACCTGGCTAATTACAGCATCACCACGGTCAATGATTCTATCTACGTTGAGTACTACGCAGAAGACACTGATGGTATGGAAGTTGCACCTGCGACAGGAACACTAATCGGCATCAGTGAACTGGCCTTCAGCTACGCCGAAGGTTACCTGGGACAGATTAATCACTCTAGTGATCCGGACAGTATCGAGATCGATTTCTTCGATAATTGGATCCGTGGAGATGTCTTCTTTGAGGACCCTGTCATCACTTTTAACTTTGAAAACTCTTTTGGTATTCCTACCCGAGCTATCATTGATCAATTTGATGTCGTTTCCGTTGATGGAACAACGCTCCCGCTAGAAAGCGACTTTATTGACGAAGGCATTGAATTTCCATTTCCAACCTTAAATCAGGTTGGCGAAGCTACATCAACCAACTTCGTCTTCAATAAAGACAATTCCAATATTCGTGAGATTCTGAGTGCTGGTCCTATTGCCATTAATTACGACGTGAGCGCTGCGACTAACCCTGATGGTGATACCGAGATACGCGGCTTCGTGACTGATAGTTCTTACTATCGCGTGCTGGTGGAAGTAGACCTCCCACTTTACGGTTGGGCCATCAACTTTGGGGTACGGGATACTTTTGATCTGAGCTTAAGTGACCTGGACAATGCCGATTACGCAGAATTCAAAATGGTGACTGAAAACGCCATGCCGGTAGCTATTGGTGTGCAGGGTTATTTCCGTGACGATGCGGGTAATGCACTTGACTCACTTTACGATGCGCCTACACGTGTGATTGCTGGTGCTCCAGTGGGTGCCGATGGACGCCCAGCCGGTGTACAGGAAACAGTGACGTTTTCTGACTTCCCGGCTGATCGTTTTACCAAAATTAAAGGTGCTACTCAATTGGAGGTGGTCGCCACCTTCTTTACTACCACTGATGGGGAGCAATCTGTTCAGATTTTGAATGACCAGGACGTGAAGGTAAAAGTCGGCGCTATTTTAGGCGTCAGCGGTAACTAATCCCCCCTAACTAAACCAAAGGAGAATATGATCTCAAAAATATGGAAGCCGACAGTATGTCTATTATTGTGTGCTGCATTGAGCAGCCTTACACTATCGGCACAAAATGACCTCAGCAGTCTCATGCTGGTCAACACCTGGCAAAACATGAATGTTAACCCGGCACTGCAACCCAGCGGGTTTACTATCAACCTTCCAGGTGTCTACAATAACTTGTGGGTTACCAATATCACCTTCAACGACTTACTTGTAGAGGAAGGCGGGCGCCAGGTACTGGATGTAAGCAATGCCATCAGCCAGATGGAGGCACAGAACATCTTGCGTGAAGACCTGGACATTGAAACCATTGGCATTGGTTTTCAATTTGGCGCCTTGGGGCTAAACATTGGCCACCGTTTACGTTTCAACGCACTCATTGACTACCCCAAGACACTGGCTCAGCTGATTTGGGAAGGCAACGCACAATTCATCGGCCAGACAGTAGAATTTGGTCCTGCTTTTGATGTGACCGCCTATCACGAGTTTGCCTTGGGGGCTTCCTACAAAATTGGCGACAACATCAAGGTGGGTGGACGCGTAAAGCTTCTAAGCGGTGGTGCTAACCTAAATACTGGGAACAGCGAATTGCAACTCACTACCGATGATGACATTTACCAACTGCGCATGGATGCTGATTATGTCGTCAACTCAGCCGGTACGCTCAATTATGATGGCCTACGCGACGTAAACGTAAATTTCGACTTCGGTAACTTCTCTACCGATGAACTCTTTGGTGGCAACAACGGTATGGCTTTTGACTTGGGTATTGCTATTAAACTGGATCGCTTACAAATTGCGGTCAGTGCGGTTGACTTAGGAGGTGAAATCAGTTGGGAGGAGAACGTGAATAATTACACGCTGGAAGGTGCTTACGAATTTGAGGGGTTGGATGTAGCGCAGGACCTTTTGGATAATGAAGAATCCTTCGGTTCCATCATCGATTCCCTTTATGAGACCTACGAGCCAGTTGAGACCAGCCAGAGTTACACCACCACTATCGGTGCTAAGTACTACTTTAGTGGCCAGTACGAAATCGACGAACAAATCAGCGTAGGTTTGATTGGCTACACGGATGACTACCGCGAAATCAGTACTACTGGACTTGCCCTAACGGGAAGCATTAATTTCTCCCCACTATTGCGCCTGGGCGCCTTTTATGGCTTGCGCAATGAGCGTTTTGACAACTTGGGGGTAAATGCCACGGTGAGTATTGGTCCGGCCCGCATTATCCTAGCCACGGATAATATCATCTCTGCCTTCCGGCCAAAGGATGCCAATTTGGCGAACTTCCGCCTGGGGGCCAACTTACAATTTGGACAAGAAAAAGAAAGCGTCGATACCAGTAATGGTAATCGGTTCTTTTAAGAAGAGTTAGTTCTCGGAGAACTTTTATCGCTCTCCGAGAACTATATCTATAAAGCTCCTAGCTACCGCCAAGAATGCTTTGGTAACGCCCAGTGTCATTCAACACACTAACGGCCTCTTTCACCTCGGGGTCATTGCGTAAACCAATCTGCACTTTTCCACGCTGGTAGTAGTAACGACCAGCAATTTCCTTTTCAATTAAGCGAATGATCAAATCTCTATTTGCAGCCAGTTTGGCAGCTTGAGAAGCATCCAGCTTTTGGCGAATGAGGTTCGCCTCGGTATCTATATTTACTGATTCTTCGTCAGCCGTTTCCGCTAGCTTAGCTAGCATTTTTTCTGCTTCACTACGGTACTCAAAGTTTTGGTCCTGCAGGTAACGTTCAAAGCCAGCATAATCCGTAAACTGGAACGTATCCGTCGAGTCAATCGTTGGATTAGCGAGGGTCCAATCAGTTACGTAGTTGAAGATCATATTATCGTCCAGAAGTGCTTTCACAATGCCTTTCTCCTCTGCTGGCTCCATCACAATATCCGGCTTAACGCCACCACCGTCTAGTACCGTACGGCCATTCTTCGTCTTGAAGCGTGCACGCTTATCATCAGCAATAGCTACTGGCTCACCGTTTTCGTATTCCACACTTTGGATACAACGCTCACTGGGAATATAGTACTTAGCAGTCGTGATTTTCACGCGAGCATTGTACCCCACTTCCATTGTATTTTGCACCAGGCCTTTACCGTAAGTGCGCTGACCAATCAGAATACCTCGGTCATAGTCCTGCATTACTCCACTTACAATTTCGGAGGCCGAAGCCGAACCTTTGTTCACAAGAACCGCCACCGGAATTTCGGTATCGATAGGCTGATTCATGGTCTTGTAGGTACGATCCCAATCTTTCACTTTACCACGAGTAGTTACTACTACCTCATCGCGGGGAATGAAAATATTACTGATGTTGATGGCCTCATTCAGCAAACCACCACCGTTGCCACGCAGGTCCAGGATAAGACCACTCATACCTGGGTTCTCTTGCTTCAAATCCTGAAACGCATTCAAGATGTTGCGCCCAGCGTTGCGGCTAAAGATGGATAGATTGATATAGCCCACATCACTACTCACCATGCCGTAGTAAGGGACATTATTGATTTCCACGTCTCCCCGAATAAGCTCAATATTCAATTCTTCGGCTACCCCCGGACGGCGAATTACCAGATTCATAGTTGTGCCCGGGAATCCACGCATGATCTCATCCAGTTGCTCCAACGAACGCCCTACCGCGCTCTGCCCATCCACAGAAATAAACTGGTCTCCAGGACGCAGGCCAGCTTGATCCGCTGGTTGGTCTTTGTACAGCTCCGTAACTGTGACGTACTCACCAATTTTCTTCTGCTTGGTACCAATACCGTGGTAACGTCCTTCTTGGATAAAGCGATAACCTTCAATATCAGCTTCGCTAATGTAGTTGGTAAACGGATCCAAAGAACCCACCATCGCCTCCAGGCCGGTACGCATCAGTTGACCAGGATCAATTTCGTCTACATAATTGCTGTTGACCTCTTTGTAAAGATTGGTGAAGATTTCAATGTTCTTGATAATCTCAAAGTACTTGTCCTTCTCATTACTGACCGTGAAGGCCGTACCTAAAATAAAGGTGCTTACTAGTGCGCCGACGAGGAAAATACGCTTATTCATATATTCTGATGTTGCTGTGGAGTTCGGTTGGAAATTAGAGTCGGAATTAGAATTAGAATGTGAATCGGAATTAGAGTTAGAATATCAACCGACAATAGATTTTCCTTAAAGCCTATTTTCTTATTCTAATTCTCATTCTAACTCTAATTCTAATTCCACCTACACTCTTCTATACGTTCAAGATAATTGATTGTTGTAAGCCGGAGGAATATTGACAATGTGTTTGCAATGAATGAATCGTGCTAAGCAGCCGGTTATTCTGCTAGAAAGGTACTTACGGCATCAAAAAGCGCTTGTGGCTGTTCGGCGTGTACCCAATGGCCCGCGTCTGGAATCGTCACTAAGTTAGCCGCGGGAAAGCTTTCCTTAATAGTCTCCAAATCTCCATCTTGGATGTAGTTTGACTTTGCCCCGCGTACAAATAAGCTAGGTCCATCGTAGGTTTCTTCCGCCTCAATATTTTCTAGAATCGCCTGGTAGTCGCGGGTTAAGACGGGTAGGTTCATCTTCCAGCGATAACCGCCACTTTTTTCCCGGGTTAGGTTTTTGAGTAAAAATTGGCGTACGCCAAAATCAGCAATTCGCTCCGCCAGGAAAGCATCCGCCTCTTTACGATCATTAATTTGCTCTAAGGGTAATTCATTAAGCGCTTGAATTATCGTTTCGTGCCCACCAGGATAAGGTTTAGGACCAATGTCTACCACTACCATTTTTTCTACCATATCCGGGTAGTAGGTTGCCAGTTGCATAACCGTTTTTCCGCCCATACTGTGGCCCAGCAAAGTGGCCTCGTACATCCAATTGACCTCCATAAAAGCTTTAAGGTCTTCGGCCATCAAGGGGTAAGAATGAGCATCCAAATGCGGAGAGCGGCCGTGGTTACGTTGGTCAATTAGCACCACTGTGTACTGCTCTGCCCAGCGTTTACCAAGCGTTTGCCAGTTATCCAAGGTTCCAAAAAGTCCGTGGAGGATGAGTAAGGGTGGCCCTTGGCCAAATGTTTTATGATTCAGTTGCATTGAGGTCAATCTCGTTGTCTATCTGCCAAGCTTTTTTCACTCTGCTATAGCACACAAAGTAAAGCCTTATTCTTTATTCCAAGAAAGGCCTACTCACCCATAATACGATCTATTAAGCGGCCAAATATGGCTTCGCGGTCTTCTGGCCCTTGCTGCACGTGCAGGGTACGCAATTCGCCATCCACTTCTTTGAGTACAAAGTAGAAGATATGCTGTGGTCTTTCCTGTCCTGGGATATCCACTTGTCCATAACGCAGGTCGTTAAGTCGGTACAAGGAATCTCCTATTTGCTCCACGCTGAAGTAGCCATCAGTAAACCAGCGCAAGATAGACACGTCGCGGTCTTGCAAGGCATTTTGTACTAATTCGTGGTTTTTGGGCACTTCCTTTAATTTGAAGTAAGGTTCTTTATCAAATAAGGAATACTGTCCAGTGTAGAAGTTGCCTTCGGTTTCGGCGGTGCCTTGCCACAATATGCTGTTGAGAATGGTAGGGCCTATCACGTGCCGAGTAGCCGGTATCTCGTCTTTTTCCAGTGTGGCCTCCATGCGCGAATCAGCGTACATATAAATCCCTGTACAAACCAGCAGGTAGAAACTACTAATAATAATCCCCGCCCAATTGTAGCGCGAACGTTTCCGACTGCCCCGCACTTGTCGACTAGCCATGATTAAGCAAATCAGAAAAGGTGCGGTATACAATGGATCAGCAACCGAGATCACATTCCAGGCAACTCTTAGGGTGCTAAACGGCTCAAAGAGCTGCGTACCGTAGGTTGTACAGGCATCCAGCAAGGGGTGAGTCAAGATGGCCCAGAAGAACAAGTGTGCCCAACCCAACCAGCCGGGATTTTCGTTTGTACTTGGTTCCTTTCTACTTAGTTCCCTCAAGTATATGACTAAAGGGAACGCCACCATGGCCAAGCTTACGGCCAGAGCGATGGCTCCAAGGCCATATATTTCCAGCGGCATCAGGCTACTGCCAATAAATAAGGTAGCGAAGAAGAACAGCCAACCCGCCAGCAGCGCCCATCCTTTTTGTTGAGGTAATGGCCCTTCCCGCCCACCATAAATGCGGTGAATAAGCAAACCCAAACCAAGCGGAATAATGACCGCGAAAGCAACAGAATGAGTGAAAGCCCGGTGATATGCTAAAGAGCTAACCGGATCGGTTACGGCGTTCGCCAAAATATCCAAGTCTGGAAAAGTACCAGCAATAGCGCCCCAGACCATAGCCCGGTTTCCTGCTTTTTTGCCAAGTACAACTTCGCCGACCGCAGCACCAAGGGTGATTTGTGTAAGACTGTCCATTTGTGGAGATGGGTGTAATGGCGCGATAATACAAGCGCGCTCCGGGCATACAACAGCCTCCTAGTAGGATAAGTTGACCTAAAGTAACCGCTTTCAAACATATTGGACAACAGCGCGTTTCCAATGCGTATCTTTGCGGCGCGGAATTAAGAATTCGTTCTACGCCGCATACTTTTAGCTCAATTCAAGCGATTCCGACCATAGTGGGAAATTTAGAAGATCTTTTGCAGCGATATCAGGCGGATGAGCGCTTGGCACAATTGTTAAGCGGTTTGGTAAGCGAGGAGGGACAACCTCACCCTCGGCTCCAGCTACTCGGGCTAAAAGGGAGTATCAGTAGCTTCATCATTAGCAGTGCTTATAAAAAAGCGGGGCGGCATCATTTAGTAGTTGCAAACGACAAAGAGGAGGCCGCTTACATCCAAAATACCATTGCGGGTTTACTAGAACCCAAGCCTGTACGTTTCTTCCCTGATTCCTTCAAGCGCCCCATGTATTTTGAGGTGCTCGATACCAATCATGTGCTGCAACGCACGGAAACGGTCAATCACTTGACCCAATCCAAAGCCAAGGGAGAAATTGTAGTGACGTACCCGGAGGCTTTATTTGAAAAGGTCGTTTCACCGCAAGTACTCAATAAGAATCGGATCAATATTCAGGTAGGAGAAACCGTGGATGTGGGTACGATCATTGAGCTACTCACAGAGTACGGATTTAACCGTGAAGATTTTGTCTACGAACCCGGCCAGTTTAGTATTCGCGGCGGTATTATTGATATCTTCTCTTACGGAAACGAATATCCTTATCGAGTAGAACTATTTGATGAAGAGGTGGAAACCATCCGGACCTTCAATCCACTCGACCAACTATCGGTTCGAACGATTCGCCAGGTATCTATCGTACCAAATATTAATACCAAGTTCAGCCAGGAAGAAAAGGTGGCACTCTTTCAAATTCTGCCTCAGGATACCACCATTTGGATTAGTGATCTACAAGTGCTGTTGGACAAGCTGCAAGCTTGCTTCGAAAAAGCAGAGGAGTTTGCCAAAACAATAACCATCCTCGACGAGGGGGACCTGGCAGAAATTTTCCGCGACCGCGCCTTTATCCGCCCCGGAGAAGTAGCTGCAGATGTAGCTGATCATCCGATTGTGTTGATGACCGATCATGCACAACCGATTCCAGTTCAACAAAAGATCAGTTACCAAACTCGCCCACAACCCAGCTTCAATAAGAACTTTGATTTACTGATCAAGGACCTGAACGGGAATACTGCTGATGGTCGGGAGAACTTTCTCTTTACTGATAATCCGAAGCAGGTAGAGCGCTTCTACAGCATCTTTAATGACCTGGAAGCGCACGTGCAATTTCACCCCATTATTAAGCCTATTAACGAAGGCTTTGCAGATCTGGATTTAGGTGTTGTCTGCTACACTGACCACCAAATATTTGAGCGCTTTCACCGCTATAAGCTCAAGCGGGGCTTTACGAAAGATCAGGCGCTCAACTTAAAGATGCTCCGCGAGCTGGAGCCGGGAGACTTCGTAGTACACATTGACCACGGAATTGGTCGATTCAGCGGGCTAGAGAAACTGGATGTAGGTGGCAAGTCGCAAGAATCCGTACGGATTGTCTACAAGAATAATGACTTGCTTTACGTAGGCATCAACTCGCTGCACAAGCTTTCCAAACACTCTAGCAAGGAGGCACCTGCCCCCAAACTCAACAAGCTTGGATCAGACGCTTGGAAGTCACTGAAGGCACGCACCAAGAAGAAAGTCAAAGACATTGCGGCTTCGCTCATCAAGTTATACGCCAAGCGCAAAGCCAGCAAAGGACATAGTTTCCCGCAGGATGGCTATCTCCAAAATGAGCTGGAGGCCAGCTTCATGTACGAGGATACGCCGGACCAGTTTAAGGCTACCCAAGATGTAAAAGAAGATATGATGAAAGCCTATCCGATGGATCGGCTGATTTGTGGGGATGTGGGTTTTGGTAAGACAGAGATTGCCATTCGGGCTGCCTTCAAAGCAGTTGTTGGTGGCAAGCAAGTGGCCGTGCTTGTACCTACTACCATCCTGGCGCTCCAGCACTATCGTACCTTCAATGGGCGCTTGGAGGAATTTGGAGCAAACGTGGATTATGTCAACCGCTTCCGTACCACTGGTGAGCGCAACAAAGTGTTCAAAGCCACGGAGGCCGGAGAGGTAGATGTACTTATTGGCACCCACGCGCTGCTCAACAAAAAGCTCAAGTTTAAAGACCTAGGCCTACTCATTATTGACGAGGAGCAGAAGTTTGGCGTAGCAGCTAAGGAAAAACTCCGCAACTTACAGGTGAATGTGGATACCCTTACGCTTACCGCTACGCCCATTCCACGAACCTTGCAGTTCAGTTTAATGGCAGCAAGGGATCTTTCCATCATTCGCACGCCGCCGCCCAACCGCCGTCCAATTCATACGGAAGTTAGAGTCTTTAAGGAAGAGTTGATCAAAGATGCCATCTACTACGAGGTGCAGCGTGGGGGGCAGGTATTCTTCGTACACAACCGGGTCAAAAGCCTAATCGATATGGCCGCCTTGGTGCGCCGCCTGGTGCCGGATGTAGATATTGCGGTAGCACATGGTCAGATGGAGCCCAAGGAACTGGAGCGGGTACTCATCGACTTTATCGATCGCCGGCACGAGGTACTCATTTGTACCAATATTATTGAAACGGGCTTGGACATTCCCAATGCCAACACCATGATCATCAATAACGCTCACCAATTTGGTCTGAGTGATTTGCACCAGCTACGAGGTCGTGTAGGGCGTTCAAATAAGCGGGCATTCTGTTACCTGATGGCCCCGCCATTGAGTGTCTTGACACCCGAGGCACGTCGGCGTTTACGCACTTTGGAAGAGTTTAGCGAATTAGGTAGTGGTTTCAATATTGCCATGCGCGATTTGGACATTCGTGGTGCCGGCAACTTGCTGGGTGGCGAACAAAGTGGCTTCATTTCCGATATTGGCTATGAAACTTACCAACGCGTATTGGATGATGCAGTACGCGAACTTAAGGAGAAAGAATTTCAGGACCTGTTCCGTGAAGACTTGGAAAAGAGCCTTGACTTCGTGCGTGATGTGCAGGTAGATACGGATGTTGAAATGCTCATCCCGGATGCCTATGTGATGAATATCCAGGAACGCCTGAATTTATACACCCAACTTGACGACATCAAAACCGAAGAGGACCTCACTAAATTTTCGGAAGGGCTACGTGACCGTTTTGGCCCTATTCCGCCGCAAGTGGAAGAACTCTTTGATGGCCTACGCCTACGTTGGGAATGCAAGAAACTAGGTTTCGAACGCATCCTACTAAAAAGCGAAAAACTCCGCGCCTTCTTTGTAGAAGACCCACAGAGCCTTTATTACGAAACGCAGCGCTTTAATAATATCATGCAGCTCATTACTACCGAGGGTAAGTTGCGTGGCTTAAGCCTCAAGCAAGCCCGCCGCCACCTGATTATGACGAAGGAAGATGTGAGCAGCTTGAGCGAAGCGAAAGATGTTCTCCTAAGCATTCTCAAGAAGGTGGAGAAGATGGAGGAAGTGGAGGCATAGGATTAAATAAAAGTGACAATGGCAGTAAAAATCAAAGCAAGTGGTAACTACTCATTGCCATGTCCAACGAAGCTTTCCTCGGCGGCCGAAGCCAAATAGCGAAGAGTCGTAGTACAGTTGGACTATTTTGATCCTAATTATCATATTGATTGACAAAACCTTTTCTTCTCCAAGTGCACATACTATTGTTGTGGTTCACCAAGGCTTGATTGCTGCCCTGAATAGCTGTATCTTTACTTATCACATCATAATTAATCACTACTAGACGCGTTCAGTAAAACCTTGATTTAGGTTTTGCTCATCGTAATATTAAAGTATGACTCTTTTTAGTACAGCAAGAAAAGACTACAGTGTTGACGAATATCTCGAAACTGAGTTTCGTCACGGAGAGCGTTTTGAGTATTACAATGGACAATTGACACCTATGCCGGGAGGAAGTATTGCACACAATAGAATCTGTAGAAACATCCTTGGAGCGCTTGATCAAATATTTTTAGAACGAGATGACTACGAAGTTTTTGGTAGTGACCAAAAAGTTTATCTCCCACATTTCAATTATTATCTCTATCCTGATGCAATAGTAATAACCACAGAACCACAAATAGTTGAGAATGATACCCAAGCAATTGTCAATCCAGTATTAATTGTAGAGGTCGCCTCCCCAAGTACTGCTAAGTATGACCGCGGAGATAAGCTTGCAAGTTACAAGACACTAGATTCTTTCCAGGAATACGCACTCGTCAGGCAAGACATTCCAGAAGTAAACCTCTTTTTTAGGGAAGAGCCTGATTTATGGCGCAGTTCAGATGTAATGGGCTTGGGCCAAGAAGTCTACTTCCGCTCAATAGATGTTCGCTTGCCAATGGACCGTATTTACCGTAAAGTGGAGTTTTGATCGCTAAATCTTTCCGCCTAATTTTACTTCACTCCCAGCTCCCGCAAAACTTGTTTCCGTTCCTCTGGTGAGTTGACATTCAATAAGATCTGTGCGTTCTCAGGTTGAAGGACTTCCACTGCGGAGTTAATTAGGACCTTGCGGGGGCAACTGTAGCCTTGTGCTAAGAATTGCAGTAAGACGGTGTACGCCCGCGGCTCCCAAATCGTAACTAGTGGATCTGGCCAGCCGGTGGCGGGATTATGGAAAGCCGTCGCCAGTTTAGAAGGATTTCGTTTTTGTGCCAAAGTTTGTAAACCTTCCCGATCCAGTAGCGGAAGGTCACAGGCGACTACCAACCAGGCGGCATTAGGGTGTTCGCGGAAAGCGGATAGGATTGCGCCAAATGGACCTAGGCCACTTATACTATCGCGAATGACTTCTCCACTAACCGGTGCCTCTTGACCTGAGCGCAACGAATAAAATACCTTTCCACAAGTACCCGCTAATTGCTGCGCCAGGTATTCGCGCTGGGGCAAGCCATGATAATCAATCAAGCCTTTGTCCTCGCCCATGCGTTGACTTTTACCTCCCGCCAACACGAGACCGTACAATGGCGCGCGGGCTGCAGTCAATTGCGCACGGAGCCATTGGATAATACCATTGATATCGCCTAAGGGCATCATGAATGGTCGGTGCTCTCCTAAGTGTTCAGATAAGAATTCGTAAGGTTTTGACACCTCATCTGTGGTGAGAATTAGAGCTACATCGGTCAATTGATCTAGCTTTCGCTTCAAGCTCTCTTCCTTCTTTGGGTCTAGCACAACGATTTGTCGCTTGGCGCGGAAATGATTACCATTTACCAGAACGCCATCTACTTGCTCAAAAAGTGGACGGCGATGGAAGGTATTGAGCTCTTCCTGTACATCATACTGATGATATTTGACCTTATCCGTGTACACCAGAGCACTACCGGTCACAGGCATCTGCTCGGCCTCATCACCCGCAGCGTGGTCAGCATCCACATAGGCCAATCTATAATGTACTTGTAAAGCTGTTATTAACTTAGCACTTAGCACCTGAATTTGCCCTGTGGGTGCTCCGATTATACCCCACTCCTGACGATGAAATTCGCCGTAGTTTGAGCGGGTCAGTTTGGCGTGTTTTTGGTGCTGCTTCTCCATCAAGCCGGTTTGTGGTAATCCGATTTTCCGCCGGTTTTCTCCAACAAGCGAGTTTCTTTGATAATGATATCGTGGCTGAAAGCTTTACACATATCGTAAATGGTAAGTGCGGCAACACTGGCTCCGGTAAGGGCCTCCATTTCGACCCCGGTCTTTCCGCTCAGGCGAGCTGTACACACGATAACCACTTCGCGGGATTGGTTGACACTAATATCAACGCCAACTTTTTCCAAACCCAGTGGATGGCAGAGCGGAATTAGCTCGCTCGTTTTTTTTGCTCCCATTATACCTGCCAGAATAGCTGTTTGAAATACAGGGCCTTTCTTCGTCTGTATTTCATCGTTTTCCAGCATATCCATAATGGTAGCACCCAAGACCACAATGGCTTGGGCACGGGCCGTGCGGCGGGTAACTTGTTTTTCACCCACATCCACCATGCTGGGGTTGCCGGATTCGTCTAAGTGCGTAAATGACATTTGCTAGAAGTGCTTAAGATAACCAAGGGAAAAAATGCCGAATCTGAATTTCTCCAATCAAGGAGTGAGTAAGAGAGTCGGTCAGTGTGGAGTCTTCAATAGTCTCATAATTACCATTCTGAGGATTTGTGGCAATTTTGAGTGTGAGTTCATTCAAATCTATCATCCAGTATTCCTTGATAGAGGCATTAGCATATAAACTTTGTTTCACCTCCGCATCTCTTTTCACAGAAGTATCAGCTACTTCAATTAAGATTTCAATACCTGCAGGGGTTGGTAAACCGGCAGCATAAAAGTCCGGACGCCGTTTGACTATTGCAATATCTGGTTCAGGCTCAGAATACTCATCAAGATAAATTGGGTCTTGCACACGAATAATGTAGGCTTCTCGCAGCAGTTGTACAAGCCAGTCATTTAGATAACTGACACAGGCAGCATGAAATCTCCCTACAGGGCTCATATGTAAAATTTGACCGTTAATTAGTTCTACCCTGGAATCTTCATCTAAAATGCCTGCTGCTACCATTTGATGAAATTCCGTGGTCGTCCACTGGTACAGTTCTGTTGATGTATCGAATTGTTCGCTCATCCCAGTAGCGGTTATTTTATCATACTCGATATGATATCAGTCTGGATATCCAAACCTCATCATTATCAATATAAAAATAACAAATTTGCTCTAAAAGAGGTTTCACCCGCCAATCGTTGCCATGCTTTCTCGGGAGTTAGGATCAGAGTTCTGTCGTCCTTCTGCTTCCCAACCATCGCGGGCACGATTATTTAAAGCTGAGACAAAAGCATCTTGCAACTGCTCATCCGTTGCACCGGCACGGAGAATGTCACGAACGCTAAAGACCCCCTGATCGTAAAGACATGTTTTGAGTAAGCCCTGAGGGGTAATGCGAATACGGTTGCAGGTGCCGCAGAACGTACGCGAATATGCGGCAATTACCCCTACTGTTCCTTGGTGACCTAGAATCTGATAATTGTAAGAAGTACTGCTTAGTGGATCCGGCAGCTTCTCCATCTCCGGGTACTTTGTTCGAATATGTGCAATGATCTTGCGATGATCCCAGGGTAATTTTTGGTAATGTGCCACATCTCCATTGAACGGCATTTCTTCGATAAAACGCACACTGACTGGGTAGCGCTCGGTGAGTTCTACCATTGGTAAAATATCCTCAATATTGCGGCCATCCATAACTACCGCATTGAGCTTAGTGGGAATACCGGCATCGAGCAATGCTTCAAAAGTCGACCATACCTGGGGTAAGCTATCACGACGAGTAATATCGTAGAAACGTTGCCGGTCCAGCGTATCAATACTAAGGTTTACCGAATGAATCCCCATGGCCTTGAGTTCGGGGATATGCTGCTCCGTGAGCGTACCATTGGTCGTGAGGTTAATCTGCTCTAAGCCTTCCAGACGGCTAATATTGCGCAGAAAATCCATAAAATCTCGGCGCAAGAAAGGTTCTCCCCCGGTTAGCCGAATTTTGCTAATTCCCAGTGGCACTAACACGCTCACGATACGCACCATCTCCTCGTAGGAGAGCAACTGCTTGCGGGCAACGTAATCGATTCCCTCCTCGGGCATACAATAGAAACAACGCAAATTGCAGCGATCCGTCACTGCTAAGCGAAGGTAGTTTATGTGTCGCCCGTGGTTATCGAATAGTTGCCCAGCCATATAATTTAGTTATTTACGTGGACTTCGGGTTTAGCTTATTACTAATTAGTCGTCCAGACTGACCAAAGTTCACAGTAAAAGGTATTTGGTACTTGGATTTGATGACAGCAAAGTCCATCTTATACCATGTACTATTTACTAAGCACCTAATACAGTGAGGTTTGCAAAAGCATTGACCAATCAACAAATTTACCTTTGGACAAACCTCACTTTAATTAGAATGGCAAATCATCATCTGCTGCCACACTTGGCTCGTCGTCAGCGGCAGGGAAGAAGTTGTCCTCACCAGCGGGAGCGGCAGGAGCAGTAGCTGCAGTAGAAGCCTCGAGGCGCCACGCATTTAGGTTAGTGAAGTACTTACCATTCCATTCGCGACCGCGCAAATCAAAGTGCACCTTGATTTCGTGCCCTTCCTCAAAGGGATCTAAGAGTGCACAGCGATCTTGGGTTAATTGAAATTTGATGTATTGCGGGTAATTCCCACTTTCCATAATCACCACAAATTCACGAGCTTGAAAACTGTCAGTTTTGTTTTCAGTATCGTACTTCTTGTGAAGCTTTCCGGTCATTTCAAAAGACATATAGTAGTTCTATTTTGTTTTATTAACAGTCGAACAATTAATTCCCGACTTTAGGTTTTTAGCGAAGAAAAAAAGGATTGTCAATGAGTTTATTCGAGCTAAAAGCCTAAACCAAAGGAGGGAAATTAATTTTTGACGAGCACTAATACATTAGATATAAAAGCCCTCTCGAAGGCAGTTTCCAAAGGTAAAAAAAGCGGATGAAAGCTGTCGCATTCCATCCGCTAAAAGGGAAATTATAAGTATTTCCTTCCCGGTTCTAAAAAACGTGTGCTGCCTCCCCCAACCAACTTTTTACCCTTTCAGATGTCCGGTCTATGGGTTACGGCACCACACTTAGCGAACCAATATAATTTCGCCGTGCTCAACTACATCAAGCAGTTGGCCGCACAGATTTATTTTTGCCTCCAGGCGCCAAATGTAGGTACCAGAAGAAGCACGTTGGCCCTTATTGACGCCCGTCCAAGCATCATCCCAAGATTGCGCATCGAACAACATACTTCCCCAGCGATCAAACACCTGAAAATCGAGCTCTTCTACTAAAGCATTATCGCTTGGGAACAAGCGGAAGTCATCATTTACACCATCATTGTTAGGTGAAAAGGCATTAGGTACATAGATCAAATCACTTTGGGCGGAAATCTCTGGTTCAATAGTTACAGGTACGCTCACCAATTCGCAACCATTGCTTACTTCCAGTTCCAAAGTTCCGGGTGCACTGACCGGGCGCTCTAAGGTAGCGACTCCATCACTCCATAAGAACTGTAGGAACCCGTCATCACCGCTTATGATTTCCGGCACCAGTTGAATTTCGGGACTACTACAAGGAAGGATTTGATCTTGTAAGTTCACTACAAGGCTAGGCAACGCCTGTACCGTAAAGTCTTCTGTTTCCTGACAACCATTAGCATCCTCCACGGTCAAACTGTAAGGCCCTACTTCCAAGCCCTGAAAATCAGCATTGGTTTGGAAACTGCCATCATCAATGGCGTAGACAAATGGTCCTACTCCATCATTCACCGTAACGGCCAAAGTACCCGAAGCAAAATCGAGACAACTTTCCGCTACCGCAAAATCAAAATCTATAGCTGGAGAAGCTAACACCTGTAGCTGAATCACAGAGTCACAACCCGCCGCATTCATCAATACGATGGTCTCATCGGTACCGGCAGGATATTCCGTTCCTTGATAGTTGTAGGTTTCTCCGGTACAGACACTCACCGCTAGTGTTTCAGTTGTCGTAGGCAGAGCCGCCACTGTAAACATGAAGGTGGTGTCACAGCCTGTAGCACCGTTACTCTGCACCACATTATCACTGCCAACAGGATAAGCTACCCCTTGAAACATAAAGTCCTCACCCTGGCAAACATTAGCCACGAAATTGGTATCAAAATCACATGCTCTAATCAGCAACCAATCAATGGTAATCTCTTGATCACATCCCACAAAGGTGGTATCAATGCTGCTGATCTGTGGTGTCCAACCAGCGGGTACATCCAGTGAGTCGATACTCAAGGTATAATCATCCTCTGGGATATTCACAAAACCATAGATTCCGTTTTCATCGGTAATCGCCACATCTGTCAGACCTAAGTCTCCTACGATTTCCACCGGAATATCTTCCGCCGGGCCGTCACCAGCACTAATGGTTTCATCATCATCCAGGTCAAAGAAGACATTGCCAAAAATAGTACCAAAGCCTGGTAGGATATCGATATTGAGTGGACTGCTGG
Organism: Bacteroidota bacterium; assembly: GCA_039816955.1. Classification (GTDB taxonomy): domain Bacteria; phylum Bacteroidota; class Bacteroidia; order Chitinophagales; family Saprospiraceae; genus Lewinella. Next base: position 17,072 of record JBCBWU010000101.1, read on the forward strand.
TCTGTACACAACCATCTACATCTTCCATTTCCAGCGTATAGCTGCCGCTCTCCATAATCACCAAGTTCGGAATCGTGCCCTCTGGTGATGGGATGGCCATTCCATCTTGATACCATTGATAACTTACTACATCCGGGATAGTAGGCAGGCAAAGTGTATCGGGTGCACAGCGCGTAAAGCAACCATTTGGCACCAAACTCACTTGTGGGCCTTCCAGTACTTCTGTCACTTCACTTTCACTCCGACAACCGAAAATATTTACTGCCGTGACGAAGTATTCGCCCGCTTCATCGGTAGTTACAGATGTGCCCGTGTCACCATTACTCCAGAAGTAGACAAGATCGCTCGCCGTGTTGGTAATGGATATCGTATGGCTGGTGCCTGAACATAACGCTCCTCCACCAGCATCCAGAACGGGAATATCCGGTGTAGGCCGCACCACAACCAAGAATGATTCTACCGCGCTACAGCCTGTGCTCGTATCTGTTACATCCAGTGTAATCAGGTGCTCACCCGGGGCAAGCAGATTCCCCCGATCTTCTGTAAACTCCGTATCCTCATCTGTATCACCAGAAGACCATTGATAGGTATAACCGGTATTGGTGATGGTCTCTAGAAATACATCTTCGCCAAAGCACACATAGAGCGTATCGTAAGTGTAGCTAATGGGTTGATTAAAATCATTGTATTCCACGGCACGGATAGGGCTTTGCGGCGCTGGAATAATATCTACCACCGCAGGTGCTGGTGTGTAAGTACAGCCTTCAGCATCCGTCAATAACACACTATAGGTCCCTGCTTCATTTACACTAATGCTTTGCGTATCCTCCATTGTTGACCACAGCCAACTTACAGCAGTGCTCGCTGGCGCCGTTAAGAGTAAATCATCTCCTTCGCAAAGGGTAGAAAGTCCCGCCGGGTCAATCTCCCCACTCAAGTTGTTCGGCTCAATATCGATGGTGCGGTCAAAAGTGTTGACACAACCATAGATACTGGTGGCTTCCAGGCTCACGTTGTAGCTACCAGGAGCACCGTAGCTGTGGAAAGAATTGAATAAGATAGAGCTGTTGGCATCACCGCTGGCAGGTTCGCCAAAGTCCCAAACTACATCAGATACAGTGGCTTCTACATCCGCGATGAATTCAAGGCTGGTCATAGCACAGCTCACATCAGGTTCAGCAAAGTTGGTAAAGGGATACGGGAAAATGCTCACAGTTTGGCTGCGTGTGGTAGTACAACCAGAAGACATAGTTACTGTCAAAGTAACGGTGTAATCTCCATCCGCAGAGAAGGTATGGATTGGGTCTTTATCCGTGGAAGTATTATCGCCGCCGCTGGCTGGGTCACCGAAGTCCCAATCCCAGCTTACAATGTTCGCTAAGTCGAGGTAAGTCGTTAAATCATAAAACTGGACGGGTGCGCCGGGACAAACACCATCGTAATCAAATTCCGCTACCGCCAATACTGTATCGGGGATCATTGTGACACAGGTTACCGGCGTCCCCATGTTATCGTAATTGGCAAACATAAAAATACGGTAGAAGCCAGGCTTGGAGAACAAGTGGCTCACGTTCTCACCAGTCGCTGTGTTATTGGCACCACTATCTGGATCATCAAAAATCCAGAAGACACTTCCGGGGATGTTTCCATCCGCAATGGCCGTGTAGGATCGATCATCACAGGCTCCATTATCCATACTGGTGAAGCTGTGATCGGGGTTATTACAATTAGGTCCACCTCCGGTACCTTGACCCGAGCCACAATTATTCTCTAGCGTAATGGTATTAGAAGAGAAAGAACAGCCGTTCTCATCAATGATATCCACCCAGTAATTGCCAAGTGCCATAGCCGTGTAGGTAGAACTGGTTTCACCAGCTAGCGGCGTACCATCCTGGAACCATTGGTAGTTATAACCATCTTCTGTATTAACCGCATAAAGGCGGCTGAAGGGCGCTACGTTACAAAAGATGGTAAAGTCGGGTGTACTGATACTGATTTGAGATTCTGGATACTCATAAATCTGGAAAGTCTCGCGGCCTAAGCAACCAAAAGCATCCGTTACTTCTACACGGTAGTAACCACCACCCAAATCGGGAGTAGGATCAGTAGACAGTTCATTGCCTTCCTCATCTTGCCAGGAATATGTACTGTAGGCCACCGCAGTACTAACCATAGCGGTGCTGCCCGGGCAAAGCGCAGCCGGGGCATTCACCGTAGGTTGAGGGGGCGCGTTTACGTTCACAGTGAACGTCTCTTGTTGGCCACAAATATCCAATAGTACCGTCGCGGGGCCAGCGCTGTGCCAAAGCACCTCGATATTCGCGTCGGCTGGAGATCCTGTTATTGTTCCTGCACTGCCCGGACTGATCGACCAGTCATAAAATACATCCCCCGTCTGATCACTGGTATAAGCAGCAATTTGATCCAAACAAACTTGATCATCACCACTAATGGCAAAACTGCTTACTGGAGTGATAGCTAGACTCGTTTCTGAAGAGCTACAAAATAGCGGTGGGGTTAAACGCACTACACTCAATGCATAGGGACCACCCGCCTGCCAGGTAACAGCAATCGTAGTTCCTTCTCTTTCCGTTACCGTACCGGCATTATTGATCGTCCAGCGGTAGCGTTCGCCATCAACAGGATCATCAATACTGTAGGCATACGCAATGCCGGCACAGATATCACTTTGTCCAATTATAGCCGTCACCGCGGGGGGAGCAGGTAAAATATTTACCGGCAATTCTGCAGCAGCTACACAATAGCCACTAGGGTCCTGTGGTGTAGCTAAAACAGTATAGGTTCCTGCACCAAAAGTCCAGTCAATCGTAAAGTTGCTCCCTGCTCCGGGGCTTGTCCAGACCACTGTTCCATCAGCGGCCTGTACTTCGAAATTGGCGGGGAAACCCGTATTCGTTTGGGTATTAATGACGCTGTACTCCGCTGAACCATCCGCACATAACTCAATTTCTCCTGTGAGGTAAAACTCAGGACGAACGAATACTTCCAAGCTTGCGCTACCACCACATTCCAGATAACAGTTATTGTAGTCTACACTCACTTGTTGCGCACCAGGAGGAATAAAGCCATCAAACCACTCGATTGTCACAGTAGGTGTTCCTTGTCCATCAATGATGGTACCAAAAGAGGTAACACTCCAGGTAAATTCTGTTCCCTCAAAGGGGGGAACGCTATACACGGATTGATCTCCACGACACACCTGCTGTGGGCCATCAATTACCGTAGTGTTTGATATGATTGGGATCTGTAAGTAAGCGGCCTCGGTACAATCACTCAGATCCGGACAGCCATCAGTATCCAAGGTAATTTCACCTATTGGACCACCACCCCATTGTATAGTAATGAAGTCATCGCTGGTACCTCCACCATCTAATACAGTTCCGTTCCCACTAATCTCCCACACGTAATTGCTGCAGCCGGTGTTGGCAGTGTAAGTAACAGAGGTTCCCTCACAGATCGTAGCTACACAATCCACAAAGGGCGCATCATTACCTTCTACCACAACCGTTAACTGAGACGTATCAGCGCAGTTACAACCCGCACTGGTGATCAATTCTACCTCGAAAGTACCCGCGCTAGCAAAGGTGTATTGTGGGTTCTGTAAAGATGATCCACCACCATCACCAAAGTCCCATAAATAGGCATCAGCTTCGGTTGATTCCGCGGTAAAAAATACCGTTTGGCCTTCGCAAATTTCTAAAATCCCAGATGGCCCGGCTGGAGGTTGGGTCGTAAAGTCAGCTGGAGGAGGTGGCACTACATCGAAACAAAAATCAATACTGGAAAAAACTTCACAGCCATTTGGGGTAACCGTCCAGAAATTAAAACTCGCAAAACCTGGTCCTTCTTCGTCCCATAAAATGGTGATTACTTCTGGCGGAGCAGTACCGATAATTACGGCTCCACTACTGCCATCGAACGGAACCACATTGCCATTGCCATCAATGATTTCTGCCGGGGTAGGAGCGCTGGAAAAGAGTACCGCCGAGGAGGTAGTACCGCTGACGAAGAAACAGAGCTCGAATAACTCGCTACCATCTGGTAATGTAGTAGCCGTACCCACACTCGACCAAGAAACCGTCACACTTCCAGGTGTAGGAAAGCTGATTGATTCTATTGAAAATCCAGGAATCTCATTAGTGACCGATGTAGCAGCTACATTGGTCAAAATTGCAGCGTTGTAATTAATACTGAACTGCCCACCTGCGATATTGTCAAAGTTATTGACGGTAATGGGTAAGCAGACTTCCTGACCGGATGAGGCGAATACCTCTGGGATATTGAAATTTGCATCTCCTCCTGTACTACCATTGGGCTGAATAGTACCATTAGATACCGACCATTGCCCTTGAGATATGATAAGGCTATCCGATATTCCGCCACTTAATAAAATTTCATCGAGAGAAATCGTCGAGACGGTACCTACACAAACTTCATAACAGTCATTTAGACCTCCCGGAAAAGTAAACGCAAAGGTATCTTGTTCACATTCCGTGGTATGCGTCCCGTATACTTCGCCAAACAGATCCCCTTCAAAATCCACAAAGAATTCATAACCTCCCTGGGCTATAATAACTCCATCTGGACTAAAGACTGTAACTTCAATTGAATAACTACCCGGCTCAAACAAATCGCATGTAGTGACTGGTTCGTAGCCTTCAGTGGTAATTTCAAAAAAGAAGCCATTGGCGCCCACAAACTGCCATTCATAGAGGTAATCGTCTGAGGTAGGAAATTCTATAAACCAAGCACCACACTGGCCAGGACACAAATATTGATCTCCAAAAATGAAGACTTGCTCCTGAGCGTTAGCACTCGAGTTCGATAAGAAAAAAACAGCGGAGAGCGATAAAGCGAAAATTATCGATCGGTACATGGGTGTCATCATAGATGAGGGGTTAGTTGGATAATTGCAATAGAAATTCATCTTTACCTGAGTACAGGCAAAGATTTTTTGTACTAATCCCAAAACGCGTTGATTAACAGGAAAGCGTGCGGCTGTAATTCCGCACTTTCGTATCATTTGAAGGAAAACAGTCGGTTTCAAATGACTTCTTATGACTATTAGACCCGGCAAAGCGCAATTATGCTGCTTCCACTTCGGAATTTTACTAAACAAACCCATACAAAGAAGGAAAAATCAAAGGTTTAGGCAGCATTCTAAGTCCCTGCTTTTTTACGTGGGTTTCAGGAAACCAATTTCCTCATTACAGCTGTTTATGGATCAAGGAATTATCCTTATTTTTGCGGGTCGTTTTAGAAGCCTCAATAAGAGCAGAACGTAAATTTTTTCAGAGTCTATGTTTCCAGAGTACGACGTAGTAGTGGTGGGTGCGGGACACGCGGGTTGTGAAGCAGCAGTAGCTGCCGCCAACATGGGGTCTCAAGTGATGTTGGCTACGATGAATATGCAGACCATCGCCCAGATGTCTTGTAACCCCGCAATGGGTGGGGTGGCTAAAGGGCAGATTGTCCGAGAGATTGACGCTCTAGGAGGTTACTCCGGCATTGTGACTGATCATACGGCCGTACAGTTTCGTATGCTCAATAAGTCTAAAGGTCCTGCCATGTGGAGCCCACGGGCCCAAAGTGACCGAATGCTTTTTGCTGCCAAATGGCGCGAAATGCTAGAGGCACACGAAAACATCGACTTCTGGCAAGAGATGATTACCGGCATCGTGGTTAAAGGGGAGCGCGTTGTGGGTGTCCGTACGGGCATCGGTTTAGAAATTCCAGCAAAGTCAGTTGTATTGACTAACGGTACCTTTCTCAACGGATTGATCCACATTGGTGAAAAGCAGTTCGGCGGCGGCCGCGCCGGTGAACGGGCAGCAACGGGCATTACTGAGCAACTCTTGGAACTGGGCTTTGAAGCAGGTCGGATGAAAACCGGGACCCCTCCGCGTATTGACGGGCGTAGCCTGGACTACAGCAAAATGGATATCCAGATCGGCGACGAAAACCCAAGTGGTTTTAGTTATACAGATACGCCTCCTTTGGAAAAGCAGCTTCCGTGCCACGTTGCTTATACGAGCCCTGAGGTGCACGAAACCTTAAAGACTGGTTTTGATCGGTCGCCTATGTTCAATGGCCGCATCCGCGGCTTGGGGCCGCGCTATTGCCCTTCTATCGAGGACAAGATTGACCGTTTTGCAGACCGTGATCGTCACCAACTTTTTGTAGAACCCGAAGGCTGGAGCACTTGCGAAATTTACGTCAATGGCTTTAGTTCTTCCCTACCGGAAGACGTGCAATACAAGGCGCTGCGCAAGGTGGCCGGCTTTGAAAACATGAAAATGTTTCGCCCGGGTTACGCCATTGAGTATGACTTTTTCCCTCCTACTCAGCTGCGTCCTTCATTGGAAACGCGCTTAGTGAAGAACCTTTTCTTCGCTGGTCAGATTAATGGTACCACAGGTTATGAAGAAGCTGGCAGCCAAGGCTTAGTTGCGGGACTCAATGCTCACCTGGCCGTGCAGGATGAAGAGCCTTTCATCTTGAAGCGCTCAGATGCCTACATTGGTGTACTTATCGATGACCTTATCAACAAGGGGACTAAGGAACCTTACCGCATGTTTACCTCCCGGGCAGAATACCGCATCTTGCTCCGCCAAGACAATGCTGATATTCGTCTGACACCACTCGCTGCTGACGTTGGCATGCAAGGCCTGAAAGAGCGCATGGCACGCGTAGAAGAGAAGATGGAGGCCACCAAGCAAATTCAGAAGTTCCTTACTAATTTCAGCATACAGCCTGATCTGATCAACGGCTACCTGGCCTCTATTAATTCTGCTCCCCTCAAGCAGAGTGTGAAGTTGAATACGGTGTTGCTACGCCCAGGTGTTAATTTGGCTGATGTGGTTGAAGTAGTACCGGACGTTGCTACTCATTTGGCCCAGTACGATCAGGAGTCGCAAGACTTGGCGGAAATTAACATGAAGTACGAAGGGTACATCCGTCGAGAACAAGAAATGGTGGACAAAATGAACCGCCTGGAATCGGTACGCCTGTATGATAACCTAGACTACCATTCATTGGTTTCGCTGAGTAAGGAAGCCCGCCACAAGCTTACTCAAATCAAGCCACGCACCATTGGTCAAGCTAGTCGTATTAGTGGTGTGAGTCCAGCTGATATTTCTGTTTTACTAGTACACATGGGAAGGTAAGGGGATGTATGATGTACGATGTACGATGTACGATGTACGATGTACGATGTACGATGTATGATGTACGATGTATGATGTACGATGTCTGGAACACCACTGCTAAAGCTACGGTCGTCGAAATGTACGATGGTCTTGTAACTTCTAAGGCTTGTTATAGCGGTTCCGTAGGCTTGCTAGAATCGAATTTTCGTTAATCCTATTATGTTGTTTTTGTAGAATCACCCGACCGGGTGAAGAGCGCGGGATCACAAAGATGGAATTTTGAGTCAGATTAAAACCCGTTATGATGACTCACCATTTATCCCTATTACTCTTCTTCCTTTTACTTTGTCATCTGCTTCCCGCACAAGACCTTACAATTGAGGCTTCTATCGCACTGGCCGACGACTACTGTACTTACCCCGTTTTTGATCCCGATACAGACTGTATTAACGCACCATTAGGAGCAGATAGTCTTTTTTACCGCCCCGGTGAAGATGGTGAAATTCTGGTCACTTACCGATTAACCAATAGCGGTATTAGTACGATCAACATGTTACTTCTGACGGACAGTGAGCAGGGTACTATAGTCCCAGTTACCGCTGTGAATATCTTGCCGGGTGCTACCATCACAACCAGCAGGGTTTTTCCCGCTAGGATTACTCCAGAGATCATTACCCCAATTATCTCGGCTACCTTTGAAGATACATCTGGACTAAGCTACACCTCCACCGGCTCTTACTTTCTGGAGGTGGTTTCCCCGGCTGTAGAAACGGAAATCACGCTATGGCGATCTAATGATATTTGCACCGGGCCTTCTGCCGACCCCACAGCATGTATTTATAACGATGCCCTTAGCATGGAGAGCCCCATTTTGGGTTCGGGGGAGGTGTTGGTGATCCGAACCAGGGTTACTAATACTGGACTGAGTAGCATTACCAACTACGAACAGGACATTCCAGAGCTAGGAAGCCTAAATTTTCCACTACCAGTAATAATCCCACCCGGTGTCACCATCGTAACGATTACTCGTTTATACGTTCCCGACGAGGTTGGTGTTTATAATTACGAAATTGTAGGCAGTGGCATCGATTTAGCGGGTAATCCCGCAAATGAGAATACGCCCTTCACCCTGACCGTAGATTGCGCCGTAGGCGACGAGGCAAATCCAACAGTGCTCTGCCAGGATATCAGTATCACGATTGGCGAAGGAGAAACTGTGACGATAACGCCCCAGCAGATTAACGCCGGCAGCTACGATGAATGTGGACTGGCCTCCGGTTCACTGGACCGAACTACCTTTACTTGTGCCGATGTTGGAGAACAGGAAGTGAGACTTACCGTAGAAGACCAGTCTGGAAATGATCATTCTTGCGTAGCTACCGTAAGCGTGCAGCAAGCGAATGAAGTAGTGATAGGTCCGGCAAGCAACTGTGTTTCTTTAACCCGGTCCTTGTCTGGCGCTAGCAATAGTTTTGTGGACATCACCGACCCGCAAGGAAATCTCATTGCCGCGGTACGCCGCAACAGTAATGTAGGAGTGGCCAAAGTTCGCCTAGATTTCTACCGAAATAATTCGGTAACCGTTGGTACGTCCACCGAAATTCGAGCCGGGCGGCAAATTACACTTACGCCACTTGATTGGGCCAACAACCTAGTCACCCCTGCCTTTCCATTAGATATTCGGATCTATTACCACGAAGGTGAAATACAGGCACTCATAGATTCTACCGGTCACGATCCCAGCACCTTTCAA
>JBCBWU010000102.1:0-25697 GCA_039816955.1 Bacteroidota bacterium
ACCTAAAAGCATACACCCTAAAGCCATCTCTGACTTCAGGGTGTATGTCGCTGTCAAGGACGGGGCTTTTAAGACAGTCCCACGTTTTGCCCTTCTAGATATATAGCACTAGAAGATATAGCGTAGACCTACCTGCAACTGCCAGCGTGAGCCCAGACTGAAGTCGTTGGTAAAGGTGTTCTGCAAGTTGGTGTCGAAGCTGTACGTAGGCGTACCATCCGCAACGCTCACACCAATTGGCTGCGTGTTGGTTGGGAACTGGCGCACACCCCAGTTGCTGTTCACAAAATTGCCAATGTTCAACATATCAAGACTGACCTGAACGACATTCTGATTAGGCAAGATGTAGTCCTGTAGAACCCGTACATCCCAGCGGCTGTACCACGGGCTGAGGATATCGTACTTTTCGGCGTAGCCACCACGGATTCCATTCAGGTATTCATCCTGCTGGATGAAGGCTTCTAGTGCTTGACGCTGCGCATCTTGTGCTGCAACATCACCTGTGAAGGCCATTTGTTGGATTTCGGTGGTAGTAGGAACGTAGATCAGGTCATTCAGACCAGAACCGTCGCCGTTGATATCACCAGAGTAGGTGTAGGAGAAACGACCACCTTGCGCATACTCGAAAAATGCTGCCACAGTGGTTGCCCAGCTACCGTAAGTAAAGCGTTTGTGAGCCGTACCTACAAAGCGGTGGCGGTTGCCGTAGAGTGAAGGCGTCAAGCGAGCTTGGTTGACGTGGTTGATTGCTGGGTTACGCTCGTAAGCATCACTAGAAATCTCTGCTTCGATTGAGCTCGCATCTTGAGCGTCCAGGAAGTTGTAACCCAAGCTGGTAAACCAGCCATTGTTCCAATTTTTACGAATCTGCAAACTCGCATTGAAAGAGTAACCTTCGTCCGTATTGGTGAATACGTAAGCGTTGGTTGGTCCACCGAATACGGTAGCGCGATCGTCGAACAAGTAAATCGGACGATTATCTACACCCGAAAGCGTACCGGTTGGCGGCTTAAGGCCGTAGTTACGCACCATCATCGCGTTGATATCCTTGGTGTACACGAGGTCGGCAGAAATGGTCCAGCCATTGGCCTTGCGGTCGATACCGAGGTTAGAACGCCATACTTGCGGGAACTGGAATTCTGGCTCCGTAACTGTGTAGAAGAAGAAGTTCGGGTTGGCCACCTGGTTGCCCAACCATACGAATGGGAAACGACCGGTGAACAGACCAGAACCACCACGAAGAATAGTGCTCTGTGTACCAGAAATGTCGTAGTTAAAGCCTACCCGTGGAGAGATCAAAGGCGCATTATCTGGAAGCACCGTGTGATCAAAAAAGACCGGATTGCCTTCGGTATCGAAGTACTCGATAGTTGGATCATAACAACAGTTGCGATCCAGATTTTCTTTGATCTTTTCTTCGGTGTCGAAGTACAGTGGCATATCCATACGTACACCCAAAGTCAGCTTGAACTGATCGCTCAAGTCAATCTCATCCTGGATATAGAGCGCAAACTGACCCACATTGGTTTCCGCTAGGGCCCAACCGGTATCTTCATAACCACCCTGGCCACCTTCGTTGTTGGCATCAAAAATACCTTGAGCGGCAGCAACCGCCGCATCCAATGCGCCAGCACGAATGCTATCCACAAAAGCTTCTGGGCTTTGCGCTCCCGGTAGGAAAGGACCAAAGGCGCCATCGTACAAGCCCAGGTTGAAGCTGTTGTCAAATTCGAAACGCTCCAGACTGGCACCAATGGTCAAAGTGTGCTTGTTTAGGAATACATTCAGGTTGTTGGTCACTTGGTATACGTCCTGATCCAGGTTGTTATTTACGGAAAACGGCTCGTGACCCGCTACGATATAGTTAATACCATCCCGTTGGATCAAGATGGATGGAAACGGCGTACTAAACGGATCGCGAGAGTCGCGGAAAGCCGTATAACCTAACTGTAGTTTATTTGAAACCTTATCGCTGATCAAAGCACGGTGTTCTACAATAGCCGAGTGAATCACGTTGTTGATCGCGTAACCACTGTTTTGGAATTGTAGTGTAGTGGCATCGGGACCACGACGACCCAGTGCGAAGGGGTGCGCTGGCTTTTCTTTGGTGGCATCCAAGAAGTTATAAGTGGCCGTTAAGGTCTGGTTCTGGGCAATGTTCCAGTCCAACTTGAAAATGCCTTTTACGTTGTCTTGGTCAAATAAGAAGTTTTCGTAAGGACCTGTCTCGTACTGGTAGCGCTCGAAGAGGGCATCAGAGATCGCCTCCAAATCGCTCGCCTCCACGCGAGATACTTGCTCACCACCAACACCCGGACGGGAAGCGATAAAGTTAGATCCCAGATCACTACGATCTTCGATTTCCGCATTGGCGAAGAAGAACAACTTGTTCTTGATGATTGGACCACCGATGCTGAAACCAGCCTGTAGCTGAGAAAGCTCTGGAACGAAGATGTCATCACCAGCTACTCTTGATCCAGTCAAGTCTTGGTTACGAGTGAAAGCAAAAACAGTACCCTTGAAGTCATTGGTACCACTCTTGGTCACAGCGTTTACTGCGGCGCCGGTAAAACCAGCTTGCGTTACGTCATAGGGTGCAATGTTCACCTGAATTTGGTCGATTGCATCCAATGAGATCGGCTGAGCATCCGTCTGACCGCCAGGAGTGGCCGCATCCAGACCGAATGGGTTGTTGAAAATCGAACCGTCCAGACTGAAGTTGTTGAACTGGTCATTACGACCGGCAAAACTGTTGCCGTCCGAGGCCGGAGTCAAGCGAGTGTAGTCAGAGGCAGAACGGGTAATTGTTGGCAGGCGTGTTAATTCGGTGCTTCCAACCAGGGTGGCTACACCAGTCCGGTCACGGTTGACGTTCGGATCGGCTACGCCTGTTACTACTACTTCATCCAGTTGGACACCGGAAGCGAGTTCGAAGTCAAGACGAGCGGTTTGGCCCAGTGCCAGGTAGATACCCTCTTGTTTTTCGTCGTCGTAGCCTACGTAGGAAGCGGTCAGTGCGTAGGGACCACCTACGCGAAGATTCGGTAGCGTAAAACGGCCGTCAATGTTGGTCGTGGTACCGAATTCAGTACCGGTTGAGGTGTTCACTGCTACAATTGTAGCGCCAATCAAGGGTTCTCCTCCTTGATCCGTAATAGAGCCTGTGATGGTGGCGGTAGTAACCTGCGCCCAGAGGCCGGTCGTACCTGCCAATATCATGACAAGCATTAATGGTAAACGTAAAAGTTTCATAAGGTGGAATCGTTGTGAGTAAAAAGATGAAACAAAATTAGACCCTAGTCTTCATTTTTGCCTAGCAATCAGCTAACATTCGTTTAATAATTAATAATTAATTTACAATGAGTTAACATTAATCCGATCACTTTACGATTCCTTGAGAATTATTGGTTTGTGCTGTTCAGCAAAGCAAAAGATGCTCTACCTTAGGCCTCTGATTTGATCAAAATAGGGACATGGAGCAAACTTATCCGAAGTATTTAGCACGTGATATCAGCTGGTTACATTTCAACTACCGAGTCTTGCAAGAGGCCATGGACGAAACGGTACCCCTGTACGAGCGGCTCAAGTTTCTAGCAATTTACAGCTCTAACTTGGAGGAGTTTTTTCGAGTGCGGGTTTCTTCCATGCGTTCGTTCAAAGATCTCAAGAAAGCGGACCGTAAGCGACTATTGAATGTCAAGCCAAAGAAGATTCTCAAAGAAATCTTGGAATTGGTGCAGTGGCAACAACGACAGTTCGGACACGTTTTCCGTGAAGATATTTTACCCGCATTACAAGAACACGGTATCTACCTGGTGACCGCGAACCGTTTGGGCGCCGAGCAGCGAGCCTACCTGCGGAAATACTTCATCGAGGAGGTACAACCAAAGTTGGAAAGACAGAACTGTGATGATAAGGTTCCCTTTCTGGAAAACCGACAACCCTACTTTATTCTGGAGCTTGAGGAAGGGCGATCCTGGGAGGTACTCAATATTCCCAGCGATAAGTTACCGCGTTTTTTGACCATACCCACGAAAGCAGACGGGCACTACCTTATTTATTTGGATGATGTGATTCGTGTAGGCTTACCAGATTTTATCGGCACTGAGAGTGTGAAGGCTTACAGTGTAAAGGTTTCCCGCGATGCAGAACTTTACATTGATGATGAATACAGTGGCGACCTACTGGAAAAAATAAAAAGTTCACTGGCGAATCGAGATGGGGGGCTACCCACTCGGTTTCTTTATGATCAGTCCATGCCCAAGGAGCTACTAAGAGAGGTGCGTAAAACCCTCGGGCTTTCCAAGTACGACTTGATTCCCGGCAGCCGCTATCACAACTTTAATGACTTCTTCGGTTTTCCTGATCCTTCCAATAATCCAGGGCTGCACGACGAGGATTGGCCACCGCTGGAGCATCCGGTGCTAGCCAATGCGGAGTCACTTTTGGAGACCATTCGTAGTAAAGATCAAATGCTGCACTTTCCGTACCAAAAGTATGATTATGTGCCAGCTGTTATCGCTGAGGCTGCTCAGGATCCGGATGTGGAGCGCCTGCGGATAACTTTGTATCGTGTAGCGAGTAAGTCAGCAGTAGTAGAGGCTTTGTTGCAGGCGCTAGAAGCGGGTAAAAAAGTAGAGGTCTTCGTAGAGGCTAAAGCCCGATTTGATGAGGCCTCTAATCTTTTCTGGGGGGAGGAATTGCGTAAGGCCGGAGCGGAAGTTCGCTATAGCTTCCCGGGTATCAAAGTACACACTAAGCTCTTGCTCATTGAGGCGAAGGAAAAAGCCAATGTTGCTTATCTCGGAACGGGTAATTTTAATGAAAAGACTGCTAAGCTTTACGCAGATCACGCTTTACTTACCGCAAATGAGCAACTGACGATTGACGTTCGGCAAGTATTCGAATTGCTAGCGGGACAGTTGATCATGCCAAAAACCAAGGAGTTGTTAGTAGCGCCCTTTACTTTACGCAGTAAGTTGATAAAGAAAATTGACCGAGAGATCAAGCACGCTCAGGCGGGTAAGCCGGCTCGAATATTTCTCAAGATGAACTCCCTGGAAGAGCGAGGTATTATTGATAAACTCTACGAAGCGAGTAATGCAGGCGTTCAGGTTCAGCTCATCGTTCGGGGTATTTGCTGCTTGGTGCCAGGAGTGCCGGGGCAAAGTGAGAATATCACGGTGATCAGTATTCTGGATCGCCTTTTGGAACACGCTCGCATCTATCATTTTCACAATAACGGAAAAGAAGAGTGGTACACTGCTTCGGCAGATTGGATGGAACGTAATTTATTCCGTCGAGTAGAGGTTGCGATGCCGATTTTTGACGAAGACTTGCGGGATGATTTACGCAAGCTTATGGATCTGCAATGGTCGGATAATACCAAGGCTCGGGTCATTAATGCTGAACAGGATAATGCTTATCGGCCCAGAGCTGAGGATGATGTGGCGGTACGGGCGCAACGTGATTTTTACAATTATTTGCAGGCTTAAGTAGTTCACGGATATTGTGCTACCAACGGTTATGTCGTTTAATTCCGTGAACTACTTAACTTCCACTTTACGAAAACTTAGGATACATATAACTGGTAGTCTTCGGTGCATCCCTAAAGTCGCGGCTAATTTCACGAAGTGAAAAAATCGAATGCCGTGAAGTACGTTCATCGACTGCAAAACTGGATGTTTCGCCAAGTCCACGAGAATAATCTTATCTACAATACCTGCTGGGAAAATCCACGCTGCGATCGTGATCTACTGGAGTTTGGTCCAGATAGTGAAATTGTGATGATAACCAGCGCGGGCTGTAATGCGCTGGACTACCTGCTTGATGATCCTGCTCAGGTACACTGTGTGGACATGAATCCACGGCAAAATGCGCTCTTAGAACTCAAGAAAGCCAGTATCAAAACCTTGGACTTTGTCGATCACTTCTCGCTGTTTGGTGAGGGAAGAAATCCACAGTTCTCGGAGCTCTATAAGGAGAAAATGCGAAACGAAATCCCGGAATATGCTCAGGTTATTTGGGATCGTTGGCAACACTACTTCTCAGGCACCAAGGGGCGTAAATCGTTTTATCACTATGGTACTTCGGGTACCTTGGCCTGGTTGTTTAGGGGGTATTTCAAGGCTCGTCCGAAAATTTATCGAGAACTGCAGGCCTTGTTTGCTTCCGAAAACATGGAAGAGCAGCGTCGACGCTATGATGCAATTGAGCCTCGTATTATCAATCAATTAGCACATTGGATCGTGAATCGCCATTTCACCATGTGTCTAATTGGCGTACCACAAAGCCAGCAAGCATTGTTTAAAGATGAATACGAGCAAGGGGTGACTGGCTTTTTAAAGGAGTGTTTACGTCAAGTATTTCGCCATCATCCGATCAAGGAAAACTACTTCTGGCAACTTTATTTTTTGGGTAAATACCCCGCTAATTGCGCTCCGAACTACCTGCTCGAGGAACACTTTGACACGCTACGGAGCCGGGTAGACCGAATATCGAATTACAATACTACTGTGACTCAATTTCTACGTGATAAGCCTGGGAAGTATTCCCATTTTATCATGCTTGACCATCAGGATTGGTTAGCGGAAAATGATCGTGAGGCTTTAGCGGAGGAGTGGAGAACCATTTTAGCGAATAGCCGTGCTGGGACTCGAATTATCCTGCGTTCGGCGGCAAAGGAAGTAAGTTTCATTCCACCATTCGTATATGATCAAGTACGTTTTATTGAGCAAGAGAACCTCAGGGTCAGCCATGCTGCTGATCGCGTTGGTACCTACGCCAGCGTATGCCTAGGCATTGTGAAAGAATAAGGGGAAGAGGAATTCAACAATAACTACTCGCATTGATGAGCACAAAAAAGGCCAGTCGCCAGCAGGAAGAGCGCATTAAGAACTACTACACCTTCCAGTCACGGATTTATGATTTGACTCGCTGGTCATTTCTGTTTGGGCGTACTGCTATTCTAAATTGGCTGCCTTTTGAATACGAGCAGCCCTTTCATTTACTGGAGGTAGGTTGTGGTACCGGACGAAACTTACAGCGCCTGCAAAGGCGATTTCCGGAGGCTCGTCTTAGTGGGATGGATGTGTCGAAAGATATGCTGCAACAAGCCAATCATCGACTTCGCAATCAACCTGGTATCATTTTGCTGGAACAAGCCTACGGTGATGAGTTCTATACCTGGACGGGTAAATTAGACGCTATTCTATTCTCTTATTCCCTGACGATGATCAATCCACAGTGGAAGGCACTCATCAATCAGGCATATAAGGATTTACGCCCTGGCGGCTACCTAGCAGTTGTTGATTTTCACAACTCCAAAGTTCCCTTTTTTAAACGACATATGTCGGGCCATCACGTACGGATGGATGGGCATTTGCTACCCGTTCTGGAAGACAATTTTCAACCGGTTATGGCAAAAGTGAAGCAAGCCTACTTGGGGGTGTGGGAATACTTCCTCTTTGTAGGGAAAAAGATCTAAGTATTTAAGCTGACGCAGACTGGTTCCTAATTCTCTCCGTTGGAATCTTTACGATCGTAACGCTCTACCTTACGACGTCCTTTTAGTGGCACGTAGCGGTAAGGCCGACCCTGAAAATCTGATACTAGAGAATCCAGGCTGTAAGACAGGGCATTGAGATTGGTATACAACTCTTCATCCTGTAGCAACATGCCCAGTGTACCTTCCCCAGCTTTTAGTTGACCAACGAGTTCATCGACACCCCCCAAAGCAGTATTAGCGGTGCTCAAAGTCTCGTTAAGCTTAGTAATCGTTGCTTTTGCTTCCGTCACCGCTTCGTCTAAGCGGGCATCTACCATTTGCTGGCTGAGGGTATCCGTATTGCTAATAATACCCGCAATAGCTTGGCGTTGCTCTTCGAGTGTTTCTGTCAATTGAGCAATATTGGCTAGGGTGGATTCCAGTGCAGGAGAAGAGCGTTGCAGCATTACATTCATGCGCCCGGTGGCGGCATTGAGATTACTCATGGTTCCGCGCAAATCTCGCACCGTCTCTGCTAAAGGCCCCTTACTGTTTTCGTCAAGTAGACCCTTGTTTAAGGAGTCCACTGCTTCCAGTAGGCCAGCGCGTAGTTGTTCGATATAGGAGCCTAGACCACCATCACCGAGCATGGATTCAACAATGCCACGGGTCAGGCCCTGGAAGGTATCACCACTTTCGGCACAATTGGCACCGGAACAAGGGGTGGCATAGTCGAGGATAATGGCCATGTCACCAAGTGGACTCACCGTAGCTAGCACTGCCCGGGTATCTTTCGGTAGCGGGGCATCTCGTTCAATGGTAAGGGTTAATTTGACGCGTCGATCCTCTGTACTTAGGTCTCTGGCAGACACGGAGCCTACACTAACACCACTAATCTGCACAGGAGTACCAATTTGGACACCAGCTACATTATCATAGTAGGCATAGTAAGTTTGAGCATCGCTGAGGATGTTACTACCCTGGATATATTTGATACCCCACAAGCTGAGGAATATTGCTACTAAGGCTAGCAAACCGGTGCGTACTTCTGGTGACATACTTTTGAAATTTGCGGCGGCAAAGGTACTTCTTTTACCCCAAATAGTGCACAGATCCGGCCAGGCCTCTTGTGCACCACTAACCCCAAAAGAACAGCGCTAAGGACAGAGGGGTTTACGAATGTGGAAAATTAGCTACAGGGAATCCGCTCTGGTCTATCGTTGTCCGCTAGTTAGTGCTTTAGCCTGCTCTAAGCTGATACGTTGCCCATTGTGATACGCAACCACAAAAGCATCCGGAAATCCCTGCTGTTGGACCGTGTACTTGACATTGGTAGCCGCGGGCAGCTGGGTGAAGTTTCGCACCTGGTATTTGTACATTTCTTCTTCCTGCAACACCTCGATCAAGAAACTGCTGTTCGTCCAAGGAGTGATGCGAGTGTTTAGCGGCCGTGGGGATGCTGCCAATTGTACGCAATAGATGAGGCCGTTTACAGTTGTTGAGGACGGTTCCCGACCAATGTTCTCTGCCCAACTGGTATCCCCTTTACCGCGTGGCTGCAGGGCCCGGTCTTGTGCTGGGACAGATTGAATAATGGTGCCTTGCGCAGGTGTGGGTTGGATGGTGGGCTCTGCTCTTACTGCTCCTGTCTGCTGCTGTACGTTGGGGGAGGGGTAAGTATAAACCGTTGGCGATTCGTAGGTGCTGCTTGCCGGAGGTGTAGTAGGTACACTTGGTGGGAGATACGACTGGACAGGTTTCGGATCAGGATGATCAGCAGGTGGTGGGGCAACAGCAGGAGATGAGACTGCGGCAAAGGTTTCTACTGGCTGACCTTCTAGTATGGCCTTGTAATCACTAAGCGCGTTGAGCAAAGATGTAGCTACGAGTTCTTGCCCTTCTTCACTCCTGAGAAAGGCTTCGTCTTTTTTATTGGTGAGGAAGCCAGCTTCAACCAATACACTAGGCATCGCCGTTTCTTTTAGTACTACAAAACCAGCCTGTTTTACCCCTCTACTCTTACGCTCTGCTGTGGTGTGAAAGTGATGCTCTACGCGTTCAGCAAACAAAATACTTTGCTCGAGATAGGCATTCTGAAACATACTGAGCAGGATATGACCTTCCGGTGAATTGGGGTCATAATCGTAATTCCGCTCATAATTGTCTTCTAGGAGAATAGAAGCGTTCTCTCGTTTAGCCACATCCAGGTTGTGCTCTGCGGTATGAAGCCCCATTACGAAGGTTTCGGTGCCGGCAGTGCCGCTATTACCGGGTGGCATTGCATTGCAGTGAATAGATATGAACAGATCTGCATTGGCTCGATTGGCAATCGAAGCCCTTTCGTGTAAAGGGATGAAAACATCCTCGTCACGAGTCATAATGACTTGAATATCTGGATATTGTTCTTCGACTTTTTGAGCAAAAGCTTTGGCAATTTCTAGGGCTAGATGTTTTTCGTAATAACCTGCACCTAAACAGCCAGGATCGTGCCCACCATGACCAGCGTCTATAACTATGGTACGAATACGAAAAGGGGGCTCTTTTTCTGCCAGGATAATACTACTTTTGTGGCCCTCAAAGCCGTTCAGCATCGTTGTAAGATTAACAACTGTTAAGGCCCTGCTGTTGTGGAGCCACTGGCTTGCTAAAGAATTGTTAAAAAACGTAGCTTTGAGCGGCGAAATCGAAAAAAGCAGCGTTGTTGTGAGAACTAACCAGGGGAGGGTTCGTGTCATAGGTGATGTGTTGGAGACGATTGTGAAACATGGCGGCCACTTCCCAGCCGCGCTTCTATGCCATCTGTAATTTTGAAGTGTTGAAAGCAAAGTTACTCTTTTCCTTTTGGTTCTTAATAGTTTGCTGTGCTTTGTCGGCGCAGGACACTACGGCAGTGGTACTGGATACCTTGCCGTTAGGGCTGACGGTGGATACTTTGCAACAGGATTCGGCCACAGCCATTAGTCTAGGTGTGCCCGTTTCACCCGATGCACTTGACGCAACCGTGAACTATAACGCGGATACGATGCGCCTTGATGCACGGCAAGAGAAGATTTTCCTCTACGGAAATGCATTTGTTTCCTATACCAATATTACGCTCAAGGCGGACTATATAGAACTGGATTGGGCGAAGAGCGAAGTACTGGCGCAAGCGGTGCGTAACGATACCACCGGAGTGTTGGAAGGGAAGCCCGAATTTACAGAAGGTGAAAATACCTTTGTGGCCAATCGAATGCGCTACAATTTTGAGTCGCGTAAGGGTATTGTCTACGATGCTGTCACCCAAGAAGACGATATTTATGTGAAGGGCTCGCGTTCTAAGTTTATTAGTGCGGACCCTAGCGATACCACGGCTAATGATATCATCTACAGTGAAGATGCGATCTTCACTACCTGCACGGCGGATCATCCGCACTTTGGTATCAGGAGCCTGAAACAAAAGGTGATTCCCAATAAATTGGTAATTGTCGGGCCGTCCAACTTAGAAATAATGGGTGTCCCTACGCCACTTTATCTTCCTTTTGGCTTCTTCCCCGTTTCTGGCGGCCGCCAAACGGGCCTCATTTTCCCCCGTGATTACGAGTATTCTGAGCAGTGGGGATTTGGACTCAAACAGGTGGGCTGGTTTTTTCCGCTAGGGGATAACTTTAACCTTACGGTAGCGGGCGACATCTACCTGGAAGGTACTTATGGTTTAGGAGCAACTTTGCAGTACCGTAAACGATATAACTACAACGGCAATTTTAACTTCCGCTTTGATAGCCGTCGGCAAGAAGAGATTGTTACAATTGTAGACGAAGAGACGGGCGAAGTAGTCCTCGGACCCGATGGTAACCCTAAACAAGAGTCTGTTTTCCGACGCGCTAATGGTATTTTGATCAACTGGTCGCATAACCAGGATGCCGCAGCTCACCCTTTGAATAAGTTGGGTGGTTCGATCAACTTCCAGACCAATAACTTCCAGCAGCGGGTGTTCAACGATGCGCGTTCTGTGGGTACGAATGTGATCAACTCCAACTTTACGTTTTCTCGCAATTGGGTGGATAAGCCCATGTCTATGACGGTGGCCTTTCGCCATAGTCAGAATACTAGGACTCGGAATATGACGGTGGATTTCCCCACTTTTCAGTTCCAGACCCAGGCGCTATATCCGTTTCGACGGAAGGAAAGGGTAGGGCAGAAGCGTTGGTACGAAGACATCACCATGCGCTACACCAATGAGGCCCGGGCAAACTTTACCGCACCGGATACTTCCTTCTTTGAGCAGACAACTTTGGAGAATGCGCGCTACGGTATGCAACATACTGCCACCGCAGGTACTTCCTTCAAGCTGCTCAAATACTTCAACCTAAACCCGAGCGTGAACTTCCGCGAGGTTTGGTACATGGAAGAATTGGATGGCCGTTTTCAGGTAGATACCTCATTTTCGCCGATGATTCAACCGAACGGAGACTCACTGCTGGTGGCCGATGACTTTGGCACTTACGATTTTGATACGATTCCGGGCTTCTCCAGTTTTAGAACTTATTCCGCCAATGTAAGTTTGACGACCCAGATATTTGGTACCTACCGTTTCAAAAAAGGTCGAATACGAGGTTTAAGGCACGTGATCAAGCCGACAATCTCGATGAACTACGCACCGAACTACATCGATAATAACAACTATTTCCTCATGCTGGCGGATACGCTGGCACCGGATGATCCCACGCGTGACCGGATCATCAATCGTTTTGGGGACGGTATTTTTGGTGGCCCACCCTCGAGTCGGAACCAGATGGCGCTGAACTACAGCATTACCAACATCTTTGAGGCCAAGCTCTTTTCCCGTAAGGACTCCACGGAGCGAAATATCAAGCTCTTTGATAATATCTACATCAACGGTAATTACAACTTTGCTGCGGACTCGCTGAATTGGTCGCCGATAACGGTAACGGGTACTACCCGTCTATTTAAGGGAGCCACTACCTTCTCCTTTAGTTCTACCTTTGATCCACAGGTCCGTGAATTGGTTAATGGAAGCTTTCGAAGGGTAGATCAAACTACTTGGGAAGCCAATGGTCGGCCCTTTGAGTTCTTTGATGCCACCTTCCGCTTGAATACTAACCTTACGGTACGGAAAATTCGAGCCTTATTTCAAGGGAAAGAAGAAGAAGTGGTAGAGCAGTTGGATGTTGAGGGCAACGATTTACGCCCCGTCGAAGAAACAGATTTCTTGAGCTTGTTCGAAGATTTTTCCATTCGACATAATATGGCATTCCGGGTTCAACCATTAACCACCGCCGATAGAGATACCTTTACTACTACTACGCATAGTCTTGAATTGAGAGGAAGCCTGGGGCTCACGCCCAATTGGAATGTAGACATTGGTTCCATCGGTTATGACTTTGTACGTAAGTCTACTACTTATCCTTATCTGGGCCTACGCCGGGATTTACACTGTTGGGAGATGGGTTTCAACTGGGCTCCAACTCGTAATACCTATTCTTTTTACCTGCGCGTTAAACCAGGAACACTAGATTTCCTCAAAGTACCCTATCAACGAAACAATGCGGATGGGCAAAGGGCGTTTTAGCGTTGCTTGCTAAGGTGCAAATCACTAAGTTCGGCGCATTATTACAGCTGACCTTTTAAGTAATCAGTAAGCTCTCCGCGATCTCTTAGTTTAATTAATCGTTGCATACCAGCATCCTTGGCCAATCCATTTGTTTTTCTGTTTTCATAATAGGCAATGACTACTTCTACTCCTTTTAAATTGGATTCTAACTCGCTGGCATTTCCTTTTCCAACCTCAAGCACATGCTCAGTCCATCCTCCCATAAATAGAATCAGTAGATCAGGATTTTTTTCAGTAAACTCGACCACGTAACCATTTAGAGTTATAGATACACTTGGTGTACCGGTGAGCCACGTTAATACGAGTGCATTTACTGCTTTTCTATCAGGATGATCTACAGGATTACTTTTTAGCCACGATATGCATTGCAATATCTCATCTTGCACTTCCGCATAGTCGTCAGCAGTTTCATACGTATGATCGGACAATACATTGATGTCCAAATCCTGACTAATCCCTTGAACGGTTAGAAAGCTTAATAGTAAGGTGAAAATGGAGAGACGCTTCATCTTAAATTGTTTTTGTTATTTCCGAAAATGGACCTTAAAGGCGCTAGTCAAATATACTTTGTTTTGATAACTAACGACTTGCTGAAATAAAAAGGTTTGAAAAATAGATTGATAGGTTTAACTACTGAACGAACTCTATTTTTCTGCCCTGAAATACTCAATGCGTCTCAACATTTCTACGTCACCGTAGCCATCTCTGTTGAGCAGCTTGATCAAGTCTCTAGATTTGTTGTACTTGTAGCGATACTTATTGATAAATAGCTCCTGATGATATTCATGCCATTGCCGCTGAACGATCTTTTGGGGCTGCAGGTGCTTATTTAGCCATATTTCATATTCGTTTCTAGCATCGCTGAGGTCATTAATGAGCACGTGTCGTCTATTCTTGACTGTAATTCTTCCCCTCCATCCCATAAAATCAGCGTGTCTTATCGTATTCCATTTAACGGTTTGCAGATCGTCTAATGAAACCTCCTTTTCCAGCTGATAAATGGTGGAATCATTGTGATAAATTTCCAACCCAGATACTACGTTTCCGCTAGGACTCAATTGGAAGGAAGAAAATAGGACGGTATCCGATTCATGGCCATGTATAATGATCTCTGCTACTTCCTCCTGCG
This sequence comes from Bacteroidota bacterium, assembly GCA_039816955.1. Lineage (GTDB taxonomy): Bacteria > Bacteroidota > Bacteroidia > Chitinophagales > Saprospiraceae > Lewinella. Next base: position 14,227 of record JBCBWU010000102.1, read on the forward strand.
TTCTTTGCTGTTGGTGTATGGTAACGGTAGTAGAACTATCTTTCCAAGTGTTGATGAATTCGAGGGTATTATCTGAAACCCAATTCGTATCAATCGAGATAGGAAGTTCAAGCATGGTAAGAGGCTCTTTATCAAGTCGACCATTGGAGTCATATTTATCGACTTCAATGAGCGTATCAACTCTTGTACCAAAATAAGTGAGGGTAGTTGTTCTTATTTCAATATCTCGGTATTCCTGCTGCCCATGACAGAATAGCACGGCTAGCACATTGATGCCGCAGAGAAAAAGAGTGGATTTCATGCTAAGATACCCGTTTCAAAACTACGGAGGGACTACTCTTGATTAACCCACAACCGTTTGCGCGAAATGCGCGATAATTAACAGCATCCCCGTCGCCATTTGACCTAGGATTAATGATTTCTGAGAAAAGGATAAATCCTTGAAAGCGGTTGCTCCAAAAGGAGAGAAAACGAGTGCCAGGGCTAGACATATTCCTGCCCAGCTTAAATCTTGTGCTACTGCTAAAAATAGTAGACCAGCAATGGTGAAGGCGAGGTAGACGAAACCGTTCTTTTTATTCCAGTTCTTCATTTGTTGTTTTTGTTTGACTGTCTCTATTGGTGACTAAAATTTAGTGTTTCTTACATCTAAATCAGTTGCTTTTCCAGGCATAATATCGCACGCCAAGATTGAGCCAGAATGGCATGTCTCTAGTGTAACCATAAGTGCCACCTCCGACACCAGAATAGCGCATGTCACTGATGTTACGACCGTAGTAGGCACCACTAGTAATTTCCAGTTGCTCATTCAGCGTTGTGGTCAGGGTAAGTCCCAGCCCATACCACAATTGGTTGTAGAACCGATCTGCATAGAATTGATAATCTCCGCGGAATTTGGCACCAGGAAAATAACTCACCCAAGGAAAGATGCCAACCTTCCATTTCTCTTGATTGGACTCCATGCCGATGGCAGTAAAAACACCCAATTTATTAAATCCATCTAAGGAGCTTCTGATCGGCCGTGTACGGTGTAGCATGGTGCCAAACTGACCCGCAAACGTCAGCTTAGCACTGGAGGTAGCTCTCCTGCGCCAACCAAAGGCCAAATTGCCACCCAATTGAGATTTCCAGTGGTTAGTAAAGTTGCCGTCACCCAACCCTGTGTACATCCGGAAAAACTGTCCATAGCTGAAGGCACCCTGGATATAGCTGTGATACTTGGACTTTTGCTGATAGTTCTTGATAACCTGGTTGTAAGCGGTGCTGTAGCTAATCAAAAGTAGAGAGGTGAGAATAAGATTTTTCATGTTTAGAGCGGCTTTAGCAATTCTCAAGGAAGTTACAGGATTTTACTACACGATGCAGGCGCTCTACAAATTAGGTGGTTCAGGTGACTAAACGCTAATGATGAGAATAGTTAGTGCGATTATTATATTGAAGTATATTAGTGTAATTTGCATATCTTGTAATAGAAAACATCCGTTAACAAGGCCATCCCGCCAAATGAATCAAATTATCACCTTGAAAAAATTGTTCCTGTTGGCCTCGCTTGGATTAGCCTTGCCCCTATTCTTATGGGGGCAACAAGCCAAGGTGGACAGTTTGCAGCGGGTGCTGGCCAGTGAAATTCACGATACCCTCCGACTTTCTATTCTGGAGGACTTATACGATCACTACATAGAGACTAACCTGGATAGCTCTTTACTGGTTGTAAATCAGTTCTTTGCGGTAGCTGAACAGTCTGGCGTAAAAAAATACACTTGTCAAGGATATAACTTTCTGGGTACGGTACAGCGGAAGATGAATGTAGAAATGGATACCGTACTAGCAACCTTGGAACGGGCGCTGAGTTGTTGTGAAAGTGCGGAGGATTCCTCTTGTCGACTCTCTGCACTTAATGGCATTGGCGGTTTGTATCACAGAAGTGGAATGCACGCCAAAGCCATGAACTACTATCAGCAGGTCATCGAACTAGCGGAGGCTGCGGGGGATACGGTGCGCCTAATTGCCGGGCTGGGAAATACCGCCGGTATCCTGAAGCGAAGATTGGAATTTGATAAGTCGCTTATTTATTCGCGTAAGGCCCTAAGTTTAGCGGAGGCTATTGGGCATCAATCTTATATTGGACTATTAACGAATAATATTGCCAATATCTACTTTGATCACCAAAAGTATGATTCGGCCTTGGTGTTATATGAGCAAGCGCTGGCGATTAAACGAGAAGCTGGGTCAAAGCTTTCCCTGGCCATCACGTTGGCTAACGTTGGTGGAATACACGTAGCAGAGAAGCGCTTTGAAATCGGGCAGCGGTACTTGGATGAGTCATACAGCATTGCGGCAGCGCAAAATTACCCCTACGGATTGGCACTAAGTTTGAGGTTCATGGCCTTCAGTGCCATCAGCCAAGAACGTTACAATCAGGCGATAGGATATGCCAATGAAGGTTTATTGCACCTGGGACAAAGAGGAGCGGTACAGTATGCTCGAGACTTTCATCTGAATCTCAGTGAAGCGTTTGAGAATTTGAACCAGACCGACTCCGCCTTGGCCCACCTCAAGACGGCACGTATAATTAACGACAGTTTATTCCAATCGGAAAAAGAAGCCCAGATCCAACAGCTTGAAATCAGTTATCAAGTAAGGGAGAAAGACAATAAAAACCAGCTGCTAGAAACGCGGCAAGCTCTAACTGCACAGCAGCTAAAGAGTAGGACTTATATCGGACTCGGATTACTTGTAGCTTTGTTTTTTGCGGCTGCTTGGGGGTTTTCGCTTTTGCGTAATAACCGGGAGCGAAGAAAAATGAACGAGCTATTGGAGCTAGAGGTAGAAGAACGTACCCAGGAGTTGCAGGTTGCCAATGAGCAACTGCAACAGGCCAACTATGAGCTTAGAAGCTTTAATCATATTGCCTCACATGATCTCAAAGAGCCAATCCGCAACGTAGGAAATTATGTAGGGCTTATCCACCGTCGTTTACCGGCTGAGCTCAAGGACAAGCTGAAGGACTATTTTGATATTATTCACAAGAGTACGAGTCAGCTATACACACTCATTGAGGATATTGCAAGCTATAGCCAGTTGTCGAATGATGATATGAGATCACTGTCCACAATTGATCTAACCGAAATGGTAGGTGGTATAAAGGCTGGATTGGAAGCATTTATCGCGACAAAAAATGGAAAGGTGGTGTATGCAGAACTTCCGAGTATTGAATCCAACTCCTCTTTATTGTTTGTGATCCTTAAGAACTTAATTGAGAATGGGTTGAAGTTCAATGAGGCGGTCTCCCCAACGATAAAAGTTGACTATCAGTCGGGCTCATCTCACCATCAAATTGTTGTTTCCGACAATGGCATAGGTATTGATCCCGAGTTTCATGAGCATATCTTCACCATGTTTAAGCGGCTGCACAGCATGGGGGAGTATCCCGGCACCGGTATTGGCTTGGCCATGGTGAAGCTGGGCGTTGAAAAACTTGGGGGCACAGTAGCGCTGGACAGTGAACTGGGTAAAGGAAGCACCTTTACTATTGAACTACCGAAGCACCGCACCGTAACCGTAGACGAGACTACTGTGAAATCTGCAGGAGAACTTTAGGAGTCCTGATTAATTTTTTATCCAACTTGACTTTGATTGATTACCTTTTGGATTGTATGCTCATTAATGGAGTGTGTCAATCTAATTTTAATCAATTACAGCTATGCAAAAGTCCAAGAGCGCTTGCTTATTCAGCTTTCTCTTCCTGTTATTCTTAGCACCCAATTATGCGCAAATCGGTTTTCTCGATGCGCGTGTCATTTACACCCTGCCGGGTGATTCTAACATCCCATTAGATGCTGGTAAACTAGCAGATTTTACAGGAGATGACCGCGTAGATTATCTATTTACCCTCACCGAGTTTGGTGCCTCTGATCTGTTTCTGTTAGAACAAGATGCGGAAGGGGAGTTTCAATTGACTACACTAGATGAGGAGGTTTCCAAAGTAGTCCAAATCGCAGACTTTGACGAGGATGACGACCAGGATTTCTTGGGCATTTCTGCTGTGTTCCTTAATGGTGGAGCAAACGATTTCCAGGAGGCAGAGAGTAGCTTCCCGATGATCACGGAAAATCAAGAACGGCTACTCTACGGGGCAGCAGATTTAAATGGTGATAATCTCTTTGATTACGCCACGGGTTCTAACCAAAGCGTAGGCGGTGATAGCCTCTATGTCTATTTTGGAATGCCTGATGGGGGCTTTCAGGTTGTTGGGGTACCGGCGGTAGATGCTGAAATTGCTGGTAGTTATAATCTATTCGGTAATTTTCAATCAGTCGCACCTATGGGTATTTTGGCAGTAGCAGAAGATCATGTAACGATCTATAATACCTCAAATACCGATCTGGTCCAGGTGGCGACGCTAAATGATCCCCGAATTGAAGATAAAGCAGGGGCCATTGGCGATGTGGACGGCGATGGAGACAATGATGTTGTCCTGGCTGGGCTTTTTTCCGGAATCTATCTATGGGAACAAGAGGCAGATGGGTTTGCCAATAGTTTAGTAACCGTTTCTTCAACTGCTCAACGTATCCTTAGTATGGAGTTGGTCGACATTGAAGGGGATGGCGATTTAGATCTAGTTACCATTGGTGGTCCTAATGCACTCCAGGTAATCGTTTACGAAAATCAAGGTGGTACTTTATCTTCAGCGGGCCAAATTTTCTATACACGCCCTTTACAGAGTTCCTTTTTCTTCGCCTTCGGAAATGCCTTTGAGAATTTGATTGAAATTGCAGATGTCGATAACGATTCGGATCCTGATGTGGTGGTTTTTGATTACGAAAATAACCAAATCGTAGTATTGGAAAATGTGTCCATGCCGAGTAGTCTTTGGTCGCCAATCGCTTCGGCGGAAACGTTGCGGGCTTTTCCTAACCCAACCGTTGGCCAGGTGCAAATTAGTTATCCAGAAGGGGTGGCTGCTTTGCAATGGCAGAATGTTCAATTACTTGATCAAAACGGCCGCGTGTTAGGGGAGTGGATGGAGCTACCGCAAAACCTAGACTTGAGCTGCCTTCCTGCTGGTGAATATTTACTTTCTGCTACCACTATTGACCAACGGCAATTTATAGCTAGGCTTATACGTGTGGCTACACCTTAGCAAAGAGAAAACTATTGTGTCAAGAGGGAATTGGCTTAGGCGATTTTCTCTTGGCGCACTCCTTATTGTCATTTTCCAATTGTACGTAACCCACGGGTGAGTTCTTGGATAATGCCCTTCTGCTTTGGATCGTAGAGCCAGTTGGTATCAAAGCGTTTAAGGATTTCGCTATTCGCCTCGCGAGAAAGAGTAAGGCTGTGAAACTCTGTATCCTTGTTTTGCTGAAAGAAACGAATGTCATCCAACACGTCCTTATCGATACGGTACATGATGAAATCCGAAATCATGAGTACATCAGCGTCTTCATAATCATTGGAGCGGAGCTGGCGAATTGATTCCGTTAGAGCTAGCGAGGCATCCGTACCGCCATTAAAGGACATCCGTAGGAATTTGGCCACTTCTTCCAGGGAGTTATAAATATCGTACAAATCTATCGTCTGGATCCCAATCGAGAAGTTGATTAAATAGGCGCGGCGATTGTCCTGAATGGCCATTTTCAGAATACCCAAGCACAGTACCTTGGCAATTTGCTCCGGTCGGCCATGCATACTCTCACTGGTATCTACCAGGACAATAAACGGACCTTTTTCTTTCTTGCGCACCCGCTGGTGCACTTCCATGATGTTGTCTCGACTATTGACCAGGCGCTTATCATCATAGCGAAAAGTGAGGAGTCGTTTGTCTACGTATTTTTTAAGAAAGAGTGATTCTGTATCGCCGTCGCTCAATAGGCCTACTTCGGCACTGAGCAGGTTACTTAGATCTTGGCTTTCGCGAACGCCAGTAATCTCACTTTTAGCCAACTCATCGACAATCCACTCTTTACGAACGATGGTCTTTTCGAAGGTCTCTTCCTCCATTAAAATTTCTGCTTCAGCCATTTCCCCGAGCATGTCTACCAGTTCTCGGATGGAGGCTTCATCTTGCAGCAGGTCTTCGTAATGATCCAGGATTTCAAAGGAGGTGTCATTCCACAGCTCGCGCGACATATCCCAACCCAGGTATTGGGTAACGGGTTTGAAGAGTGTCTCCATTTTGCGATAGCCGCTTACCTTGGCGTCCAATAGTTGAGAATAGGCCTCTTGTTCTTCTTCGAATTTGGTGAGTTGGTAAGCGAGGATTTTGGCTTGCAATAGAGCATCCCATTGTGAAAGAAGATCTGTGAAGATGAGCTCAAATTTCTGCTTTTCTTCCTCGGTGCGTTCGTCAAGGGGTTTGCTTAAAAATTGCTTGAAGCGATCGGCGTAAAAGTCCGTATTCAATTCTTCCTTCTGGTAGGTCCCGCTGAGAAAATTAAGAAGAAACGGATATCGCTCTTTGAATACTTTTAGTGGAGTAACCGCCCAGCCCTTGAGTAATTCTTCTTCCTTTTGGTGTGGATTTTGAGTACGTACCTTGGTGAAAGTTTTGCGAATCCAGTAAAGGGTGTCTAAGACGACGTGTTCGGCAATGCGCTCATTTTTCTGCAACAGCGGAAGTAAGCCATTGATAGCAAAGATTTGTTCTAGTGCCCGCCGAAAATACTGGAAGTATTGGTCATTTAGATCCGGACTCTCCAGCGTACCACCCTCTAATTTATGCCGGAAGAAGGCCACCAGGTAACGTCTCGACTTCCGGTCGAGTAGATTCCCAAACTCGGTAAAGCGGGAGAATTCCTGTTCTAATTTTTCGTTAATACGCATAGGTCAAACCTAGTAGTTCTCAATTAATTAGTAGTGACCTTAGCGTAGCTGTACTGCAGCTTTTCCAGTCGGAGATGTAAGTTCTGCAGTGCCGTTTTGACTTCTTCTAGGTTCGTTTTTACAACTTCTGCCCATTCTGATTCTACGAATAGGTGATCTTCTAGCAGAGCGAGTTCTGAAGCCTCATGTACTCTGATTTGTTCCTGTTGTTGTTCGATGTAATGAGTCAATTGCTGGAAACGCTCATTCCAGAACTTTGCAACCACCGAATGCGGCTTTTTATAGATGATCTCCGTACGTTCTTGCTGACGCGTTGCAAGGGTGAAGCTCTGCAATTGCCCATTGAAGTTGGTAAGGATGCTATTTTCCTTTTCCCCTTTGCGCGTTTTGATGCGATTAATGAGGTTTTGCTGCTGATCGTAGAAATTTGTCACGGTATCTTCATCCGTCTGAAGTTGCCGAAACTGGTCTATCGCAATCAACTCGCCATTAAATTGGGTGCTCACCTTTTCGAGTTGGTAATACTTTTCGTGCACTGGTAGAAGCTGATCTTCCACAGTGGTATTGCGAATGCGCGTTTCTCGGTCTACATCCTGCTCAAAATCCGCTACTTCCTGCTTCAGCGCATTGAGGTTGATCGCAAGTGAATACCCGTGCTTACGCACGGCATCCGTAATCATTTCCCGGACTACCTCTTGGTGTTCAGGATAATTCCAAAGGCAATGCTCCATCAGGAAGCAGTCCATCAAATCTACCCGCTGTCGGCCATTAAGGAAGGCGGAGCTACGCAATAAGCGAATGATCTTCTTCCAACGCCGATCATAGATTTTAATCTGTCGCTCGAGATTGTTGGGCTTTTCGTTGAAGGCTTCAATCTTATACATCACCAGTTGCAGGGTATTTAAGACCTCGGCGGGGACTTCTACTTGGTCTATGGCAGTGTTGAGCTCGTCCAACTCTTCTTTCGTCAACTTGAGTTCAGTAGGTATGGTGTCTTCGTAGACATCCTCGGTGCTGACGATCATATCTACCAAATTCTGGAAGTTGCGAATCTTCCCAATCTGTAAGCGAATGAGAAAGCGGTCCCATATTGGTTCCAAGCTTTGGTTACGGGGAGGGAGTTCGTTGGAAGCGGTAATGATGCCGCGCAAATCAACCTGCAAATCCTGGTCTCCGTTGCGGTAGATTTTTTCGTTCAGGATGGTCAGTAGCGCGTTTTGGATAGCTGGCCCCGCTTTCCAGATTTCATCCAGGAACACAATGTTAGCCCCCGGTAAATAACGATCTGTAAGACGTTCGTATTTGTCCTCTTCTTTGAGCTTCTTGATCGAAATTGGCCCGAAGATTTCGTCGGGAGTACTGAACTTACTCATGAGGTACTCAAAGCTTGTTCCATCAGCGAAAGCGTGCTTTAAGCGACGGGCAATCAGGCTTTTACCAACTCCGGGAGGGCCCAGTAAAAAAATACTCTCACCGGCAATAGTAGCGAGGAAAGAAAGCCGAATGGCATTGTCGCGTTCGTACAATCCTGCGGACAGTGCGGAGAGCAGATTTTTGGTGCGAGCTTGTAGCTTGTTCTCAATTAGAACGTCCATTTAACTGGTTTTTGCAACAATGCAACAATCCGACCCAATGAAGGTTTGAGATAAACCCATTTGGGGACCAATTTTACTTAACTTTCGTCTATGAAAGTAAAGGCCCAGAAGATTCAATCGTTGATTGAGCAGTTGGAAGAACTCCGTACTAACTTACTGGCGGCGGGAGAGGTACATGAGGATAAAATTGCAGCGGTTTACTCCACTTATCACGATAGTGCTCGTAACCTACTTTACTATCGGGCATTACGCACTAAGGATCTGCGTGATATCCAGAAACAATTGCGAAATCTTGGGATGTCGCGCTTGGCTAATGCCGAAGGGCATCTCCTGGCTAGCTTGCATAATACACTGCACATTTTATACCGTCTGTTGGAGGAGTCTCCTCCCAAGCGTAAGCGACCGTCCTTATCGATTAAGAAGTCCCATCGGGCGCTGGCTCGGCATACTAAGGCAGTATTAGGATATCGATCAAAGGGGCGTCGGGTACGCATTATGGTGACCCAACCTACTGAGTCTGCCTACAACTATAAGCTGGTGGAGCAAATGGTGAAGGATGGTATGAACTGCGCCAGGGTAAACTGTGCACACGATAGCCCTGAGGTGTGGTTGCAGATTATCCAGAACGTTCGTAAAGCTGCCCAAAGCCAAAGAAGAAAGGTCAAGATTGCCATGGATCTGGCGGGGCCAAAGATTCGCACCGGTGCCTTGGCACCAGGCCCTAAGGTACGTAAATGTCGCCCTCAGCGGGATGAAACTGGAAATATCATTCGACCCGCAATCATCCACCTCGTAAAAGAAGTAGCCGAAACAGATCCACGGGAGACTTTTCCGGTAACTGAAGCGGTTTTGCAACTGCTCGAACCCGGTGATGAACTGACTTTGACAGATACCCGGCAGAAAAGCCGCCGGATGAAAGTAGTAGAAAAGCAGTCAGATCGGGTACTGTTGCATGCTTACGAAACCTGCTATTTAGCGACTGATTTGTCCATTCAGACGCAGCGCCAGGATTTACCTCATTTTGTGCTAGGTGATGTTACACCGCTGGAAAGATCAATCATCTTGCGCGAAGGAGATACGCTCTTGATTCACAAGGAGCAAAAATTAGGCGAACCGGCGGTGATTGATGAGGATGGTATTGTCCAGGAGGAAGCGCACGTATCATGTCAGCTGCCGGCCATATTTGCTAAAGTTGCGGTGGGAGAAGAAGTCTTATTTGACGACGGAAAGATTGGTGGTGTAATCACGGACTGTAATGAGGAATATTTCAGAGTAAAGATCATCCGGGCTAAGCTTACAGGTGCCAAGCTGAAAGCAGAGAAAGGCATTAATTTTCCGACCACAGATTTGGGCATTAGTGGTCTCACGGAGAAGGACCGACGAGATCTAGGTTTTGTAGCACAATACGCAGATGTTGTCAATTTCTCCTTCGTTAATTCAGCCCAGGATGTAGAAGACCTTCTCGAAGAGTTTCGCAAGCATGATGCCATGGATAAATTGAGCATCATTCTGAAGATCGAAACACGTCGTGCCTACAATGATCTTACTGAGATATTATTGGCAGCTATGCAAACACGCTATATCGGGGTAATGATTGCCCGGGGGGATTTAGCTGTGGAAACAGGCTGGGATCAAATTGGGATGGTGCAAAGAGAGTTGGTCCTTAAATGCAATGCCGCTCATATACCGGTAGTTTGGGCTACTCAGGTGCTGGAAGGATTGGCAAAAAAAGGCTTACCGTCCCGTTCAGAAATCACCGACGTGGTAAATGCAATTCAGGCGGAGTGCGTGATGCTGAATAAAGGACTTTACATTAACGATGCCATTCGCTTGCTAAGCAAAATATTGGAGGATACGGAACAATACAGCAGTAAAAAAGAGGTGCTTTTACCTAAGCAGGCGCAGTTGGAAGTCTAACAGACCTACTGGATAAACTATAAATTGAAGTGGGGCAAGCTTTCGCTGCCCCACTTGTGTTCTATTAAACCTCCATCATTTGACTATTGTACAACTCTGCGTACAGACCATCGCGAAGCATGAGCTGCTGATGGGTACCTTGCTCTACAATTTGACCTTGATCCAGAACAATGATACGATCAACATTGCGTAGAGTAGAAAGCCGGTGCGCAATTATGATACCAGTGCGTTCAGCATCAGAAAGTGCGGCGTCAATCGCAGCTTGTATCTCCTTTTCCGCCTTGTTGTCCAGCGAACTGGTTGCCTCATCAAAGATCACGATCGGCGCCGATTCTGCTTCGAGAATAGCCCGCGCAATGGCGATTCGCTGACGCTGTCCACCGGATAGTTTGATACCGCGTTCACCCACCATCGTACCATAACCTTCTACCGTTTCCATGATGAAGTCGTGTGCTTGGGCCTTTCGGGCTGCTGCGACAATTTCCTCCATAGTGGCATCTGGCTTACCATAGGCGATATTTTCACGCAAACTGCGGTGAAAAAGGCTTGGGTCCTGTGGTACCAATGATATTTTGGAACGCAAGTAAGCTTGTGGTAACTGTCGAATATCAATACCGTCGATCAGAATTGCTCCTTGCTGCACATCCATATGCCGTTGGAGAAGGGTTACGATGGTTGACTTCCCTGAGCCACTCGGTCCTACAATACCCACCTTTTCACCGGGGGCTATTTCTAGACTAAAGTCCTCAAATACATGTGAACCTTCTGGATAATTGAAGTTGATATTTTCCAATTCGATAGCTCCTTCACTTATTGGACGTTGACTTACGCTCAGCGGATCTTGGATGTCTGGTTGAACCCGAATGTGTTCCATGAATTTATTGGCATCCGCATAGGCCTGTGTCATGGCATTGATCATTCGTGAAAAGTTCCAAACCTCTCGAGATATGCTGTTGGCATAATAAAGAATCAGTACGATCATACCTGGGCTAATTACACCACGCATCCAATAGTAGGCACCCATTGCCAGGATACCTACATCGAGTAGGATGAGCATAATACCCTGGAGGCCATTGCGCCACCGACTCCAGTACTTGTTACGATGTCTTGCTCTATGTCGTATCTCGTTTCTGC
>JBCBWU010000103.1:0-25322 GCA_039816955.1 Bacteroidota bacterium
CTCAACCATCTTTTTTAAATCAACAAAAGCTAGGGACAAATCGCAACTGCGCCCGACAAGGAGCGCGTTTTGTTTTGTTCAGTAGCAGTATTTAAAACTACCACTTTTGAGCATTATAAAGATACGTTTTTTTACCCTTTTAGACAAGGGTTTGAGGGAGAGTTTTTAATTTTAAGTCATTGATTAATAATTGTTTATGTAGGGGTATTTTCCTCTGATAAAAAGATGCTTTATGCACTAAATCTGTTGGAGTTTCAGACTTGCTCAATTACTGTTTATTATGCTTTGTCAGCCGTAGCCTACGAAGGTTTGGTAGTAATGAAAAGATGCGAAATAGCTAATACCATTACCATTTTATTTCTAGCCTGACGTTTACTGTCCGTGCTACTTGGTCTAGCCGTCAAGCTAGCCTGATAACTATCGGGAGAAGCCTGTGTTTCCGTCTAGTAAAGGCCATAGTTTTTGGACACAGATAGCGAGGATAGAATGTCACTGTCTGTAGTACCGTTTTCCATCCCAGATTAGCTGATTAAAATTTTCTACTAACAGAATATCATCCATTAACCTTATTTCGGTCATAAATTCATAAGTCAAGCCATCGATATAGATTTCAAAAGAATTTGAAGATTTGTTTTTAGGATAGTATGATGATGTAAAGGCATTTCTAATACCAATATTCCTACCCCTAAAAATCGGACTTGGAGTAATTTCTATTTCAAAGTATGAAATTTCTTTCTGTTCTTCTTTGGATATAGAAAGCTTATTGGTTTGAGCATTTGTTAATGTGGGGTTTTGACAAATACTTCCATCAGAATAATACATGCTGATGCTATACAAAATATCAGCTTGACGTTTCTGTCCAAAGCGCACGATATCTCTTTCAATAGGGCTATTTATTAAAAAAGTTAAGGAATCAGCTGAATTGACTTCTTCCCGTGCTGTGATACTTAAGGGTAGTATATCAAGCTTATCAGTGTTATCAAGAACAATATAGGAACTCTTTTTACTAACTTTCCAAACCCCTGTAGCTATTGTATCGCAGCAAAAGTAAATTGGTAGGTGCTTCTGTGGATCATCAATTTCTAATGTAAATTTATGATACTCATCAAGAATCAATCTCTTTGGTTCAACCTCCTCGTTTACAAAAATACCCGAGAATTGACGAATTTGAAGCTGAGACTTGCAGGAAGATAGAATCAGCATTAGTAAAACAGTATGCCATTTATAATTATCCACGATTTCTCTTTTTTGCTTTTCGAATATTTCTGTTCCTCACATCTAATCTTTTCTTAATTGCAGGATAATATGCTCTACCTTTATCATCAGTTATTCCTCCTATATAGTCAAGGTTTATATCATCGATTGACCGTGCTGTTCTAGGTAGACTGAGGGGATCATAAGAATATTGAGCCCGGTAGCCAGACTTCTCATCACCATATCCACTCCCTTTATTCAAGGTAGGTAGTAGATATCCCTCTCTATTAAACTGTAACCCTTCTTCTGAGCTGAGGGAAAGAGAAGCATGTCTTATTTCGTGTATGTGTATTGCATCATTACTACCCCTGATTGAAACTATTCCATCTTGCATCTTTACATGATGTTGAGCATCAGCAGCATCAGTATCGACTAGATCATAGGTGTGATGTTGGTCATCTCTAAGAGCATCAATATCAGATAGCGTGGTATAAAGTTCTCCTATTCTACTGTCAAGATCAGCAATTTGCGTTGTCATTTTAAGCATTTGTTCTTCTGAAAGATCACCATCATTTGTCAACTGCTGAGTTAAAGCATCTATTGAGGAGTTCAGGGAAGTGATCTTATCCGAAATCCTCTCTTTTAATGAGTTGGCCTGATTGGGATCTTTCCAAATCATTCCATCAGGATCAATTAGTCTAATCGGGTTATTCAACACATAATTATAAGGAGACCATGGAGACATCCCTTCCGCCAACGGATCCACCTGCCCCCACCTGGCTATTGCAGCGTCATAATACCTCGCCCCATAATCATACAACCCCATGGCCTCATCCAACTCCTTATTATTATACCCATATGCATTATCCGGCGCCACGGTCGCAAACCACGCCCCAGTCATATCCATACCAAAGGGGTAGTAGTGCTTTTCCAGTACGATTTCATTATTCGGATCATAGATACTGCCCACCGTAATGGCTCCATCCTGATCAATATCAGAGAAGGTTAGGCGTATATTCCCCAAATGATCTTTATGATAATATTCCAAACGCCCAGGTACATCGCCCCCAACGGCCTCATCGTACAGTTTTACTTGTCGACCATCTTCGTGGCCGTTAATGGAGTGCAAGCGTAGTGGATGCTCGGGTGTTTGTTCAAACTCAAAGGCACCTACGTAGAGGGTGGTCTTGCTAATAGTATTACCCTGGTCATCCTCAAAGGAGGCTTCTTTTTTCCACTTACGGCCACCGGCATCGTAAACGATACTTACATCCGTGTCAGGTCCATTGACCTGCTGAGGTAAATTAAGGAAGTTGTATACGAAATCCAAATCCTTATGCGGGTCGCGGGTCATGTTGCCGTTGAGGTCATAAGTGTAGGTCAAGCTGCCCGGATTAGGGGAGCCAAAGGGTTTAAATCCAAAGGGGCGCAGGGTCTCTGGTGCCGCATCCGTTACCGTCAATAGTTGCTGGCCACCTAGTCCACCGTAGGTGAGGGTTAGATCATCAATAGTCCCTTGCGGACCTAAGCATGCATTACCGATACCGTTGCGGAAGATAGTAGTGATATTCCCCCCACCATCGTATTTGTAGGCGGTGCTGTAGGTTTGTGCAAAATCAGCAAATACGTAACGACGGATTAGGTGCTCAGTAGGCGTACCGGCGTCGCGCAACTCTTCGCGATAGTATTCTTGGGCATAATCGGCCTGAATTACTCGATCCAGAGGATCATAGCTCAAGTCATAGATATCGGTAGCGCGGTTACTCACTTTCCACTTCATGCGTTCAATATTACCGTTCGGCTGATGCGTGAAGTGCATGGCAAAACGCATTTCTTCGTTGCGAATTTCTACATCGATGAGATCATCTTCATCCACAATGATGGTATCCAAAATGGTGTAACCACCGTAAATATCGGTGACAAAATCATTGAGTACGTAGGTATAGCTGCCATCACAAAGCTGGACAAGGGCAATGGTGTAAGGTGAGCTCACTTTTCCCTCTCGTATGGCAGTAACGGTATTGGCACAAATCTCGTCTAAGGATTGCAGTTGTTGAGCCGCTACAGATTCATCACAACCCGGTGGGGTAGGAGGACAGTCCGGCTCAGGAGTGCTAGTACCTTCATCGACGATAGTGACTTCAGATAGACCGGTAGTCGAATAACGTAAAGCCTGCAACTGAGTTAAGCTAGCCTGTTGTTGTTGGCCATTTGCTGCGGTTACCTTGAAAACCATGGTGGGGTTGTCAATGGTCAACTGCTTGCTAATGGTGTAGGGGCCAGTTATTGCTGCCAATTCTTCGGTGAAATACCAAGCCTTTTGTTCGTTGCCTAGAATGACTTCGTGTAGTACTGTTGGTAGTTGCGGAGCCACTGGATTAGGAGTAGCTTCACCGTTTGGCAGACCTGGTATTGGACTTCCGTTACCATCGCCGGGTTCTTTACATTCGACCTCGCGATTAAAAGTTTTCTTGAAGAGCTTCTGAACACTGAAGGTGGCATCACCAAGATAACCGCTTCCGGTAGGAGCGCCATTAATAAAGCAAGGTTTACCTGATTCACAACATCCTCCGGTAGCAGAAATAACCGCATAGGCCAGCGAGATAAAGTCGCTACCAGTAACGTGCAGCACAAAGTCACCTCTACCTGGATGACTCACATACACCGAATCAAAAGGATAGCTTAATGTATCGATACTGAGCAGGTAAGCACTAAGGTCATCCACAAGTCGTTGTTCATCTTCTTCCCCAATGGATTGTTGCAGCGAATAAGGATAGTTTAATGGAGCTAGAAAGATGTTCGTTCCATCGTTAATGTATATCCCGTCGATATTGTACGGTAAAAAGAAGAACTCCTTGGTGTCTTCGCCGTACTTAGAGCAGGCATCATTTGCGGCGATGCTATTCTCTAAACTACTCCAACTTAGTGTATAGTCTTTTAGGTCCACCAAACACTCCTCCTCCGGTGGATACGTGACCACACAAGTATCCAAGCCAGGAATAGTAATATCCTCACCGGAACAGAGCAGTTCAAAGAACTCTAGTGGCGGTACTTGTTCGGTTACTACATAACTTTCGTCCTCACCCGTTTCTGGTTCACAGAGGGCAGGATCAGCTATCCCATTATCTTCACGTAGTACCTCCGGGCGGACGATATTGATGTCGGTTAACCAACCGCGAATATTGTACTGGTAATCCTGGCGCTGCAGTTGATCATCATAAATCTTAAATAGCATCTGATCGGCATCATTGTAGCGCATCTGCGTGCTTATACCGTGTGCACTGTGGCGAATGACGCGCCCGAAGTCGTCGTAAGAAAAGCTTTCGTTGTATCCACCACTCAAGTTTTGCGTTGAAACCACTCGGTAGCTGTTGTTGACCACCCAGTCCGCATCATTCAGCTCTGGATCTATAATATAGTCTAAACTAATTCCGTCCACCGTTACATCTTGGCTCTCAAAATCCACCCGACCAAAATTGTCCAGTGTATAATTGGTGATTACTTGCCCTGATCCGCCTAGCATTTGGGTGGTATTGCGCTTGAGCTTTCCGGTATAAATACCACCACCTTCGTCGTAGACATTTTCAATGACTAGTGAGCCAGAAGTGTTGCAATCACACGAACTTCCGGGAGTCGCCCCTGCTTCGTGGAATACCTGAGTCTCACGTCCGAAGGGATCATAAACGGTACTTAAAACATTACCCTCACCATCGGTGGTGCGGCAAAGTAAGTCATTGGCATCATCGTAACAGTACGCCATCGCTGTTGCTCCGGGAACAGTCTTACTGATCAAGCGGAAACGATCATCGTAAGCATAGGAATAGCCTCCCGCCGGACCGCTAATAGACAGTACATTACCACGCGGATCATAGGTGTAATCGGTGATACCCTCCAGCGCATCTTCCATGCTGAGGGTACGGCCCAATAAATCAGTGACTACCGTATTGGGGAACCCTCTTTCGTTGGTGCGGGTTTTGCTGTAGGCATTATCCACTGCACTATAATCATAGGATACAGCGTTTCCATCGGGATAAATTTCTTGCAGCAAACGAGAGACGGGACTGTCGAGGTAAGTGAAGTTGGTGAAGGTGCCTGGGAGGTAAGTCTGCGTAGCTACCCGTCCAATGCCATCGTAATGCTGCTCTTGCTTAACCACACCATTCACTTCGGTGCGCAGGGCTCGGCCCAGGCCATCAAAGTAGTTAATGACTTCTTGCAGTGGGGCATCCGAATAAATGGTCCTTTCGGTGACCGTATTGGCGCCCCCATCTACGTATTCTATTTCTTTGGTGATGTTATTCTCCCGGGCGCGTATGTTACTGACCCGATTGTGACCATCGTAATCATAGTAGATTTCCTGGCCATCGATCTCCTTGCTGTAGCGAAGGCGGCGATGTTCATCATAATCGTATTTCCACTCCCATTCTTCCCCTGTTGGTCCATAAGTACGGCTGGTCAATAAAGCGTTTTCCCAGACAAAGTTTTCGGGAGGAAAACTCATATACTGATAACCTAAAGGCCGACCGCCTAAGTTGTATCCGGAAATAGTACCTCTTAAGACTTCATCTCCACCCTGGACAAATTCGTAGATCTCTTGCGGCCAACCATTCGTATTTAGCACCTGGCGAGTGCCACCGATAATCCCACCATCGGCTTTTTGAGTGATTATGTTGGGAATAGCTTTGATGCTGGAACTATTGAAGTATTCGATCTCGGTGCGGTACAACGTACCATCACTGTTGTTTTTCTCGGTTGCGGTAGGTAGTGTTAAGTCGGTACGGTCGTATTCGTAGCTGGTAATTTGTGTTACATTGGGTGAATTACCGAAGATGAAATTGTACCAGTCAGCGGGCGGTTCTTCACCAGCGGTAGAGTCAAAACCAAAGGTGTCTTCCGGCAAGGCGGCGTGGAAGAAGTCGGTTACGGTAGTGGTAGTGGGCCGTGTCCAAACGGTTGAGTATTGGGTATAGCCGTAGCCAATGTCATGTCTGGTTTCAAACACCATCGAGTTTATACACTCTTCGTAATTTCCACAGCTGCCGTAATATATTCCTGCCAGGTGTCGCCATTCGTAGCGGTTGGCATCATCACAAGCATCGGCAGTTCCGTCTGTTTGGCATAACAAATAGGCATTACTGGTCTCCGTAGCCATTTTTACCACGAAGGAAAATTCTACTGGTGGTGTATATTCTTCCACAGGATAGCTGTAATTATACTCCTCTAGGCGATCTAAGCGTAAAAAAGATGCCGTTTGAAGATCACCGTGATTAGGGCCTCCCCGAACTTGAAAATCCACTTCAGCAAAGCCTCCGCTTTCCTTTTTGGTGAGTCGGCCATTGGTAGCTCCCCAACCACGTCCGCTGGCGCCATTGGTAAAGTGGTATACATTCATGCCAATATTTCCGATAATTTCTTCTACCCTTGAGTATCCTACCGGATTTCCTTGGATGAAACCGTAGGGACTGGCGTTATAGGCGTAAATAGTAGTGGAAGAACTGGGGTCAGGACCCTCTCCCGGTTCAAAGCCTGTGCAAGGAGGCCAGATAGGGTTGTAGTTAGAGGTTTGGTACCATTGGGGTTTGTCTTTTTGCTTACCACTGCTCTGCCCATTACTCTCAACATAGCGAAAGCTGCGCGCTACCGGTGGTTCGCCATTATTAGGGTAATCGGTAATCCTTAGAATGCGTAAGCCACCAATTAGTGAACCAAAGTTTAGCTCATCATCTTCGTTCCAGTTGCTTACCCGATGCCCTTCGTACTCGAATACGCTTTCTCCGCCAGTAGGGTAAGTGATCGACTTGAGCACGCCGCGCTTACTGGCAGTGGCATTACGGTTGGCACCGTTGTACACGATTCCGGCTGAGGTCCGATGGGTGGGAATCAATTCATCATTTGTAGTTGCCCCGTTGTAATACCCCCAAAGGTCAATGGCGTTAGAGAGCACATTAGGTAAAGCACCAGCGTTATATTCGAAGGTGTAAGGAGATTTCTGATTACCCGATCCGCCGATTCGTCTTTCCTGAACTGTGCCCAGGGTTAAACGCCCCGTAGGATTATTTGAAAGATAGTTCAATTGATAAGAAGTGTACAACTCCCAATCGTCCGGACCAGCCTGCCAGCGACGTTCATAGTGAATCGAATCCAGACGGATAATATCAGATTTTGGATCGAAAAGATTGGATGGACCGCTGCTGTTGTAGTCGTCTGTAAAAGAAGTGTGGAAGCGGACGCGTTGTATTTCGTTAAAACCCCCACTTTCGCGCACCATCAGCGTAGTTTCGCTTAAAAACTTACGGTCGAAAATCTTCGGACTCGTTTCAATGGGAGTACCGTTGCCGTAAGAATGACGGCAAGTGTGCGAAAAAGAAGCACCGTCATCAGGTGTGCAGGTTACCGAATCATCATTGTCAACGTTAACCGGCAACATGTAGGGATTGTCCTGACTTTGATTGTAGGTATTATAAGTGTAAACTAATTTTTCGGCGGCTCCTGGAGCACTTACTTCGGTCAAGTGCCAACTTGAATTAAAAGCAAACTCCTTTCCTGGTAGCCAGGGATTTAGCGCTGGATCACCTTCTACGTCATTGTATCCAGGGGCAAATTCGGTGCGTTCAACTTCCTCGAAACGGTAGATTGTACCGTCCGGAGTGGTGATGGTAAAGCTGCTAATGTCATCACCTACGAATGTCGGGTTAATTTCGAGATCTGAACGATCACGTTCAATTATATTTTTATCGCGGTTAAAGATGAAGCTGCCACTTCCTCCCGGGAAATTGAAATTGAAAATATCTGGTTGTAGGTCAATATCACCAGCAGAAACACGATTGTAGAATTGCCGGCGTTTAATATCATCCCGACAATTGAAAAAGAAGTCATAGTCAGCAAATTCAGCAAACTGCGAAAAGAGGTGATGCTGATTCCAATCAAAAAAGTTGTAGTTATCAGGCATTCCTTTTGCGGTGCGCGTGATTACTCCACCCACCTGCAGTGTCCAGCCTAGTCCAACCCAGCCAGGAATGGTAGCTACTTTGACGCTATTAGCATCGTAAGACAGACTCACCGGTGATGATAAGAACTTTCCACCAATACCCCCCAACGGGACGTTGATGCCGGGTGATCCGGTATGATAACTGACAGAGATATTGCCATACTGGCCTAAACTAGCGGCCTGTGGCGATGGCGGGAGCACACTGTTTTGGCGTTTCCAACCTTCTGCGTCAAAAGAAACTTCTCCTTCTCCACCGGTGTTGCCCTGTGATAAGAGGGGGGTGAGAAAAGTGAAAAATAGCATTGTAGAAAAACAATAAGAGAGCAAGCGTTTCGGAGATGACATATACCGGTCTTTATTCTCAATGCAGTACAACATCAAGAAGGTGATTCAAATTTCAGCAATACTATACCTTTGCTCAAATGTGAATTTGAACAGGTAGTCTGTATCACTAGCCAGACTTGTAACTCCTTAAAAAAATCAGTGGTAAGGAGCGCGTTTACAATTACTTCAGAGAGCCGCTTGTGAAAGCGGTTTTTAAAAATCTTAACGGTGCAATGATATATAGCTTTTTTTAATAATGCAAATTTTGATGAAAAATTAACCGAAAATTACTTTTAAGCTACCGGATTCTTGTTGTATTGATCCGTATCATTATATTTGTAATGTGTTTTAGTGTGTGCTTGGAAATTTGCTTCGCAGCTACTGTGTGGTCGATTTTAAGGCCGGTTATTGAATTCCAAACACACTCTCACTCTCTGAATATTTGAAAAATTGAAAAATGAAACAACGCAGCTCTCGATTAAAAGCGTTTACGCTTACTGAACTTTTAGTGGTATTGGTCATCATCGGCATACTTACTTTGATTGCCTTGCCCAACCTTATGCCGCTGATTGCGAAGACCCATAGTTTGGAGGCCCAACAGGCCCTTTCTACCATTCAGAAACTACAGCGATCTTTTCATCAGATGCACGTAAAGTACACTGATGATCTACTCGAACTGGGTTTTGAACCAGAGAAAACGGTTCCGGAAGGAGGGAAGGCCAAGTACAACGTTTCCATTGTCAGCGCCAGCCCCTCTGCATTTGTGGCGAAAGCCATAGCCGTTGTCGATTTTGATCAGGATGGAACATTCAATGAATGGGAAATTGATCAAAGCGGGAATCTCAGGGAACTGGTGAAAGACTAAGGGGAAATGGTAATTTGGTTGCTCATCATTGTGCTTCTTTTCCTGGCTTGGGAAGATTGGCAACACCGCTCCGTTTCGGTTTGGTCACTGTCTATTTATGGGCTGTTGGCCCTGCTTTGGTTCTTTCCATTACTGGATTGGTCGGTAGCAGTGGTCAATCTGAGTTTTCTATTGCTACAATCTTTACTGGTCCTGCTGTATTTCAAAATTAGAAATGGATCTGCCAGGAATGTCTTTGGCGGTATGCTAGGGTGGGGAGACGTGGTTTTTATTGTGATAAGTGCTACGGTCTTTGCCACCTTACCTTTTCTAGCCGCCTATATCCTGGGACTTATTGCTACGCTCTTAGTTGTTCTCCTAACCGGCAAATACCGCATAGCGGGATATTCAATTCCATTGATTAGCGGTTTGGCAGCAAGTCACATTGTGGTATTACTCTACTTATACCTATGGGTAGGGTAGTGGTAGAAACATTTTTTAGCGCGCTTTCGTACACCTGCCTTGAAAAGTGAAAAATTCACTATTGAGGCAAATAGATTTAGCGGATGGAACTATGGGAAAACATTGAAGCTGAGGCACTACAAGTGCTTTCAGCAGAACAGGCATGGCACTATCAAGTGCTGCCTTACGCGGTGCAGAATGGTACCGTGCGGTTATTTTGTAGAAGTAATTCAGAATACGGATTAACGGAGGAGCTGGAAATGCTCCTGGGTAAAACAGTCCTGCTACAGGCGCTCAATCAAGAAAATTTGCAGCGTCAAATCGCTAAGTATTATCGCCGTTCAGAAACGAGTACGGCTCAGGTAAAAACCTTGGATAGTAAAGCTCGGAGCTTTTTGGAAGACCTCATCCGAGAAACGCAAAACCTGGGGGGAAGTGATATTCACTTCGAGCCTTTTGAACACGCCGCCCGCGTCCGGGTGCGCATCGACGGTATTCTTATTGAAAAATATAAGCTCGATAAAACGGACTATCCAGGACTCATCAATCAAATCAAAATCCGAGCTAACCTTGATATTGCTGAAAAGCGACTACCACAGGACGGTCGAATATTCATGGGCCGTGATCAAGATCGACTGGACATACGTGTTTCCAGCCTTCCTACCCTACACGGTGAAAAGATTGTAATGCGTCTTCTGGCTCAAAACGCAGGAACTTTGTCTATAGATGGTTTGGGATTTGGCCAGGCCGAAATGGAGAATTATTTAGAGTCCATCAAACGCCCCAATGGCATCGTTCTGATTAGCGGGCCTACGGGTTCTGGTAAGACGACCACGCTCTATGCCACCTTGCGCGTTCTGAATGAGGCCAGGCGTAATATCACCACCATCGAAGACCCCATCGAGTACACGCTGGAGGGAATCAATCAAGTGCAGCTCAAGGAAGCCATCGGTCTTGATTTTGCCAGTGCCATGCGTACGTTTTTGCGGCAAGACCCGGATGTGATTATGGTGGGTGAAATTCGTGATTTAGACACAGCAGCTATGGCTATTCGGGCCTCGCTAACCGGCCACTTGGTCCTTTCCACCATACATACCAATTACGCTTGGGGTATTGTCAGTCGCTTGTTGGATATGGGGGTTCCTCCTTATCTGCTGGCCGACACGCTTAATGCTGCAGTGGCTCAGCGTTTGGTTCGGATATTGTGTCCCCATTGCAAATCAGAACAAGCCTTTGATGAAACGCTTTTGCCCCGTCGTTTTACCACTACAAATATGCCACAGACACACCATGTAGCGGTCGGCTGCGAACAATGCTACTACACTGGTTACCGCGGCCGAAAAGCCATTTATGAAGTTATCCCGATTGACCGAGAACTGAGCCAGCTCATTCGACAAAAAGAGCTGGATACGCGCGACATACTACAAGCGAAAGGCATCAGCTCACTCGGGACAAACGCTTTTGAACTATTGAAAAACGGGGAAACCTCCCTGGAAGAAATCTCTCCTTTGCTCTCTTAATATTCCAAAAATGAACGCACGCGCTTTTATCTTAATCCTACTGTGCATTGGTTTTGCCTTGTCATTACCGGCACAAAAAAACGCCGAGCGACTTGCTCGAATTGATAAACGACTAAACATCTTAATCGAAGAAGGCGCCCAGTTGGGCAAGCCCGTTACCATTTCACTCACTGGCCCCATCCAAGAACTGGTAAGCTTCCTGGCGGAAAGTACGGGTACAAGCATTACCGTGGCGCCCGACATCCGTAGACAGGTTTCCGTCACCTTTAACAAAGTTCCGGTTAACGATATTCTACTGTACTTGTGCGATAATTTTGAACTGGAGCTTCAACCAACCGGAGACATCATTCATTTGCAAATCTACGTCCCACCGCCCATCCGCCCCGACGTAAAAGAACCGGAAGTCGGCTACGATGCTCGTAGTGGGTTAATCCGCATGAATTTGCGGGCCGATACCCTCAGCGAAATCCTACGAAAAGTATCACAGGTAAGTGGGCAAAGTGTGTCTGCAGACCCCTTGGTCAAGAACAGGCGAATTACCACCTACATTAACAATCTTCCACTGGAAGCAGCCTTAGAACAGCTTGCGCGAAGCAGCGAACTGAGAGTGAGTTTTTCTAACGGATATTACGTCCTGGAAGATGACAGTGACAATGATCCGTTTGGGGCATCAACAAGCGCGGAGATTCCCGCAGCCAATACCAGAAACAATAACCCAAGAAATAGCGACTCAACTACACCTAACAGTGGAAATTTACGCCTCCGTAGATCTGGCGATGATCGAATCAATATTCAGGCGGAGAATGTACCGATCTTGGAAATAGTAGAGGAAGTCGCAAAAGAATTAAAGCACGATTATTATATCCTCAGCGATCTTCCTGCTACTACCGCTGGCGGCGGTGCTGCACGTAACCCGAGAAACAGGGACCAAGGTGGCCCAAGTCGCGAAGCCACATCATCACTGGCGGAACAATTTGTTACCCTACAGGTCACCGATAAGAACTTTGCCGAGCTGCTGACGGACCTCTTTCGCAACACGGGCTACACTTTCGAATATCAACGGCAAACCTACGTGATCGGTCCGCGCATTAGCGAAGGTATTCGCATCAGTCGGGTATTTAAATTTCAATATCGTTCTGCCAGAGGAGTGGCCGATTACGTCCCAGAGATTATGCGGAGCGACGTGGTTATTGACACCCTCTACGAGCTCAACAGCTTAGTCTTGACAGGATCAGAAGACAACATTGAAGAGATCACTCATTTTCTGCACAAGCTCGATAAGGTAGTTCCGGTGGTGAACATCGAATTGACCATTATTGATGTCCAATCCAGCAAATTGGAAGAGTATGGAATTGAGGCGGGCGTAGTCAGCGGCGGGAGAGAGGCAGGAGGTCGAATTATTTCGGGTGATGATGCCCAGAACGGTACCGACTTTACCTTCAGCCCCGATGCTGTGAATCGAGTACTTGATCTATTGACCGGGCAAGGCTTAATCAATTTAGGCCGCGTTTCACCTAATTTCTACCTGAGCTTATCGGCACTACAGGCAGACGGTATAATTGACATAAAGTCTACTCCGAAGTTATCCACTCTCAATAGCCATCCGGCTATTTTAAGTATTGGAGAGAAGCGCTATTTCCAGGAGCAGCAGGTCAATTTCCCTGGTTTTGATCGCCCCATTCCCGTACAATCAGCCATTTTTCGTGAGATCGAGGCCAATCTCTTGGTAGAGATCAATCCCATCGTTTCGGGAGATGAACAGGTGACTTTAGAAATAGCCTTTGAACAATCAGAGTTCTTAGAAAACACGGGGCCTAATGCTCCGCCTCCTTCTGTCTCACGCCGTTTCGAAAGCATGATCCGGGCGCGCAATGGTGAAACAGTGGTGCTAGGTGGGCTAGAGCGGGAGCTGCGGTCAAATACGAGAAATGGTCTGCCCTGGCTTAGCAGGATTCCGGTGATCGGTTGGTTGTTTGGAAAGCAGCGTAAGGCGAAGCAGAAAAACAAGCTCCTGATTTTCCTTAAGCCCACTATAATCAACGGATGATGATTAAACAAAAAGCCAGGGAAATACTCTATAAATCAGTACTTTCCGTTCAGTGGCACGAGGATCAGGATGGAATACGGATACGAGCTCTTGTCTGCAATCGAAAGCACAACAACTTGCTGATTGAGCAGCAGTTTACTGATTATTTCAGCTTAAAAGACCTGGTTGAGGAGGTTGGTGTCAAGCTGCCGGTGTCGCTTTCGATTACGGGTAAAGGAGTGCTAGAAAAGACGGTGGAACATCCGTCTGCAAGCTGGCAGCAATTACTCCACAGTCGATTGCCCGGAGCTGATCCAGAAGCATTTACCGGGCAAATAACACAAGACCCAAGTATTCTCAATGTTATTCGTAAGGATAAACTCCACCAAATTTTAGCGGAGTTCTCCAAGCACGGCCTTTCGGTGGTCGCCTGTTATCTTGGAACAACGGTACTGGAAAACCTTCTTCCAATACTTGGTAGACAAAGTAGTCTTGAGGCTCCACCTTACTATATGAGTTTTCAAGGAGGAAAATTTGAGGAATTACAACGCGTTTCGCTGGATGCTCCTGTACAAACGATGGAGTTCAATGATCAAAACATTACCAGTCATCGCCTGATCTGCTTTGCCACGGGCATAGCTCAAATGATTGACTATGCTCCCATTTCATTTAAAGCCGAAGTACCCCCTAGTAGACTGTCTTATGAGCTAAATCAATACAGCACTTGGCTTGGTTTGGCTGGCCTAAGTATCATATTTTTATCGCTGCTAATCAATTTCCTGGTCTACAGTCAAACAAGCCGCAGCTTAAGCCAGGTAGAAGGAGAACTTTATTACTCGGAAGGGCTTATTGCAAAATTGGACAGCCTCTCTTCACAAATTGATCAAAGGCAATTAGCGCTGGGTGATCAGGTGGTCCGGGAATCTAAACTGTCACTGTTGGGAGATCAGGTCGCCATGAGTATTCCAGCGGGAATACGTTTGCGAGAATTTAATCTGTTTCCAGTTGAGAAATCATCTCCTAGCGACCGAAGTGGCCAGATCAATTACCAGCAAGAGACCATTTTGATAAGAGGGGAGACGACAGAAAACAACTTGATTAATGAGTGGATTGGCAAGCTTGAAAATATGGAGTGGGTAGAGGTGGTCCAGTTGATGCCTTATCGTGCAGGTCAAGCGAGTGTGGTGAGTTTTGAGTTGCAGCTTAAACTGAAAGCTAATTAGCACTAGGATGTACGTACAACTAGTGGCAACTCCCTCACCCCCTCACAAATCCTTACATACAACTCTTGCGTTGTCCGCGAAGGGCGGATCTCAAACTCCTCCTACAAGTTTTTCTCGTATTTCGTGTACTGGTTTTTGGCCAGGTCACGCAGCCCCATTTGGTCGTAACATTCCATGAGGCGGCGGTGTACATCCTCTAGGTACGGGTCCTTTTCGATCATTTTTTTGCAGATTTTTATACCGGCATCGAACTCCGCGCAGTCGAAGAAAATGGTATTTAGGGGGTTCAAAATAACGAGATAAGACTCCTTGAGGTTGTCACGTTCTGATTCACGCCATTCGTCGTAGCGGAAGTCCGCCAAAAAATCACTTCTGTAGTATTAGAGGGCCTTGTTATAAGCGCCATAAATAATCTGCGCTCCTTCGGTCATTTCGATGGACCGGCCCTTTTCCCAGAACTTGAGGAATTGTTTGATATCCGAGTGAATATCCAGCTCGGAATTGATGTAGTAGTTCTCCTTTTCCAATAAGATGAGATTAAAATCCTCGAAGTAGGCATCAAAGTATTTTCGGATGGTGTAGATGGCTACGTTTAGAGAGTTCTTAGCGGAGGCTGCCGGGGTATTCGGCCAGAATCGCTCCATCAAAACCTCTTTGTGGATTGGCTTTTGGTAGTAATACAGCAGATACGCAAGTATGGAATTATTCTTCTTTCCCTTGATCGGTGGAAGTTGTTCACCCCGGATCGAAATCTTGTGTTCTCCGAAGAAGGTTACGATCGAGATTCCGGTAGGTAATGGTGGTAACCAGCTAAAGGAAGGTTCCCGTTCTTGACGTTCCGAAGAAACAAGAACACCAGGACCAGAATTATAAGTACTACACCGCTCACGAAGTGGTTTGGGCTTCGCCAAACGACTTCACGCGAGTATATACTCGTAGCGAAGATGGTTTGGATTCCCAAACCACTTCGGCTTCGGTATATGATAAAAATCGTATTCATGAACGCAAGTTAGCTCCATTTTGCGATCAGCCTTGTGATAAACGTCACAGAGTAGGCCAACCGATTAGGGCTTGACTAGCTGCCAGGCTGTTGTTCGCTCCTCCGCTTGCAGTCGCAGCCAATACACACCTGCTGGAAGTTCAGCTACCGGAATGGGCAACTGCTGATTGACAACAAGCTTACCCTCGTATACTTCGCGTACTATTTGTCCTTGCGCATTCAAGAGCACAACGCGCGCGCTGCCAGTTGTTTCGCTACTGAACTGTAGGTAGGCCTCAGAATCAGCAACGGGATTTGGATATAATGTCGCTAGCTGTTGTGGATCAAGCGTGCTTGTACTAGTCCAGCCACTACCTTCGGTGTAGACCAAAAATTGCTCCGCGGGGATATCGTAAAAGGTTTCCTCCATTCCGTTGGGCCAACGGATATGCATGGAATCCAATTGCTCTACTTCACCCAAGCCAAAGTGTTGCCAAAGACTATTTTGAGAGGCGTATCCACTACCACCGTAGACCTCTTGCCGCCACAGTTGATCGCCAGCGTAGAGGGTTAGTTGTGCGCCAATAGCATCGCGATTACTTATCGTACCACGCAGCTTGATTTGTAGCCATTTTCCTGGGCTGCCAACTACATTTTCAAAGTATTGATTCCCTCCGTTTGCGCCTGTATTGCTCACTAGTAAGTCCAACCTGCCATCTTTATTGAGATCGAGCGTTGCCGTACCGTATGCCCCGTAGGGGCTACTCTCGGGTTGATCATCACTGACAATCGTGAAGGTGTTATCCCCTTGATTGCGGTAAAGAACATTATCATAGGGCGAGAAATAGCTATCGTTGACGGTATACAAGTCTAATAAACCGTCATTGTCGAAGTCCAGGAAGGTAGTCCCCCAACCCA
This sequence comes from Bacteroidota bacterium, assembly GCA_039816955.1. Classification (GTDB taxonomy): domain Bacteria; phylum Bacteroidota; class Bacteroidia; order Chitinophagales; family Saprospiraceae; genus Lewinella. The sequence goes on from JBCBWU010000103.1 coordinate 16,479, forward strand.
TACCGTAGTCGTTGATGCCGGCAGTGCTGGTGATATCGGTAAAGGTTCCATCCCCATCGTTCAACAGTAGGATGTTATCGTACAAATTGGTGATGTAAATATCGAGCCAACCGTCCCCATTCACATCACCGGTGGCAACCCCCATTCCAAAGCCAGCGTAGTCGGTATTGGAGCTTTCGGAGACATCGGTGAATTGCCCATTACCATCGTTCTGGTAGAGAATGTTAGGCTGATTGTTATCGTGAGTGAGGTACAAATCAGAATCACCGTCTTGATCATAGTCGAAGAAGATGGCGCCCAGGGATAATTGATTGTCCAGTGCTCCACTCATCTGAGTAGTGTCGGTAAATGTACCATCACCATTGTTGCGGTAGAGGACATTTTCATCGTCCAAATTGGCTACGTAAATGTCCAACCAACCATCCCGGTCCACATCGGATAGCAGTAGGGAGCGGGGGGCACTTTCGTAACCCACACCTGCTTCTTCCGTGATATCAGTGAAGACGGCATTGCCCTCGTTTCGGTATAGTCTATTAGCACTGTTGCGATTACCTACGTAGAGGTCCGCGTCACCATCATTGTCCAAATCTCCCCAGATACTGGTATAGCTCAAACCCTCGTCAGCAATACCCACAATAGCGGCAATTTCGTTGAAGGTGCCATCGCCATTATTGAGAAAGAACTGATTGGCCTCGCCTATACGCCCTACGTAAATATCCTCCCAGCCGTCACCATCGGCATCCACAACATTGATGCTAATGTTAGGCCCTGTTGTATTGATTCTCGCATACTCTGAAAGATTCTCGTATTGATTCTGCCCCATCAGGCTCAAGGTGAGGAAGAGGCAAGGGAGCGTGGTGATGAGTGATTTGTACATCGTTTTGCTGTTAAAGTGGGAGTGAAAGTGACCACTAAAGTGAAAATATTCATGGACAGCTCCTTCATTGATTTGCATTGCCCCTTTGCCTTCACTTTGATTTAACTCTAATTCTCATTCTAATTCCAATCCTAATTTACCCCATAATTCCTATTTTTCAGCTATGAAATCATTCTTAGTAATAGTATTTGTGAGCATTTCCTCAGCGCTGATCTTGCACGCTCAGCCTTATTTAGGGGTTGATCTTTCTTACGTAAACGAAATGGAAGATTGTGGGGTGGTGTACAAGGAGGCCGGTGCACAAAAAGATCCTTATCAAATATTCGCTGATGCTGGAGCCAATCTGGTTCGCCTACGTCTATGGCACACGCCTTCGTGGTACGATACGCTCAACAGCGGCGAACGCTATAGTGACCTAGCCGATGTTAAGCGGAGCATTGCCCGTGCCAAGGAAGCGGGAATGCAGGTCTTACTTGATTTTCATCTTTCGGATAATTGGGCGGATCCCAGCAAGCAAATTATACCCGCAGCCTGGCTAGCGGTAGCAGATGACCTGACTGCCTTGCAAGATTCCTTGGAACAATACCTCTATAGTACCCTAACGGAATTGGCGGCCGAGGATCTGTGGCCCGACCTCATACAATTGGGTAACGAAACCAATCGCGGCATTCTCTTGACACCAACGCAAAACGAGAGTGGTTGGGTTCTGGATTGGGAACGCAACGGTTCGCTATTTAACCGAGGGTTACAGGCCATCAGATCAGCTAGCGCCGATGCTGGTGAGAGTGTGAAGGTAGGGTTGCACTTGGCGGGTCCGGCTAATGTGGAGTGGTTTGTAGAGCAATTTGTAGAACACGAGGTAACCGACTTTGATTTCGTTGGCATTTCCTACTACTGGGCCTGGCACCAACCAACTACCATCGCGGAGGCCGGGCAGGTGGTGAATCGATTGCATCAGGCCTATCCAGATAAGGAGATCATCATTTTAGAAACCGGCTACGTTTGGACCACAGAGTGGAATGATCAGGCGGCCAACATTATCAGTGATACTCATCCTGACTACGCGCCACCTAGCCCTACCGCACAGCTCAATTGGTTGGTTGATTTAACGGAGACTGTGCTACAGAACGGGGGGCACGGTGTATTGTCTTGGGAACCAGCCTGGGTTTCTTCTGGCTGCTTCACGCAATGGGGGCAAGGATCGCACCAGGAACACGCTGCCTTCTTCGATTTCTCTAATGAGGTAATTCCCGCTGGTGGTATCGCCTGGTTAGGGCGTGATTATACGACTTCCACTTTTTCGCCCATCGCAAGTCCGGATAACCTGGACATTCGCGCGATCCCCAGCCCTGATGGACGACGCCTGAAAGTGAGTTTTATCCAGCCCACCGGCCTGGGCGTTACCGAAGCAAGCTTAATCAATATTGATGGTAAACGCATGGCCAGTTGGATCGATCTCACGGTGAGTGCCTTCCAAATTGAGCTGGTTCTTCCAGAACTTAGCAATGGCATCTATTTCTTCGTGGCCCGTGATCAACAAGGCAGGGTAGGGAAGGAGGCAGTGGTGATTCAGCGCTAGCGACTATTGGCTTAGTTATGGTGCAAGGTACCCAGTGCTATCGTTCGCTGATACAAATGATCGATCAACTGTTGCCGATTCCGTAACGGAGCCATTTCGGGATAGGTGATGGGATCACCGATGCGAACTTGTACTTCTTTTCCACGCTTGTTCATGACTTCGTGGAGCAGTAGACCCAACCTTAGATTGGAATTAATTCGACTAACAAAGTGGAAGAGTTTGCTGTTGGCACCGTGAAAAAATATAGGCACCACGGTACAATTGTTCTCATGAATCTTGCTACAGATAAACTTACGCCAGGGATATTCCTCCACCGGACCTCCGCGCTGAAAAGCCGTTGCCACCCCGCCACCGGGGAAGATGGCCAGTGTTTCCCCTCTACTGAGACGTTCTGATGTAAGCCGCCGGGTTCTCAGATTAGTCTTCATGGCCGCTTTGGTTTCTCGGAAATCTACGGGCAGCAGGTGTCCTTTGAAGAGTGGGTCGTGTGAAATGATCTCATTGATCAGCAAAAAGTAGTCTTCACGCACACGCGTGACAATGTCCATCAAGAGCAAACCATCCACCAAGCCAAAGGGATGGTTGGCAATAATGATGAGCGGCCCCTCAGTGGGGATTTTTTGCAGTTGCTGCTCGGATAGGACGGGCGTGATATTCAACTCCTCCAGGGCACGCCGCCAGAAGGAGACCGGAGTAGCGCCTTCCTCTTTGAGTTTGCGGTAAATACGCTGGAGAAACCGCCCGCCTGTGAGGCGTTCCACCCCACGAATCATGCTTTTCCTGAGTAGTGGATCTTCCGGACGGGCGTAACTGAACTTATCCTTTTTTTGCGGGCCCGCTTCCTCGCCATTAGTCGATCTTTTGCAATACCAAGGTCGTCTTGTCACCGGTGAGTAGGATCAACTTGAGGTCCTTAATACGGTAATGGTCAACTTCACCTAAGGCTTCCAGAAAACGACGTTCGGTATCCATTAGCTCGCGGCAAAACATTTTGGTGGTACCAATATTTCGAAAAGTTATCTCCCAACCCAGCGCCTCCATTTGACCGAAAAGGTCATTGCATCCACCGGTGCCAGAGATGCGTCCTTCGCCCGGGTACAGCTCTAAGCGGGGGCGGCTGAATTCACGGCTAATTACTTCCCCATCCATGGTTTCCAGTACCCAAATATCATGAAGGTTGGGAGCATAAGGGTCTGGAGCAGCAGGTACTTCCTCCGCTGGCTTATCGGTTCCGTTTTTGCTAGTATTACAAGCGATACCCACTACGACTAAAACTATGAGGAGTAAGAATAAAAGAATTCGCATTTAGACTGGTGCTTTCGTTTCTATACAAACATAGCCAAAAATGTGCTGATCCTGGTAGGGCAATTTTGCCCCCAGGCTAGATGATGTTGAAGAATTAAGGGTAAGAAAAACAATAAGAGCGATATGTAATGATGGGAGGCCGCAACGTCTGTCGCTACCCTGGACCAATGATTTGACCTATTAACTGCTTCAATTTAAGTATCATTAAACCCATTATGTCGTTCTTTCCCATTTTGCTTGCATCGATGCTAATAACTCAGACACTCTCCGCGCAGATTAGTAAAGAAGCACTATACTGAACCTGGTACACCAGATGTGGAGCTACTCTTTTCCTTCGTCCCATTCCCGAAACGGTATTACATCTAGGAGCGATAGGCTATTTGCTTATGTGGATAAAAACTACCAAATTTTTTCAACTTACCCTATTTAAATACAGTATTTTGCCGGGAAATAGTCATCAATGGCCAAACCCTCTGCCTTCCGCATCCTCTCGGTGCTCTCCAATATCGAACGCAAGAAATTATTCCATTACTTGCAAACTAAGTTTTTCTCCAATCGCAAGGAACTAGCTCCGCTGCAACAGGCCTGGCAAAGGATGCAAGGTAAGCCCATGGATGAAGAAAAACTGTTTAAAGCGGCCCTGCCCAAGAAGCAATTCAATAAGCGAGATTGGTATTTGTTACTCAGTCGTATGCAGGATGCCACGGAGGATTTTTTGGGTGTTCAGCGCTACCGCGAAGACCCGATGCAGCAACGTTTGAATACACTGCGGGTCTATCGACAACTGAAACTACCCGTGTTCTTTGAGCGCAGCTTTCGTCAAGCCCACAAATTGCGGGAAAAACACCAACAGGCGGGCGCCCAAATGTTGCTGTGGGATTATCAGACAGAAACAGAGTACTTCGACTTTATTGCCAGCCCAAAACTAGGGGAGACCACCAATTTACAAGCCGTATCGGATCGGCTAGATCATTATTTTATTGCGGAGAAACTGCGACAGGCCTGCCTGGCATTTGGACGTTATCTGGCCAACCAGGAGGAGTATGAAATTCGCTACCTAGACGAAGTATTGGAAGACTTAGAAGCCCGTCCTGATTTATTTAAAGTACCTGCTATTGTACTATACGCTACTTGCTATCAAGCCGTAGTTGCCGGAGCGACAGAGCAGGATTTTCTGCGACTGCGCAAAGTGCTGGAGTTCTATCATGATCGTTTCCCCACTGCCGAAATACGTGCCGTTTATCGCTTGGCAATTGATCGTAGCCACCTAGAAATGACTAGTGGTAAACAAGAATTTATTAGTCTGACCCAATCCCTGTATCAAGACGGTTTAGTTGGTGGTTATCTACTGGAAGACAATTACTTACCGCCTGATACATTTACCAATATTGTGGGCCTAGGATTAAAATTGGCGAACTACGACGGAGTGGCCACCTTCATCCAAACTTACACCAGTAAATTGCCAGGCCCCGCCCGCGAACCGGTCACCAACTACAACTTGGCACGCCTACTTCACGCCCAAGAAGCCTACGCACCAGCCATCAAAGCGCTTGAAGCTGTAGATACCAAAGAACCGTTTCTCTTATTGGATACCATGAGCTTGCAGTCCCGCATCTTCGCAGAGCTACGAGAATGGGATGCCGCTAATGAAATACTCTTAAAGCTAAACACCTACCTCCAACGCCGCAGCGACCTGGGCCAGCGCGGTGAAGCCAGCCAGTTATTCCTATTTTTCATGGCCCACCTGCAACAATTGAATGCGGATGACCTGGAAGACAAAATCAATCTGCAGCTAGAAATCGAAGCAACGCCGGAGTTCGCGGAAAAAGAATGGTTGTTAAGGCAGTTAAAGTGAAAATGGAAGTGAAAGTAGAAGTGACAATGAAAGGAGTGCATAACAAACCGGTTGCAGCCTAAGCAGCAATTTTGTACAACTGCTGTTGCTCCTGCTCAATGGAGAACTGGATGAAGCTTTGCCAGTCCTTGTTCGTGCATACTGCGCGCAGATCAAGTATTTTTTGTGCACCATTGAGCGTCCACCTCATCCCATTGCGTTCCATTCTTCCCTTGACAAAGTGACCACAAGCACTTTCGACGGCTCCGGTAGTGATAGGGAAACCCTTAGCCAAAAAAGTTTTGTAGTCCATCATATCAATTCGCTTTTCAAAATATCGAATACAGTCTTTGATGTTTTTAGCTCTGTGCTTGGTATAGGACTTGAGTTGTTGGATGCGGCGGCATTCTATGATGACTTGCTCGGTTTGACTATTGAGCAACTTTCGTGCTTGCTGTTCTACCCATTCTTGTCGATCAGGCGCATTTTCTCCCTTGTAAGCATTAGCAACTTGCCATAGCTTTTCTAGGACATGAATGAAGTCTAGGATACAAGCATCAAGACGCTCCTCTAGCCCTTTTTGCTTTATGACTTTGAGTATCTGATTCTTTAATGCTGGTGCTCCATCCATGAGTGTTATGATAGGCTTTTCACCACTGGGGTCTCGCTTAAGGAGGTTTTCTATACCGTATTCAATACTTCTGGGTTTATTGGCAACAAAGGCTCTGACGTGCTTTTGTATATGAAATTGATGATCTCCCGTTTGTGCTTCGACTTGAGTTTTGGTGTCATGCCTGAATAGAGCAGCCAGTAATTGTTCAGCATTTCTGCTTCTGGGAACGAAGGAGCTGCTTACACAAACAGTCGCTTCTTTCTTAATTCCTTTGGGCTTGCCCTTGCCTAGACGAGCAATCGTACTCAGCACAGGACCATCGCGATCTGACCGAATAATTGGCACTCCTTTGCCGTCAGCTCCCAGGCATAAGTAGGGGCCATCTTGAGCGGCTAGTCTAACTCCATCCTGTGACTGGTAAAACTGCTCTACTCTTTCGCACAAGTGATGGGCAACTCTTGAGGATTGCATACCTTCAAAATTCTGAAACAACATACGTGCCAAAAACTTCGCACTTTGATCAAAGTCTAGCTCACATGCTGCATAACTTAGCCAATCTTGTAGCACGTAAGAGTAACTACCATCTGGTAAACTCAGCTCCTCATCCAGGGTATAATAGATCTGCCGATCTGAGTAAGAGTAGTATTTGATGCGTTCAATTTGTAACTCGCCGTAGATACTGCGATAACGCCGACAAATCTTTCCCGAATGGCGCATCTTTTGGCCGTCTTGGTCAAGCGGCGCACCACGTAAAAGCACCATCTGGCTCACTAGCATAATGTAATACTGCAATAGGTGTAAACCTAAATTCAGCAGCTGTTTGAATATTTCCAACTCTACCTGATCTAAACGATAGTCTTTCTTGGCACTAGCCTCTAATTGAAAAATCAATTCATCCAACTGCTTGCGTACCTGTCTCTGTTTTTGTTCCTTTAAGCTCATGGGCGAGATTTAGAAGTTGTCGTGAACTCTAAATATCGGGTTTATATTAATCCCGCTCGCCCATACTCTTTGCAACAGGTTTGTTATGCACTCTTTTCACTTTCACTTTCCCCTATTATGATCCGCAATCACCGCTCCGAAGTTCTGTCTGATAATTGGTACGTTTTACGCAAGCATACCTACGAGTACCGCCAACGCGACGGCCAATGGGTAGAGCAAATACGCGAAGCCTACGACCGTGGCAACGGAGCTGCTATCCTTCTCTTTAACCGCGCCAAGGGAACTGTACTCCTCACCCGCCAGTTTCGCCTCCCCACCTACGTCAACGGCAATCCGGATGGCTTGATGATCGAAGCCTGTGCTGGCCTACTCGACGAAGCAGATCCGGCCGCCTGCATCCGCCGGGAAACCGAAGAAGAAACCGGCTATCGTATTGAACATGTGGAAAAGGTAATGGAAGCCTACATGTCGCCGGGTTCAGTCACGGAGATCCTCTACCTCTTCATCGGTGAGTACCAAGACCACCAAAAAGTCAGCGAAGGCGGCGGCCTGGTCGAAGAGACCGAAGATATTGAAGTGCTGGAGCTTCCTTTTCAAGCGGCTTTGGATATGGTTAAGAACGGGGAGATTAAGGACGCGAAGACGATTATGTTATTACAGTATGCGGTAATTCAAAACGTCCTCAATTAACTCCTGGAAATGGGGCAATGCTGCTCACAATTCCAGCTTCAGGGCCCTGTTTTCCGTCGCTTTCCCCACTAATTGAATTCTAAAAATCAACTCTCAATGATTTCCCTTAAGGACCATCCATGAATTCCTATAGGATTTAAAATTAAGCGCTTAACAAAGGGACAAAAATTTAAAATAGCGCTAGGATAGGTTTTTGAAAACACTATATTGCGGCCGTTCACAAAACTGTGAATTTCAATTGTTTTGGTAAAGCAATTGAAAACCCTAAAACCAATAATAATGGCCCTGAAACCCGTTCGTACGGAGCTCTTCCGTTTTGTCTCCCTTCGTTCTACTCAACTGATTGATCCTACTAAAAAGTACATTTTCTTCGTCCATCATCCGGCACCTGATGCCAGTCATTTTCTGGCCGGTCTTAATGAAGAAGATCTGGAAGTCGCCAGCAAAGAATTACGAGCAAAGGTAAGCAGCTTCCAGCCTATACGGTCAAAGCGAATACTGGAATCGAAGTATACCGAACTGTATAGGTTTAGCCTTTGGCTCTCGCGTCATAAAAAGCAGCTTTCGGCAACTCGGCTGGAAGCCAAAGCAAAACAACTTAACCCACTAGCTCGAAAGGAGATCCTATTTATCTGGGATCAGTTGTTTTACCAATTGCTGGAAAAACCTAATCCCACGCTCCGCCAAGCCTGTACCAACCTTTTAGTGGCCAACCACTTTATCAGCATTATCAAGGACGAGGATATCCTCGATTTGGCACAGGAGTATTACGAGGGAAATCAACGCGTGACGGCGGAAGAAGAATACACCAGAAGATTCATACGCAGACTGGCAAATGCTAAAATCATTGTACCTCGAGAATTCTCTAAATCCAGAGAAGATGGTAGTGCCAACGATAACCTGCACCAGCCCAGCAAACCCCAGGCAGGCCCTTCTCCAGAACGCCGCTCCGGAGAAATTCTGGAATTGGGAAATACCAATGCCGTATCACTCTACAACTACCG
>JBCBWU010000104.1:0-25141 GCA_039816955.1 Bacteroidota bacterium
CTCCCGGTAGACACCTCATCATGTCTAGTAATGACCTGGACCAGGAAGAATTTATACTAGCCCTAGCTGACTATCTAGATAGAGAACGAATCACCTTTCCTGGTTTACTGGGTGATAAAAACTTAGTCTTACACGCTGGGGATACGTTGGCAAGCAAGTTAGGCTGGAAGTACGAGGTGGTCTACAAACAACTCGTCTACCAATTAACAGCGGTGAAACACAATCCACCAACGAATGGATACCTAAGAAAAGCTACGCCAGAAGACCTTGAATTGGTAGCCAAATGGATGCATCAATTCTTGATCGAAGCTTTGAATGAAAATGATGAGCACGCTGCTCGGGAAGGTGCCCTAAGAAAAATCAAAAATGAGGAAGTTTACTTCTGGATTGACGGAGCAGCAGTGACCATGACTTGTATTGCCCGCCCCACCAACAACGGGATAACAATAAACTATGTGTACACTCCGCTGGAGTACCGCAAGAAGGGATACGCTACCAAAATCGTAGCGGAACTCAGTAGTCTAATGCTGAGCAGGGGATACCAATTTTGCACCCTATTTACAGACCTGGAGAACCCCACCTCAAACGACATCTATAAAAGAATCGGATATGAGGTCGTCGGAGAATTCAGATCCATAGCCTTTGTGGATCATTACGTGAACTGATCGACTTCCCCCAACAGGCCTTCTCTAGCCACTGTAGTAAGTAGAAACTGAAAAAATGCTATTGGCAGACGAATTTTTTTCGTTTTCCTTCACCCTCCCATTCCCACTCTGTTCCACACTGTTTCTTCTTTTTTTGTCGGGTATCCGCTAGTATAGAGTGCCCCACTCTCTGGTAGCTCAGCAACTTATACATGCTGTAAACAGTTGATTTTTATCACATAACATTAATTTAGTATATGTTTTTCCACCCTACCTTCCTTTTACCCAGTATTAGCCTATCTCTTTTCATCTAGTCTACGCTCTGCATTCTTTGTACGTTTGCCCTCGCTGGCATAGTACTTGCCCTGTTTATAGCATTCCCCCCCCTGTTATTAGTACAAGATTCGTTACCCAAACGAACACCATCAACTAACTGCCTTAAGGACTTATGCAACGACTACTACTTGGCATTGCCATTCTATTCATCGCCACCACTCTTTTTTCCCAGAAAGATCAACGCTTGGCCAAAGGACTCATTCCTGCCGATCAACTTTCGGCAGTACGCATGCCCGCACAAGACAATGCGGCATTGCTAGAAGCCGAGCTTGCTCGCCGTGGACCGGGTGTAGCACCGCGTTATGCTACCAACATTGAAGTAGACCTCAGCCCCACTAATAGCGGCACCTGGGAATCTACGCCGGATGGTCAGGTGTGGCGCCTCCGTATCCACTCGGATGCAGCTCACTCGATCAACCTAGGATTTACAGAATATTTCATGCCCAAGGGTGGACAACTCATGTTATACACTCCCGATTACAAGGAGGTGCGCGGGCCATTTACTCCGGCCGACAATGAGGAGCACGAACAATTATGGACACCGCTCCTTGCTGGCGATGAGATTGTCATCGAAGTTCAGCTACCCGATGCGGTAGCCGAGCAGCTCCGCCTCAAGCTGTCCTACGTCAACCACGCTTTTGAAGACTTCACCTCTTTGATTTCCGGTTCTTGTAATCTGGATGTGATTTGCGGTACAGCCGATGGTTGGGGCATTGTGGAGCCTCACCGAGATATTATTCAATCTGTAGCAGTCATCTCTACTGGTGGCGGCACCTTTTGCACGGGCTTTTTAGTCAACAATGTAGAAAACGACTGTAAGCCTTTTTTCATGACGGCCTTCCACTGCGGCATTAATGCCGGAAACGCGCCCTCGCTAGTTACATACTGGAATTTCCAGAACAGTACTTGCCGTCAGCCCTTTAGTCCGGCCAGTGGTGGTGCGGGTGATGGGCAGTTGAATGACTTTAACACCGGTTCAATCTTCCGCTCTCGTCGCTCCCAGTCTGATTTTGTATTGGTGGAATTGGATGACCCTGTATCACCTACCGCTAATGCCTACTTAGCGGGTTGGGATGCCAGTGGTGTAGCTATCAGTAGTTCGATTGGTATTCACCACCCTCGCACAGATGAAAAGCGGATCAGCTTCGAAAACAATGCCAGTACCTTTACTACTTACGGTGGTACAACTCCTACCTCTAACTTTACCCACGTACGTGTAATCGACTGGGACGTGGGCACCACGGAACCCGGTTCCTCTGGTTCGCCACTTTTCGATCAGGACGAGCGCGTAGTGGGGCAGTTACACGGTGGTGGAGCCGCTTGTGGCAACAATAGCTCCGACTGGTACGGTGCCTTTGCCGTATCCTGGGACGCTGGTGGTAACGCTAACTCTCGTTTGCGAGATTGGCTTGATCCTAACAACACCGGTACGCTCACCATTAATGGCCGCTGGGCCAACGATTGTGGCTTTAGCCTAAGTGCCAACCCGGTTGATCAAGAAGTATGTCAACCAGATGATGCTTTTTATGACATCGAGGTAAATGGAGACTTTAGCGGTAATGTTACCCTCTCCGCTGACGACCTTCCTCCTGGTGCCGCGGCTTTCTTCAGCCCTACGGTACTTTCACCGGGCGAGACCTCCTTACTCACCTTACAAACCTCCGGCGCTGACCCGGGCGACTATAGCTTTACGGTAGAAGCCACCAACGGTAGTGAAACGACCCAGATCACATTGAACATCAGTATTCTTCCTGATCCGTCTATCCCTCCTACCTTGATAGCGCCGGCAAACAATAGCTTAGACGAATTCCCTAATCCTGTGCTGGAATGGGATGGTGATGATAGCGGAGCTACCAATTACGAAGTACAGATTGCGACTGACATCAACTTTACGAACATCGTAGAGACTGGCATGACTACCGCTCTTACTTACCAGCCGGTGAACGCCAACCAAGGTGCTACCCGCTATTACTGGCGAGTACGAGCCATGAACGACTGTGGCACCAGCTTCTGGGCCGATGAGTTCAATTTCACTACGGATAACATCAGTTGTATTACCTATACCTCCAACTTCTCCACTACTATCAGTGATTCTGGTACCCCAACGGTGGAAAATGATATTTCTGTCAACGATGACGAAGAGATTTTTTCTGTCATGGTCATGATGGAAGTCACGCACACCTACGTGGGTGATTTAGATGCGGTATTGTTCCCCGCTAGTGGTGGCTCGCTCACTTTGTTTGATCGCCCTGGCTTTCCCAGTGGGCAATTTGGTTGCTCCGAAGACAACCTCAATCTAAGTTTCAGTGCCAGCAGCCCTAATAGCGCCACGGCGCTAGAAAGCACCTGCAACACCTCCCAAACTGGTGCTAACAACCCTGGGCCACCTTACGCCATTGAAGGCAGCTTCCAGGCTATAGATAACCTGGATGATCTGATCGGTGAAAGCAGTGCTGGACAATGGACCTTGCAACTGAACGATAATGCTACCTCCGATGGCGGCATTCTGGAAGAATGGTCCGTTACGGTTTGTTATGAAATCCCGAGTACTCCTCCGTTTCTCTTGACCAATGAGATGTTGCTCGTACCGCATAATACCTCGGAAATAATCACCAACGCATATCTGGAGGCCAGTGACGACATGAGCTCAGCTGACGAAATATTCTTCACGCTGACCGATATGCCAAACGAAGGTATGTTGTTCTTAAATGGCGTCATGCTAAATTTAGGTGATTCCTTCACCCAAGCTGATATTGACGACGGTCTGCTCTCCTATCAGCACGAAGGTGGTGTAGTCCTCATGGACGAGTTCGTCTTCGATCTCGAAAATGCGGCGGGCCTGGTTACGCCAAACAATGTATTCCAAATTGAAATTCTGATCGAACCGCTAGTGGTTGATTACAATCAGCTCCAGGAAAACGCCTGCCACGGTGACGCCAATGCTAGTATTGAAGTGCTGGCCGAAGGCGGTGTAATGCCTTACGAATACTCCTTGAACAACGGTGATTTTCAAGCTGACAATGTCTTCACAGGCTTGAGCGCCGGCAGTTACGTAGTGAGTGTACAGGATATGACGGGGAATGTCGTCAGTACCAATAGCTTCCTGATCATGCAACCAGAGGAACTGATGGCCATGGCGGCAGTAGACGATGATCAAATCACGATTACACCGATGGGCGGTACACAAGCGTATACCTACCAGCTCAATGACAACACACCACAATCCAGCGCGGTCTTCCCTGATCTGGACAATGGCACCTATACCATCACCGTAACAGATGCCAATGGGTGTCAAACTACCGTAATGGCAACCGTGGCGGTCAATACTTTGGCCATCACGGCATCAGTCGTACAGCAGATCACTTGCCACGATGCTGACGATGGAATTATCACAGTCTTAGTGAGTGGTGGTACCATGCCTTATCAGTATCGCCTTAACGGAGGAACATTACAACCAGAGCCCACTTTCACCAACCTGGCGGCAGGAACTTATACCATAGAGGTATTGGATGGAGAAGGCTTTACCCGCTCAAGTAGTACCCTTACAATCACTAACCCACCACTACTTACTTTAAGTGCAGCGGTGGATGTGAACACCATTACTTTAAGTGCCGGTGGTGGTACACCTCCGTTGATGTATCAACTCAATGATGGAACTCCGCAATCGTCTCCTGTCTTCAGCGATCTGGCCAACGGCACCTATATGCTTACGGTTATTGATGCCAATGACTGTAGCACTAGCACGACCGCCATTGTAGCGGTCAACAGCTTGGTGGTAAGCGCCAGCCTAGCTAATAATATTTCTTGCTTCAACGCCAATGATGGTACGATTACGGTCAATGCCGCCGGAGGGGCCGAGCCCTACGAATACAGTCTGGACGGAATCAACTTCCAAACCGACAACTCGTTTGGAGGGCTCGCTGCAGGAACCTATACCGTTACTGTCAGAGACAGTGAAGGTTTCACACGTACCACAAACAGCGTCAACATCACTAACCCCACGGCTATAAGTGGTAGCCTAACGGTAATGGAACGTACAATCACTGTAACTGCAGCAGGTGGTACCGCTCCGCTGATGTATCAACTAGCGGATGGCACACCACAATCTAGTCCCGTATTCAACGACGTGGCCAATGGTACCTACCCAGTGACGATCAGTGATGCCAATGGTTGCGAGCTGGAGCTTAGCGCTACCGTAGCTGTAAACACCCTAGTGGTTTCGGCGAACTTGGTCAATGATATGAGTTGCTTCAACGCTAACGATGGCACCATTAGCGTAACAGTGAATGGTGGCACAACGCCTTACCAGTACAGCCTGGACGGTATAAACTTCCAAACCGACAACTCCTTCGGTGGGCTCGCGGCGGGTACCTACACGGTGATCGTAATGGATAGTGAAGGGTTTACGCAAACTACCAATAGCGTAACTATTACCAATCCACCGGTCTTGAGTGGAAGCGTAGCGGTAGTGGTCCGGACAATTGCAGTTAGCGCAGCAGGAGGTACGGCACCCTATATGTATCAGCTAGAAGATGGCACACCACAAAGTAATCCTGTGTTTGCGGATGTACCCAATGGCACTTACACCATCACCGTAATTGACGCCAATGGTTGTGAGTTTGAATTGAGCGCTACCGTGGCCGTAAATACATTGGTAGTATCTGCAGGTTTGGTGAGCGATGTCAGCTGCTTCAACGCCAACGACGGTATCATTAGCGTAACGGTGAACGGTGGCACAGCACCATTTGAATACAGTCTGGATGGTGTGAATTATCAGCCAGAAAACACCTTTACCGACCTAGCTCCGGGCACCTACACGGTGACGGTTCGCGATAGCGAAGGCTTTACCCGCGTCACCAACAGCATTAGCCTTACTAATCCTGACGAATTGCTTGGCTCGGTTGCTGTAAGTGACAATACCATCACAGTAGTTGCCGGTGGAGGAACGGCCCCACTGAACTACCAGTTGAATGATGGTACGCCGCAAGACAGCCCTATTTTTGAAGATGTTCCAAACGGCGTCTATGAAGTAAGGGTGATCGACGCTAACGGCTGTGTACTCGTCTTGAATGCCACCGTAGCAGTAAATAGCCTGGTGGTTAGCCTGGAGCTCATCAACGATATGAGCTGCTTCAATGTGAACGACGGTCAAATTGAAGCCCTTGTCAGTGGTGGTACTCCACCTTACGAATACAGCCTGAATGGAACAACCTTCCAAAGCTCGAGTATTTTCGCAGGCCTTGCTCCTGGGGAGTACACCGTGACCGTACGGGACGCCGATGGCTTCACCCGGGAAACCGGAAGTATCACCATCACTAACCCGCCATTACTGATGATGTCGGTGGTGGTAGAAGGAGATAGCGTGATAATTACTGCCAGCGGGGGTACCGGTGATTTAGAATACAGCGTGGATGGCATCAACTTCCAAGCGGAACCACTTTTCCCAGATCTACCTACCGGTGAATACCAGGTGACCGTTCGAGATGAGAATGGCTGCGCTATCGTGACCCAGGTAGCTATTGGAACAACCCTATCTGTATCTTTTGAGGTGAGCGGATTAGTAAATTGTTTCGGGGAAGAGGGTATGACAATAACCATTACCGCTACCGGTGGAACACCACCTTATCTGTACAGTATTGATGGCGGACAAACCTGGCTTAACGTCAATGTATTCACTAACCTTCCGGGAGGTACTTACGAAGTGCAGGTGATGGACGCTATGGGCGATATTGTTGGCTTGCAAGCCTTTACCATTGCTGAACCCGATGAACTCACCGTTTCGGCGGAAATTAATGGCGATGATATCACTGCTACCGGTATCGGCGGTGTACCACCCTACGTATATAGCCTGGACGGGATGGCCTTCTCTAGTGAGAATACATTCACTGACCTCCCCGTAGGCACTTACGAAGTTTGGGTAGAAGATGCCAATGGCTGCCGCTCTAGTACAATCGTTGACGTGCTGGTAAATGTCTTCGAAGTAGAACAGCCGACGCTGGACTTCACGCTTTACCCCAACCCCAACGCAGGTCAATTCTTCCTGCGCCTGGAGCAAGAGCAAACTACGGATATTACCATCCAGGTCTTTGATGCCCGCGGGCGTTTGATCCAAAAGGAACTGCATCAAAATACTGGCTTGGTCTTTGAAAAGCAGTTTGACTTGACCGCACTTCCAGCCGGCGTTTACCAACTCTTGCTGGACAATGGCGTTCAATTTGGCCGCACCAAAGTGGTAGTGATTAAATAGCAATTCGGGCGTATTTAATCCCGGGTTAAAATGAAGAGGTCAGTGAGGAGTATCCTTGCTGACCTTTTTTGTTTCTAGCTAAACAGCTAGACCCAACCCAGCAAGATAAAATTGGGATATTTTTTAACTTGGGATTTTAGCGCGTTCAACCACCTGAAAATGAGATACATTCTACTCGTACTAATCTTACCATTATTTTCAACTATCCACACCCAAGATTATGAACCGACTTTAAAGGAGGGGGCGTTCTGGAGAATAGGTATCGGCCAAGGTATGGGTTCATACAGATCAGTTTATGTTCGATTAATGTGTGATACGATAACGATAAACAACAAGGATTATAATGTAGTAACAATTGAAGATGAGCAAGATGACTGTGTGTCTGCAGTCGCCTACGTTAGAGAAGACTGGGAAGAGCAACAAGTTTTTTTTCTTGGACCAGGATATGATGAAGAAGTACTAATCGCAGATTATAGTCTTATGGTTGGTGATAGTATGCAATTTGTTGATTGGGGTGCTCCGCTACGATTAGATACCATCTATTATAGGGAGTTTGCGGGGGAGATGAGGAAGTATTTTTTCTTTAGTAATGACCATAATGGATATTATGAAGGAGTAGGGTCAAATTCTTTTGGCGTGGTACCGCTATGCTCAGGATATGATTGGCTGCTTGACTTTGAAGTCGCAGATAGTTGTCATGACCCTGTAAGTACCAATGACCGAGACGGTCAATACTCGTTTACGCTTTATCCCAATCCCAATGCCGGTCAATTCTTCCTGCGTCTAGAGCAAGAGCAAGCCGCTGAAATCACTATTCAGGTATTTGACGCCCGCGGGCGTTTGATACACAAGGAACTGCATCAAAATACTGACTTGGTCTTTGAAAAGCAGTTTGACTTGACCGCACTCCCAGCGGGCGTATACCAACTCTTGCTGGACGATGGCGTCCAATTTACCCGCACTAAAGTGGTAGTGATCAAATAGCAATTCGAGCGTATTTAACCCTGGGTTAAAATGAAGGGGTCAATGAAGGTTGCTCCCGTTGCCCCCTTTTCTATTGGACCATTCAGCAAAAAAGACCATTTTGGTCCTGAATATTGGAAACTCAATCCGCTCTCAGATGAAAAACTTAGTAATCTATTTTTCTATTCTCTTCTTGACTATCGGATATGCCAAAACGCAGTCAATCCCTATTGACTCTTACAAGCGTGCAGTAAAGAACGCCATCTATGAATTTCGAAGCTCAAAAACAGCAAGATTCCCGGCAGAGTATGGAACATGGACTGCTTTCATAGAAAGGGAAATGATCTATCCTGACTCGGCTTTGGAAAAAGGGTATTCTAGAGACGTTACCGCAAAATATCAGGTCCAAGAAGATGGCAGTCTAGTTTTCATCAAAATGTGGAAACAAGAAGACAAGCTATACGAAGAGGAAATAAGACGAGTCGTTGCACTAATGCCCAAGTGGATTCCCGCTAGGAGAGATGGGATAGCTATCAAGAAAACAATCGGGCTTACGTTTTCATTTTATTTATCGTCGGACTACCTTCCTTCGAAAGAAAATGATGACCTCTCTGATGATATCATTCTTAAGCCGGATATCAAGGCGAGTTTCCCAGGGGGATGGAAAGCAAGAAAAGAGTTTATCATTAAGCAAAGGGGGCATAATAACGCCGCCGATGGTTTCTTAATAATTCTTTTTGTTTGTGAAAAGGATGGTACTATTACCTTCCCAGAAGTAGTTGGAGGTGGTGGAGCCGTTAGGAAAAACCAAGCCGACCCGATAATAGCAGCAATGCCAAAATGGAATCCTGTGATCCACAATGGGAAACCGGTTAGAAGCCAAATATATCTTCCTATTTGGTTCTAATGATAAACTAGTCAAAGTCAGAATAAGCGTTGCTACAATCCCGCCGCATCAAACTGTCGATTCACTCCAAACCACTTTAGCGTACGCTCTCCTACACCAGGGACAGCTACATGAATAAGGTAGACACCACTAGCGATGGGGCCGCCACGAAAGTTTTTCAAGTCCCACTCCAAATCTGGATTGATCTGTGTTCGGTTAATTGCCCGATTGTTGCCTACAATCAAATCTCCTTCTTCGTTGCGATCGTACTTTCTGATGAACTTACCTTCCAACGAGTAGATAGTGACCGTACACTGGGCAGGAAGATTGGAAATCTTGACAATGTTTTCAGTTTCCGAGTCCTCGTACTCCGAGAAGCCGTAATAGGGATTTGGAACAACGTTAATAGCTTGTAAGGCCTCGTTCTGAGCAATTTCATCCAAGTCAGTTGCTTGTTTTCCGGATAAGATGAAACGATAAGTCGGGTAGCCATTGAATTCCCCAGTCCCCTGCACTACTTGATAAGGGTTATCAACACGCAGCTTCACGATAACATCCTCAGGGATCAAACCATCTGCGTAGCTCCGCATCTGACGACCTGGAGGTAGGGCAATCATACCCGCCCAGGTAACATCACCCAGTGGACCTACCTTACGCAACGCACTTCCACTACCGAAGCGGTCGAGGAACTCAGCACAACGGTCGTATGGCTGATTGGTAACGTAGATGAAGTGCTGACCACCAGATACGTAGTTGAATGGGGAAACACCACCACCCAAACCACCAGTTGGTGGAATGAAGAATTCACCGTGGGGGTTGAAGATCATATCGCCACCAACGTTCGTCACTGCATTCAATGACTCACAGTCAGCGTCAAGACCAAGGCTGGTCAGGTTATTACAATCGTATACCGAGTTCTCACCGAAGAAGATGTTCAGGCGCTGACCCGTTTCTACATCGATCGCGTAGCCTGGGAACCAGCCCATACCTGTTTCTTCTCCCTCTGGAGCACTGGTATCCTCGATAGGATTACCATCGGCGTCCGCATCTCTGGTGACCGATACATCATCACGAAGGTCGAACATATTTTGTTCGCCAACTGAGAAGTAACCTGCATCTTCGAAGGCTGGGTTCATCGTTTCAACAACTACACAACGGCTCCACAGTGACTTATCACTGGTGAATACGATGTCTACGTTGTTCAACTGAGCCAAGTCAGTTTGGTTACGAACGATACCGTTACTAGAATTCACCCACGCTGGAGTGAGGTAAGGAACACCGCTCGCGTTATCACGCCAGTTGGCTAAGAAGTAAGGTACCATGAAACCGTTACCCAGTTCAGAGAACGACTGATTTGGATCCAAATCAAAGTCTACATCAGTGGTATTGCTAGTAGCAATGAAGTCATAAACTGCACCGTCAGCAACTGGGTTACCAGTAGCAATTGGCAAGTTATCACTGATACCGAAGAACCAAGGCAAAGCATCAGGGTTCAGGTATTCCTCCGCGTAGCCACGTGCACCATTAGACTCAATATCGAATGGCATAGTTCCCGCATCAGCAACCTGAGCTACTGTAACCGAGAAACCAAACTGACGAATGATCTGCTCATTCAGATCATTGATTGAAGTCTCAGAAGTGACCACTGGCGCTGAACCATTAGTCAAGCTACGCAGGGTCCAAGTCGTTGGAGCATCTAGCTCTTCGTTATCCAAGTTTTCATCAACGAAAGTCAACTCATACTCACCGTCAATTACTTCCAGTGGGTTGAAGATTGATACGTCGATTGGGCCAAAGCCACCTTTGTAGGTTACTTCACCGCCGAAGGCTTCAGCGTTATCCTCGCGGATCAGTGCTTCCAACTCGTCACGCGTTTCGTCCGCAATGTCCAGGAAGTTATCACTGGTACCAACACCGTCAATACGAGTAATCAAAGCGCCATCACCATAAGCAGCTTGCAGCTTACGATCAAGAATCATCCGTGGAATTACAGTGTAGAAACCGTTCTCACCGTCACCAATGTTACGGTCACCTTCCAAATATGGACGATCCTGACCCTGGTCACCCTGTAGGTTCTGGTCAAATTCTAAGTAGTTATTGTAAGCGTAAGCAATCGCCGCAAAATAATACTTTCGGTGATTTACCAAACGACGATCACCTTCCGCAAACTGATCTTCCGTGATACTGAAGGTATGGCGAACACCACCGTCCTCACCATTCACCTGCAACTCAGGAATGAAGAATGGCTCAACTGTTGGTGTTTCATCATCATCTGGGTTCAAAGCTTCCCAGTTGAAAATCTTAGCAATACCATTGCTCTTATCTACCTGGTATACTAGGCGTACTTTTTCTGGATCATCTGAATCAGCCAGTGACACATCTGGACCAGAAAGTTGGAAGAGCTTATAACCCTCAAAACGGTACAAGCTGTCCTGGCCTGGAGGAATACCCAAACCTGGCTCCTGGTACTGCTCGAAAGCGTTATTTGAAGTCAACGGATCATTAGAGAATACCGCTACGATTTCACGGTCCAGCTCTACCCAGTCTACGTCTGGTGCATCTGGTCCACGAGTCAGTTCGAAACAAGCATCGAACAAGTCCTGAGCAATATCGTCAGCCTTTTGTAGACGACTCAAGCTTGGACATGGGTAAGCTTGATCTGGAACCCAAACTACACCGATAATCAACTCGTTTACAGCACCTGGCTGCAGGGTAAATGGACCTGAGGCCTGGATCGTACGACGGTCACCTACTGGCAAACCTTCTGCACACATTGACCAACCATCACCTACGTTCGGTGGATCAACGAAAGCGTAAGGGATACTAGGACCACCTTCCTGATAACCGTCACCACCAAAGGTAAATGGAGAACCATCACGCCAGCGACCAGACAGGTAGTTGTAGTATTCTTGTGGTGTACCTGGATCCTGTGTTCCCGGAGGAGGAGTAGGCGTAACACCACCGTTGTTGAAGTAAGTGAATGAAGACATACCTAATTCCTCACCGAACTCATTCAATGGTCCGCGGAAGTAGTCAACACCCAAAATCGGCACCTCATCACAGTAGGTATTAATACCCTGATCACAAGTACAGCCGTTGGTACCGTCTAACTGGTCAGCGTTGTACACATAAGCCAAAGAACGACTTACATCACAACCTACGTAGTCATCGGTGTAACAGCCCAAGTCAGCATCTACCCACATGGCGAAATAAGTACTGTCAATACGCTCAATCGCACGGTTGATCAGCTTATAACGCTGGAAGGTCATACTGTTGATATCGTCACTCGTTTGGTAAGCAAAAGCCTGTACCTGGATCTCCATCTGAATCGATGTAGCTGAACCAGATTCACGGGCTGCGTTACCATTATCGTTGTAGATCCAGAAGATCATTTCGTCTGGACTAGATTGTGGCTCTTTGTCCAAGCAACCACGGATTTCGATGATTGGATAGTCACCTTCATCCGGCTCGTACTGGCCATCAAAGTCCTGATCCCAGAAACCAGCCAAACCCTGAAGGGTATTTGGCAAACGGAACTGGTGAATGCCTTCAAAGAAACGGTTACCACGAGCAGGCCATCCCAGGATATCTTCTGGAATACTGGCAGGGTCGAGGAAAGTTTCACCTTGTGCCTGTGCTAGACGCCAGGTCTTTACGTGTTGCTCAACATTAGCACCACTTACTACGAAAAACTTGTCCCACTGGGCACAAGTATCACGACCGATCGTACCACGACGAGGGTCTTGCAATGGACCACCAGGAAAATCTGGATCACCTGGGTTCAATGGACCAGGGTAGTAGTCAAAGTTACCACCACTACGGCCATACTGCTGTGCAGCAATTTTCAGGTTACCACCGGGGTCACGGCCACCAAGCCATACACCACCTGCGAAAATGGAGGAAATCTCCGGTACACCTGGAGGTGGTTTAGGAACTATGTAACGACCATCGTTACCGTCCCACCAAACGTCACCGCCTGTAGTCAGACGGGCACGTACATTATTGATCTGCTGATCGATCTGCGAAACGGCGTTGTCGCAATTCTCCCGGAAAGACACTTGGTCGGAAGGCGCATTAGCCCCCGGGCGCTGGTGCCGATTCGGGTCGATGTTCGCCTGCAGCGCTACCGTAAGGCAGAGCGCGAGCAGGGTCAACAGCCATGAGTTAGAAATACGCATAATTGATTGTTTATCTGTTATTAGAGAAATCCGCCCGGAGGCGAAAATCCTGATAGTTTCCGGAAGTCAGCCCAGTAATAGTAAACTACACCTGAGCTGACTAACGGGAGGTTCTGCTCTTAGAAATCCATGATTGCTCCCAGGAACAGACGACGTGGCAAGCTGTAGAAATCAGAGTTCAACAGACGCCACTGATAAGAAGCTAGGTAAGACTCCAACTGACGGTTAGAGTTCGTAACTGTTTCAATCTGGTTCTGACCAAAGGCAGAACGCAAGAAGCCATCGTCTTCTGGGTCACCAGTAACCTCGTAAACGTCAATGATGTTACGTGTATCCAACAAGTTGGAGATACGTAGGTAAACGTTCAAGCCAAGGTTTTTACCGATGCTGAAGTTCTTGTCAATTCTCAAGTTCAGGGTAGTGTTCCATGGGTTACGAGCGCCGTTGATCGCACCAATGGTACCGATACCTCTCAATTCCTGCGCTACCTGACGAGCAGTGTATGGACGACCAGAAACTGCAACAGCCTGGAAGTTGATACCTGCATTCGCTAGGATGTAAGCACCAGCAACTCGTGGACCACTTTCACGTGGGAAACGGTAGTCCGCGATGATGTTGAAACGGTGGCGTTCGTCGAAGTTCAGTGGGAACAGGGTACGTAGGTTACCACGGTTGGTCAAACCACGCTGAGATTCGGTATCAGAACCGGTACCGTCCGCAAACTGTAGCGTATAGTTAGCATTCAAGCTCAAGTTACGCGTACGACGTAGATCGTAACCGAAAGAGAATCCTTTTACTGTACCAAAGTCCTGGTTATCAAAGGTCGTATACTGACCAACGATAGGCACTGGGAAGAATGTACGCAACTGAATCATGTCGCGCATCTCCTTATAGTAAGCAGAAATCTTGATCGCAGAAGACTGCGTCAAAGCCTGCTGGAAACCTACCTCATAGTCAACCGTACGCTCTGGGCGTAGGCTAGCATTACTAAAGGTCTCAGAACCCGTACGCTCTACAAAGTAGAAGTAGTCTAGCGCAGTAGCAATCGTATTACTGTTCGGGCGCTGTACCAGTACATCGTAGTGAGCGAAGAAGTTCGCCTTATCAGAAATTGGGAAAGAGAAGGCCAAACGAGGCATTACGTTAAACTGTACCTCATAATCCTGGAACGAAGCCTCCGGATTGTAGTCCTCACTCTTAATGTAGTTGGCTTCGTGTGCACCTGGATCCTGGTACTTAGGAAATACCAGCCCCGTACGAATACCTTCGATCTCTTGAGGACCGTTCACTGGCGTACCATCTGCTTGGAACCAGTTGTCACCATTACGGTAAGCACGTACGGTCTCACCATTGTCTTCGGTTGTATATACACGGAAATCCTCACCGATATTACCAGGAGCCTCACCACCGAAGTTAGCGTGGAAGTCAGATGCACCTTGAATAGCGTATAGTGAGTAAGGATCTTGTAGTACCTGCGTGTTCGCGTCATAACGATCCAAACGTACACCTAAACGGAAGATGATATCGCGGAAGGTGAATTTATCCTGGATGTAAGCCGAAGTATACAATGGACGAGCTGCGGCAACTGGGAAAGTACGGATGCCGTCAGCGTCACGCGCAGTAAAGAAGTCGTCGAATGTTCCGTCAAACTCATTACCGAGATAGTCATAACCGAAATAGTCGATGATGAACTGGTCGTTCAATTCCTTTGCGGAGAACATGTCCAAGCTCAACTGATCTGGCGTAAGACCATCAACATTCACATATTGATTTAGGCCAACACCCAGAGACTCACGCAGCGCACGGTAGAAGCGTGCATCCTGTGGAGTCGTAAGCGTTACATCAAAAATCGGCACATCGAATTGTGGGTCACCTGGCTGCACCAAATCAGGAAACAGCTCACCGTAAGTACCCAAAACTTCGTTGTTCTCTGGATCAATACCCTGAATGTGTGCATTCACATTCTGACGAGCGGCAGTCCACAAACGGCGTGGGTTACGCACATCGTACTCACGGTTGGTACGACCTTCGTAAGCAATACCCAACTGGATGTTGTGGCGACCTTTCTCTGATCCGCCAGGAACCAGGTCGAAAGAAGCATTGGCATTGAAGATTACGATATCGTTATCCTGGTTGATCGCACGATTGTATACCGTACCCACGTTCTGGTGGAAGTTCCAAGATTCTGTAAAGATGGTATTGGTACGACCGTTAATTGCGAACAACTCATCAATACTCGCTACACTCAAGTCACCATCAGTACCGCTACCGAATGGGTTATTGTAGTTAGCCAATACTGGGTTTGAGCTATTGCTAAAGTCGTAAGCAACCAACTCCTCACGAAAGTCATTGTGCGTATCTGTACGAAGGATATTCCCCAAACTGTCTACCGCAAATTCGGTATCGAAAGTTGGGATGAAGTTTACGTCGAAGTTACCGACATAGCCATAATCGAAGTAGTTATCGCCATGGCGTGGATCAGCAATCTTGAACGTTTCGTTTTCGTAACTCGCCTGTAGGGTGTACATCGCATTCTGTACGGTAGACACCTTACGATCGTCACCACTACCACTAGTTGCACCACCTAGACGGTGACGGAAGCGGAAGTTAACACGGTAGTCTGTGTCAACCCGGGTTGGGTTGTTGTGCGAGTTAAGCGTACGCCAACTAGCAGCGGTAGAGCTGTTTTCACTTGGCGTGAATTGGTCTTCACCATCGAAGTACGTACCACTCAGGGTAACGTCGATAGCGTCGCTGAAGCGCGCATCCAACTTGGCGTTCAAGTTCATCAGCGTTCGCTGCTCAAACGGACGTACTTCCAGTGGATTTACATCTTCGTTGGTTAGGAAGTCAGCAGCTACGAAAGGAGCACCAGCTCTAGTGATTACTGGGTTAGCCTCAAGCTCGGCCAGTACATCATCTTTTACGCGGTATACCGGCACAGCTGATGGATCATCATCCAGGCGGTCCGTATAACGGCCCGCAACACGGAAACCTAATACAGACACCCCCTTACTGTTTTTAAGAATAGGACCAGAGAAGTTCAAACCGACCAGGCTGTTGTCGTAAGGGTCCAGGAATTGAGAAGTCTCTGCTTCAACACCACCAGAAAATTTACTAGAAGGACCTTTAGTGGTAATTGAGATGATACCACCAGTTACATCACCGTAGCGTGCTTCTACACCACCGGTGATTACTTGCAGTTGGTCAATCTCTGATTCTGGAATCAAGTTACCCTGCACGCGAATACCATCCACATAGTAGTTAGTTGCGTCATCACGCGAACCACGGATGGTAACATCGTCCCCTTCATCAGCCGTAGAAAGACCAGCGGTAGTCGCGGCCAAGGCGTTAATGTTACGGGTTGGTAGGCTCCGAATCTGGTCTGAGGTAAGTGTACCCCCCTGGGTGGTATTATCTTGCTCTACCAGAGGAACCTCATAGGCAACGACTTCTATTACGTCAAGCAAAACACCCTCCGCCTGCATTTCGGCGTCGAGCTTAATGGCCTTACCAGCGAAAACCTGAACACCTTCAATCTTAAGTGTTTGTAAGCCCAGGTAGGAAAACTCCACGGAAAAAGTACCGTTGTCTATGTTCGCGAAGTTGTAGATCCCGTCGAAGTCCGTTTCCGTTCCAGAAACCAGTACACCATTTTTGTAAAGTGCCACAGAACCAAAGAGGACTGGATCACCAGTATCCGCTTCGGTCACCTTTCCCGAAAGAGAAGCCGACTGAGCGGCGAGAAAGGATACACTGAACAGCAATAGTGCAAAAAACAGTAAAGAACGTTTCATATAATCCTGTTTTTGACAATTTGCTAATAGCAAGCCCCTTAAGCTTCCGTTCCAAAACCAGAAAAGTACCGTTGTACGGAATATTACAATCCGGTCGGCAACTTTAGTTTTAGAAGGCAGGCGCTGTAGGGGGTGAAAAAGTGCACAATGTTAAGAAAATAAGCACGGACAAAAAAGCATTATCGGCAACACCGGCAAAGTTTAGAACGTACTTTTCCCAAATTGCTAAACAAAAGTAGATCATATTAGCAGAAAAACGAGAATGATATTTGGCAAAAGTCAGGTTCCTGATTCTATAAAAACACTCCTTAATCTGCTGTTAAAAGCCCACTTACCAAGCAATAAGGGACCATAAAAACGAAAGGTTGCGGGCAGACGCTCCCCACACGGACAGGTAGAATAGATCGATTCGTCTCTTGGCTGACACAAGGAAGGCTGAGCGCGCATTTTGGCCGTACGTTGCGCGGAAGGACTTCTGTCCTTTTTATTGGCAAATACGACTACTTTGCGGTACTGCTATCCTCCATAAATTCAAATTGATGAATGGCATCCAGATCTAGAACAGTCTTGCCATTGCGTGGATAGTACATGGGGAGGAACTTGGCATTCCACCGAATCTCCCGGCACGTGTAAGAGCTACTGACGTGAATTTTCTGACCAAAAGACTCGTCGTAACCTTCAATAAAAATGATCACTTCTGCCTGATTATTGGTAAAGTCCCGCGGCTCCCAGCCCTTGATGGGACTATCGTCCTTGATGAGGTGAACCACCGTCCAGTTCAAAGGCAGCAAATTCACTTCATTCCGCTCTAGCGGCAAGTTGAAAAACCGACGACTAGAATAACCTGAGGGTGTAGTTTCTACCCAGGACAAAATCACACTACAGCGCAAATTAATCACTCGGCTTTTCCGCAAGTTGGCAATCCTAAATTGAAAGCTCATCTGATCCGTTCCCCGGTAGGGAGCAATAAGGGCGTCTTTACTAAAAATCAGTTGTGCCTTCGCTTTGGAAAAGCGGGCAAAGAACAATCCAGTAAGCAAGGCAGTAGAAATAAGTCCAACGAGCGCATCAGCAGAGGCGAGCAAATTAGCCGCCACGCCTTGCGGGTTTACCGCACCATAACCGACTGTAGTAAAAGTTTGCACACTGAAGAAAAAGGCAGAAGATAAATCGGATATAAAACCAGCGGGAGTCACCCCAGACAGCTTATCTACACCAATCAATATAAAGCCAAAGCCAAATAGCAGATTAATACCTACGTAGTATAAGATGCCGGAAAGGAAAAAGGTAGACCAAGACATCTCTACCAAACTCTGATAGGCAGTCCACACCTGCTGACCCTCACGGACAATGTTGTACGATCCGTCCTTATTAATAAGGCGATCCCCAATACTGGTCATCTTGGTACCAAAGCCAGGATCCTGGAGCTCAGGCTCATTGTCCGTTCGTCTAATGCGGCTTAATCCAGGAATTTTCATACGAATCGCAGCTTGTCCTCGGTAAGATAAAAGATAATTGAAGGTTACCGCTTGCTCCAGGCAGGTATCAGTAAATCTATATTTGTCCTGTAGGAAACGGAATAACTTACTAAAGCCAACGCTTAGGTAGGATGAAAGTTGAGTTATAAAAAGTTGGTCCAAAAGGAAGCCTATCTGTTTTTTATCCGTATAACAAGCTCAACAGCCCAACAAAGAATACATACCTACTGCATCATTTGCACCCAAAAGAGAAGTTGGTGTATCAACTTCCTAAAAACCGATGTACCCCCGTTCTGAAGGGAACGTTCGCACTACTGTAGCTATATAATACAGGGCGGAGGTGCTAAATCGCTACTATGAGAACTGTACCCTATTGTCTTATTTGCCTAGCGCTGCTGGTGTGGCAACTCCTGCCAGCGCAGAATGCTCCTGAGAGCAGTTGGTCAGAACTGAGCTCTACCCTACGTTGCCGTGCCACTGGTAACGGCCAAGCTACCGGACAGATTGGCAGCATCCAAGTGATCAATAGCGGCTCAGAAGCGGTACCTATCCAACCTCAGGTTTTCTTTATTCCTTCCGACGGCAAACACCAGGGCTACCTTGCCCGAATTCCAGCTGGCCTAACCGCTGCCCCCAATACCGAAACGACGCTGCCGATTATTGGTTATTGCACCGATATTGATAAACCAGCCGTACCCGCTACCTACCCATTACCCTCTCCAAAATTCTGGTATCCAGTACAACCCGATACCCGTAGCACCACAGTAGGAGCCGTGAGAGTGCTCAATGGCCGGGCAGAACTGCCCCCCTTTAGCAACGTACAAATAGCAGACATCAAAGCGGATAAGAATTACCGGCAACTGAAAAAAAAGGCCGACTGGAAACTGCGCTACCCGGGCACCGACGAACTGGTAGACGGCACGCTACAAGTAGATCAGGCGGCAGAGGTAACAGCGCCCTTATTGTTCAAAATCAATCAAGTACTAGAACAGCGCTACGAGCAACTAACCGAACAGCAACTCATACGTACGCCACTGAGTGCAGATCGCCTGAAAGAGCGGGAGACCATTATTCAACACACCCTTTGGATTTGGATTGCGCAACTACGCGGCCAAGCCTATACTTACGAGGATTTTGCTCAACTAGTAGCGCAAGAGATACAGGGCTTAAGCAGTTCTATAAACGCTAGCAGCGATTCCGAACAGGAGGCTGCCACTAAGACACTGTGGTCCACTTTTCACCGGCTTATCTATCAGAGTGAGCTCAGCAATCAACTGCCAACGGCAGTAGCGCAATTTCCGACACTTCTAGATCTACCCGACTGGTCAACACTGGATTTAACGGGAGCCTACCGGAAACCTGCCCTCCTAATACCCAACAACGCTGCCTCAGCTGTCCGTAAAAAACGAGCACTATGGCTACCTATAGCTGGAGGGCTTGCCTTAGGAAGCGGAATTACTTATGTCGTCCTAAATGATGGTACAGATCCGCCAGTTGATACTATAATAATTCCACCACTGCTGGATACCCTGAAAGTGGTCGATGATGAATACACCGTGGACTGCCAACCACCAGCCACCCTTTTCCCACTCCAAAATGATCAGGGGACACGCATTCGAATTCGATCCATCGGCCCTACCGGAGATGTCGTGGTAGAACAATTTGGCGATGATGCCTTAACCATCAATGATTTTGGTGGGCTGACGGACTTTTCTTTTTTGATCAATGTTGAGGACTCACTGGGCAACACCCAAAGTGGGCTCGTACGAGTAATGGTGGACTTACCAGAAATCGAGGCCGTCAATGACAGCTTTTCCACGGCTTATCTTACTCCCTTTTCTAGCAACATTCTATCTAATGATACTGGTGATCCGGTTAGCATTTTATCATATGACCCACCGCCCAATGGGCTGGCACTGATGCTAGAACCCAACGGCAACTTAAGCGGCACGCCAATGCCAGGTTTTACTGGCCAATTCAGCTTTAACTACATCATTGAAGATAATTGCCTACAACAGGATACTGCTACCGTAACCATTACAGTAGGAGAGCCAGACTGTGATTTTACGGCCAACTTAACGACCACTCCCGCCGATTGCGGGTTCAGTAATGGAGGGATAAACACCGCTATTAGCCCCGAAAATGATTATACCTACGGCTGGTCAAATGGGGACACTACCGTAAACATTAGCAACCTACCAGTTGGAAATTATACCCTAACCGTTACATCCAATGCAGGCCTCTGTGAGCAAACCTTCGATGCTACCGTGGGGGAGCAACCCATCAGTCATTTGCTAAACCAGAATAGCACGCCAGGAAACTGTACGGGTGGAGGTGATATTGTACTAGAACTGACTAGCCCCGAGGATGAATCGTTGGTGGTAGCCTGGACGGGACCCGCCGGTAGTAATTCGCAAGTTGTTGCTCCGGGTACAAGTTACCTTGGTCAGCTTACCAACCTACTGCCCGGCGACTACGATATTGTCATCTATCCGGAAATAGCAGGCCCAGGTTGCGCCGATAGTACCATGATCAGCGTTGGTGATTCGACACTCCTGCTACTCGCCAATCTGGACCAATTCATGACGCCCTACGAAACCAGCCTCAGCGGGAATGTGATGCTGAACGACATGGGCCAGAACATTAACCTGACCGCCAACACAGACCCCATAAACGGCAATTTGACCATTGACACAAATGGGCAGTTCACCTTTACGCCCCCTGATAATTTCACCGGAGATGTCAACTTCACCTATACCATTACTGACCTGTGTGGAAATGCGGAGTTGGGACAAGTAACGATTAACGTAGGTCCACCAGATTGTGATTTCACCATCTTCCTTACCGCAGTCGACTCCGACTGTGAACTTAATAATGGTAGCTTGAGCAGTATGGTCACCCCAGAGGATGCTTATACCTACGCGTGGTCCAACGGAGGCGAAGGGCCAGACATTGAAGACTTATCACCAGGAGTTTACTCGCTTACCGTAAGCAGTGAAGGGGGGCTTTGCGAATCTACTTCTGATGTGGAGATCGAGGAGCAGCCCATCCGGTACCTGATCGAAGATACGGTTACTCCGGGGAACTGTATTGGGGATGGGAACATCAGCTTACTATTAGATTCACCCGAAGATTTACCGCTCACCTTACAAATTACGGGTAGTAGCGGAACCAGTACTTTTGAGGTTATGCCTGGAATAGTAGAACTTTCATCTCTAATCAACTTACCCGCTGGCGACTACACCATTAGTTTATATCCCACAGCTGCCGGAAGCGCTTGTGCAGAAAATGCAGCCTATCTGATTCCGGATAACAGTCCTACACTCAATGTAGCGGATGAGAGTTATTCCACTAATTTCCAAACACCGATAAACGATAACCTCCTAACTAATGATAGTGGTCTCAACCTAGCGGTGAGTAATGTAAGCGCTATCGTGGGAGGAGTAGTCAATTTTCAAGCTGACGGTACTTTCATCTACGTACCCTTCAACGACTTTACCGGTACCGGAAGTTTCAACTATACAGTGACTGATGCTTGTGGTAATACGGCAAGTGGTAGCGTAACGATAGAGGTAGGTGCCCCGGACTGTATTTTTGATGTTCAGGTTATGACCACGGCTGCCAATTGTGGCTTGGCTGATGGCAGCATTACCACCATAGCCGTACCGGAAGAGACTTACACCTTTATGTGGTCTACCGGAGCGGAGACGCCAAGTATCAACCAATTAGCCACCGGTGAATACCTCCTGACAGTTACTACCAATAGTGGGCTTTGTACCCAAACCTACAGCGCCCTGGTAGGTGAAATGCCGGCTTCGTATATCGTTAGCGCTACCACAAGCCCTGGCAACTGTAGTGGCGGCGGCAATATCACTTTAGAACTCAGTGCACCGGATGGCAGCAACTTTGGTGGTGTCTTAGTGGGACCTGGTGTCAATCAGACTTTGAACCTTAACGCTGGTATTAATCAGCTGAATGAGAACTTCAACCTACTAGCGGGTAGTTATAGCGTGACCGTTTACTCAACCACGGCTGGCTTCCAATGCAACGAAAACATAGACCTGACCATCGCCGATGCTACGCCGACTATCTTCACCGTCAATGATAATTTTGTCACAGCATTCAACACCCCAATCAGCGACAATTTCCTGAGTAATGACGGAGGGCTAGACATTGAGGTGAGTAGTGTAGGTTCCGTGCCTAATGGTACGCTGATGCACCAGCCAGACGGGAGCTTCACCTTTACTCCAGACTTTGGCTTTGCCGGATTCACCGGATTCAGTTACACTATTATTGACGCCTGTGGGCAAACGCTCAACGGAAATGTAACGATCAACGTACGCCCTCCAACGTGTAACTATACCGTAGAGCTGGAGGTATTCAATGCGGTCTGTGAATTACCAAACGGCATGATTAACGCCATCGTAAGTCCAGCTGGTGATTACAGCTACGAATGGTCGAACGGAGCGGCCACGACTGGTATTGAAGACCTGGCAGTTGGGGATTATACCGTCAGCGTTACGGGCAATAATGGCTTTTGTGTGATCGATGCTACAGCCAGTATTATAGAAGGCCCACCCGTTTTTGTGGATAGCTTAAGCACCGCTCCTGGCGACTGCGCGGGTAATGGCTCGATCATCGTCGAGGCTTACGCGCCCGGTAATGGTACCCTAGACGTAATTGTGAACGGTCCCAACGGTAGCGACATCATAACCATCCCCTCTGGCTTTAGCAATCTTGGCGACTTGGTCAACCTCCCTAGTGGCGTTTATGATCTGGTATTCTTCCCAAGTGCGGTTGGCTTGAGCTGTACCGAGGAGACTTTTGCTATTGTGGAAGATAATTCTCCACCCCTCATCGTCAACGATGATTCCTACTTCACCCCATTTCAGGTACCGCTGGTGGATAATGTATTACTCAATGATGATGGCTTACTATTGGAAGTAGTAGGCATTGACAACGTAGATGGCGGTACAGTGGACATGAGCGCAAACGGAGAATTTGTGTTTACCCCATTCAACGGAGCCACTCAACCGGCAAGCTTCACCTATTCAGCTACTGATGCTTGTAACGAATTACAAATTGGCGTAGTAAACATTGAAATTGGTCCTTCCAATTGCAACTTTTCGCTAGGACTCAACAAAGTCAACGCTGGTTGCGGCACGACGAATGGTAGCCTCACGGCCGTGGTGAGTCCTAGTGGTGACTACAGTTACGAATGGTCGAACGGAAGTACCGACGATATGATCGATAATCTAGCTGCCGGTGCCTACCGTGTAACGGTGATCGATAACACCGACGATTGTCCACTTTCTTTACGAGATACAATTATTGAAAATAGCGCCAACTATATCAGTAACCTGGAAGTAAATCCAGCCAACTGTAATAGCGGCGCAACAATTGAGTTTATCCTGGATGCCAGCACGCCCAGGCTATACACGCTTGATATAGAGCAGCCCAATGGTATGACGGTAACGCTTGAGAATACAACACCGGGCTTATTTCAACTCCAAAACTTCCTGACCATTGAGCCCGGAACGTATCAGATCACCACTTTTAACCAAAACGTAGGTGAAAATTGTCTAGACTCCATTACCGCAGTCGTACCGGACCCGCTCCCAAATCCTGCTATAGCCTTTAACAATATCGTACAACCTAGCAGCCCTGTAGCCATGGACGGCAGCTTTGAAGTAGTCTTTACTACTTTATCTAGTGACCCGTATCAAGTCAACGTCAATGGGCAGAATGTAGGACAATCCGATGGAAGTGCATTCCTTTGGGACAATCTCCCAGTGGGGACCTATAATGTGTTTGTAACGGACGCTAATGGCTGTGTGTCCACTACCGAAAGTGTGACGCTGACCAGTGCTACCTCCCTTCGGCTTGGCTGGTCCAGCCCGGGTTTGATGTTTGGCATTGTCGAGCCGGAAGGTCTTTTACAGCAATTCAGTTCACAAGGTGTTCCCTTTGCTGAAATAGCATTCAACAGTAGCAAAAACCACAGCTACCGACTCCGACTCCAGCAGTTCAGCCTGCTAAATACTTCGACTATTCCCTCACAAGCAATCTTCATGGATTTACAGGTGGTGCAACCGACGGCCCTATTCCAACGCAGGGTAGATCCCAAAAGCCGCTGGTATTTGGCCCATGGGTTATCGCTATTGCAGTTAGGAGGTAATGCTAGAGAATTATTCTTGCACAACACGCTGAGTTGGCAACCGAATACAGAACGGCAGTTGGAAATCGTTCTGGACTCATACCTGGGTCAGCAGTTTAATATCCAACTAGGGTTTCAGCATCTCTGGTAGTAATTATGGTTGTCGGGTTGACTCCAAATGGTCCGGTAGCGTACTGGCTGGCAAGGGCTTCACTGCCGGCGGCATAGTGGCCGAGCGAGTAATAGAACGGTACGCGACTTCCTGTAGGCGCGAGCGATAGCTATCGCGGCTCAACTTGTTGTTGCGCATGGATGGAAAAGTGCGATTTGATAGGAAGACAAAAATCAATTCCTCTTCTGGGTCGACCCAGATGCAGGTTCCGGTAAAGCCCAAGTGACCATAGGCCTTACTACTGGCGCTATTGGCCATATTGAGACTGCGAGAAGGATTCAAC
>JBCBWU010000105.1:0-24831 GCA_039816955.1 Bacteroidota bacterium
CGGGCAACTGCGGTTTTGAAGGCGAATCGGGAGGGGTTGATTGGTTGATTGGTTGAGTTGGTGAATTTGGTGAATTTGGTTGAGGTAGTTGAATTGGTTGGGCCTTTGGCCCTGGTTAGTTGGGTTGGTTGTATTAGTTCTTATGTGATCTTATGTGCCTGATGTGGTTCAAAAATCACCCAAATGCGGCATTGACAGAGGGGGCTTAGGGAAATAGTTTTGTCGGTATAACCATAACCCGTTAAACGACAAACGATGATCAACAAATACCTGACTTTACTCTTAGTTTTGAGTAGCCTTCTCGTCATAAAGGCACAGCCGGTGGTTAACGCTAATATTCTCTTCTCACCCGGTGACCAGGCCACGGTTAACTATGTAGAAACTGTTTTTTCGCCAGGCGCGGCAGGAGCTGATGTAGAGTGGGACTTCAGTGGATTGAGCAGTAGCTACAGTATCGAATGGATGGCTGTAACGCCTGAAATTACCGCCTTCCAAGACAGCTTCCCGGCGGCCACAATTGCCTTTTTCATTCCAGCTAACGATGCCCCCCAAATACTGGAAGACACCTACGCATTTTACCGACAAGATGGCAATGATTTCAGCTATTTGGGAAGTACGCTAAGCGGAGATATTAATGGTAATATCGACACTAGTTTTTTTACCTTAAATATGGATGCAGACCACCTGTATTCTTTTCCTTTACAGTTTGGAGACAGCAGCAGTGATGACATAGCAGGTGTAAATACTATAAACCTGCAAGGTAATGCACTGGTGACGTTCCGCACGGGTACAACCACCACCGAAGTAGATGGCTACGGCACCTTACATACCCCCGCAGGGACTTTCGAAAACGTACTCAGAGTAAAGCGCACTGAAGACCTGTCTGATGATTTCAGTGGTATAGCTACAACACAAGAGATCGTGCGCTATGACTGGATCTCGCCCAATCATCGCTACTTGCTATTTCACACTGAGGAAATAATTATCCGCGATTTTCTCGGTAATGAGCAGAGTCGCTCGACGAACACCTACTACAGTACACCGGAGATAATCAACAACGTGGAACAAGCAAATACCACATTGCAAAGTTTTCGGGTTTACCCCAATCCTGCATCTAATCTTCTCCAGCTTGATGTACCCTCAGCATTACTCACTCAGGTAGCGAGCCTTTGGATATACAACTCACAAGGACAGCGCATTCATCAGCAATTGCAAGTCAATCTTAACGAACAATTGAACATCAGCCAGCTTACAGCGGGTTACTACTGGATTGAGATTAGACAAGGTGAGAATCATTATCGAACTTCATTCACAAAATCATAAATAAACATCTACTACTATGAATAAGCTTATAAGTCTTAAGCAGCCTATCCTCTTCCTGGGTTTATTCCTGCTTACGAGCCTTGCTCAAGCACAGACGGACGCTCCAGATTGTAAGGATCATCCTATGATTAGCCGTTATCCAGGTTCTGTTTTGATTTGGTGCAGTGCCGATAACTTTTCGGAGTACCATGTGGCTACAGGTCCGATAACAGGCTATCGTAATATCGATGAATGGACCGCTATAGAGGGAAAGGTTTACCGCCATAACTATGAACTATATAATGAAACAGTGACGATGAATGAAGTATACCAGAACTATCGCAACGCATTGACTCGTTCTGGTTTTGAAATCCTCGCTGCGGGCAGTGATCCTAATCGAACAAGGCGAAATGAAGTTGGTGGTAGTACCTGGATTGGGGTAGCCTACATCAAAAATCCACTCCCGCAAACCAGTAGAAGTCGTCTATTTCTGGGATCTTCCTCTTCTGGTGGTCATGGCCATGTAGCCGCCAAACTAGCCCGCCCGGAAGGTGATATATATGTGGTAGTGACGGTGTACAAACAAAGTGCCGAACACATTATCACCCAGATCGACATTACTGAGGTGGCTCCGCTGGAAGATGACAAAATCACCGTGGATGTGGATTATCTCGCACGCGAGATCGCAATCAAGGGAGCAGTATCCTTGTATGGCATTTATTTCGATTTTGACCGGGCGGAGGTTACTCCAGAATCTGATCCGGAACTACAGGTTATTGCAGATTATCTAGGTGCCAACCCCAGTGTTTCGCTCTATGTGGTAGGGCATACCGACTACGAAGGGAACTTGAATTACAATCTGGATCTATCAGATCGCCGAGCCAGCTCGGTAGTCGCCAAACTAGCGGCTGACTATGGCATCAACAACGATCGCTTAGTAGCAAAAGGAGTGGGGCCTCTAGCGCCAAAAACAAGCAATGAAACAGAGGAGGGAAGAGCGAAGAATCGGCGGGTAGAGTTGGTCTTGTGGAAGAGATAAAACAAGCCTTGTATTACTACACTGACGTCCTGTTCTATTTGTACAACGAGACATATTTATAAAATTAACGGCCCAAAACTAAAAAACCCGGGAGCAACCACTCCCGGGAAAACCACCCTATACAAAGCTTACTAATGCAGGTGTAAGCTCAAAACACTTTTCGTTCTGGTTCTGCTCGTTTTGCGAAAATTGAATTATTCGAAGATGTTCTATACTACAAGAATACCTTCGTTAGAAAACTAGTTGCGCTGGAAAATGCCATAATCACTTTCCAAGACTTCTAAAAGTTTGATGATACTGCGTTTGTTAAAGTTGGCTGATTGCCTACCGGAAAACAACAAAAACAAGATGCCGGTATAACACTACAACCTGTTGAATTGAAAATTGTGGTGGTTGTACAGTTGATTGTTTAATGCTCAAAATGAGCGCTTTATAAGAGTCGGGCACTCCCTGTACGAGAGCTTTAACTCTAATTCATTAAAGAAGGTTCACGATATTTTCATTTTTTTCTGAACCTTTTGCAATAACAGAACATTACCGATCTGGCCTACCTCCCAAAATTAGACGAAGACACAAGCTGAGTCTTCTCTTCTAAAACCTGCAGGAAAGAGCATTTGAATTTGGGATAGTTAATATCGTCTGATATGCGAAGTCTACTTAGAGCTTGGTTGGGAATTTAATTTGGGAAAGAAATGCATGCTTCCTGATTATCAAGGATTTGCAAACCTGGCGTCAGGCTAAAAACTTCATTTGGACCACCAAACTCAGTTTTAACCCTTTAGACAGAACTACAAATCGTTGATAATCAGTTCGCAAAATCCTCAAACAAGCTCTTAAAAGTTACGCGAATAATTCCCAGGTCATCCGTGTGAATCAAATTCCAATCCATCTTGATCCGGTGTAGCTTTTTGACGAAGCCATTTTCATTGCCACGCTCAGTATCATCCACCAACAAATAGTGGAATAGGCGCTCGCTCATTAATTCACGTTCCGCATGGTCGGCCGCATCCACAAAACTCAAGATCCCATCGGTGGAAAGTGAGATGTCGTGAAAGTGCCCAATAGAGATTTTCTGCTTGATCGTTGGGTACCAACGCGCAAAATCTTCAGTCAAGTGATAGGCGAGGTAATCTGGTTGATTGTCCTGGTCATATTCGGTCAGCTCACCATCAATACAAAC
Source organism: Bacteroidota bacterium (assembly GCA_039816955.1). GTDB lineage: Bacteria > Bacteroidota > Bacteroidia > Chitinophagales > Saprospiraceae > Lewinella. The sequence continues at coordinate 3,522 of JBCBWU010000105.1, forward strand.
CACGCCATCTCCGATACAAATCACTTCCCCTTGCCGGGCATCAACGTCAATAATAGCGATGAGAAGGGTGGTCAATAGTTCATTGCGCTCTAGTTGGAGCGTGTCTTTGGCAGAAACCAATTCGTCAAAAAGCTTAGCTATCACTCGCCTGAGCTGCACATCAAGCGCTGATTGTGTTCCCTGCAGATAAGCCTCGTAGAATTCACCTTTACTGACTTTGCGCAGCAAACGACCACAGAGGGTAGCTGCAAAGTAGCTGTCGTCACCCATACTGCAACCATCCATCGCGGCTAGCAGAAGTCTGTTATCTCCAATGTCGGTACAGATTACGTAGTCTTCGCAATGATTTAGATGAAAGGAGCCAATTCGGGTAATTTTTTGCTGATAGATCACAGTGCCCTAACAGCAAGGAAAATGAAATAGTGCCCGGCTATAAAAAGAAACCGATTCTCCTGCATACGGAAGAATCGGTCGATAGTACTCGTCAAAAATTAATCTCCCTCCTTCTTTTCAGCCCTTTAGCTGGGATAAGTTCATTTTCAATCACTTATACCTACGCTAAAGTGCTGAATTCGGGAATTAATTATTCGACGCTTGTTAAACGAAAACCAGTGTAAAAACCTTGTCGTGGCATTCTGCCACTTATAGGGTTTAGGGTCAAGAGAGCGCAAATACCTAGGGAGCGCGCTGGGGACAAAATAGGGCGGTGTCTAAGGCCTGTTTAATTCGCTGCCAATTTTTGTGGATTTGAGCCGAATAAAACCAGAACCAACGCTCATTAGCATTTGCTTGTGGCTCTGTTTTTCTCCGGCCCAAAAAATTGTCAGCGAAAAGTCTGTCTTAAGTGTTCATTTGGTTGAAATCAAAAGCCGTTCCGCTTCCACCTCGATGAAGGGTGGAAGCGAAAGCAGCAGAAATCAGCCATAAAAAGGTCTTTTCCTGCGTTGACTCAAAGATACGCAAAAAAATCAAAACGTAATCAAAAAAGGTATTTTTATTCAAAAAAAAGCATTATGTAATCAAATAAATTACAAAAGGCCACCTCCCTTGCGGAAAGTGACCTTCACATTTGAATTATCGACCAGAGGTATAAAGTGCTTGTCAAAAATTTATCCCCTCCTAGTGTTCAGCTATTAAGCTTGAACAAGCTCATTAACAATCGCTCATATCTGCACTTAAAAGCTGAAGTCGGGGTTAAATTATTTGACTCCTAAAAGTGCTTGTCAAAAATTTATCCCCTCCTAGTGTTCAGCTATTAAGCTTGAACAAGCTCATTAACAATCGCTCATGTCTGCACTTAAAAGCTGAAGTCGGGGTTAAATTATTTGACTCCTAAAAGTGCTTGTCAAAAATTTATCCCGGTGAATAAAGATGCATTTTTGACTATTACTAACCATACATTTTAGCACCTGACTCCGGTCTACAACCACGATATATCTTATTGCCCCAAAGGCATCATTACACCTATATTGAAGCCGTAGCCCTTGTTGCGTACCTTTTCATTTACTAGAGGGATATCGTACAGCTCCGAGAAGCCACGATAGTAGCGAGCATCAACAAAGGTGGTTACTGGACCAAAATCGTATTGTGCACCTACTGCTACGGTTGCACCTACATCAAAGCGCTCATAATTGATAGCGTCTAAGTTCACGGGGATGCTACCCAATTCTACTTCAAGTAGTACGTTGGCGTAGGTATCAATTTGGCCGCCACTTGCGTAATTGAAGGTGGGACCTGCAGCTACGTAAGCCTGTAATGCTTCTTCTCCGAAAGCGTACTTGGCTAGGAGCGGCATTTCTACATAACGAATCCGCGTTTCCACCCGGGCACTCAGGGGTACATTTACACCCAACAGATCAGCGTCAAAACCTTCTTTCAAGCCGAAGCCTTTGGTGGTATAACCCAATTCGGGTTGGAAACTGAAGCCACCTGAGATGGGGATCTCGGTTACCAATCCTACATTCACCTCATCAATATTCAGAAAATTCGGAGCAATGGCGCCTAAGCCTTCAGTAGTGTATACGTTATTCAACTGGTAACCCACACGTGCACCGACACTTATTTGTGCTTGCACAGCTAGAGTAGAAATCAACATTAGGGCAGCGAAAAAATATTTGATGTTAGACAGCATGACGTATTATTTTTTTGGTTTCTGAATGCTGAACTGATTTGCACTTCCACAGTCAGTTCAAGTGTGATCAGTGTGGGTGCCGGAGAGAACTGAAACCGGCATTTTGTCTCTCCGGCGGTCACACTGCTCATGTTTGTCTCGAATGTTTGCGTCTATTGAGAGTTTAAATTTCGGGCTGCAATCGCCCAATTTTCCTCTGTGCTTCGTTACTCTTCGGTCGCGTCCCGCACTTGCTGCGGGATGCTCCCTCATCGTGCCTTGCTCAAATCAAAATTGGACCTCTTTCGCTCCAAAAGTAAATTCGCAATAGACGCTTATTTAACGCCAAGATGCAGGGGCTAGTCGTTAAGCGATGTTAGTGAAGTGTTAGGGATATGATAAAAAAATGGGGCATGATGAGGGTAAGCGTCAACAGCCGTTAAAAACAGCACTAAGTAGTTAAGAGGGAAAATATACTGACGTCGAAGAAGTTGGGCTTACCCAACCTTCTTCAAGTACAGTATATACTGACTGATATGTTTCGGGCCAAGCCCAAAACATATCGCGTCATGTATAAATTGGAAGAGTAGTTTCGGCGAGTAGGTACGAATTCCTCACTACCTTGTCTGTGTAATTGAAACCGAATGACACTCCAAGAGCTGCAAAATCCTCCGGCCTCTCCTTTGCAACGCCTACACGATGAGCGTTGGGAAGAGCGAGGTGTTGCACTTTGGGTCAAGCGCGATGATCTGCTCGCCCCTGCGCCGAACGATCCCTTATGCGGTAATAAATGGCGTAAACTACAAGCGAATTTATTGCAGGCTCAAGAAGAGGGCTTCGAACAGTTACTCACGTTTGGCGGCGCTTTCAGCAATCATTTAGCTGCTGTAGCTAGTGCCGGACGACACTTTGGTTTCGAGACCATTGGAATAGTCCGTGGCGAGCCCGTTAATAATCCTACCCTAGCCAAGGCGCAAGCGGATGGAATGAAGCTGCACTTTGTTGATCGTACAACCTACCGGAATAAGACCGCACCAAACTTTTTGCAGTCCTTATATAAGGAGTATGGACCGGCCTACGTCTTGCCAGAAGGAGGCACCAATACCACGGCCTTTACTGGTTGTGCCAACTTAGCAAAAGAAACTCTTACTCAAAGCCCTGCTCTGCCTACACATATTGCGGTAGCTTGTGGCACCGGCGGTACTGCTACCGGGCTCATACAGGGCTTAAATGGCGCTAGTACTTTATTAGGGGTAAGTGTACTGAAAGGAAACTTTATGCAAAAAACCATTCAGACCTTATTAACGGAACTCCCCCCCTCCCCTACCGTCTGGGAAGTAAACGAAAACTATCACCACGGTGGCTATGCGCGTCGAAGTAAGAGCCTGGACGAATTCATCCAGTCGTTTTACCAAAAGCATGAGATTGTACTGGAGCCAATTTATACCGCCAAGCTGTTCTTCGCACTCTATGATCTGCTGGAAAAAGGCTATTTCCCGAAAAACAGCAAGGTGGTTGCTATCCATACTGGTGGGCTGCAAGCTTATGCCTGTTCAGTATGATCATCAATTAAGCGCGCTAAAAGACAAATAGGCAGATGACGCTTTTGCATCACCTGCCTATTTTTGAAGTACAGACGCATTGCAATGCGTCCCTTAAGCATACGGTTTGCCCCACCTGTTTTATAGATATTCCTTTACAGGAGAGATAGACCTTTACTGAATAATAATCCGCTGACTGAAACTACGCTCTCCTGCCCGGAGTGTCAAGAGATAACTTCCTGCCGGTACACTCAGCTGTAGTGCTTCTTGCTGTGCACCAAAACTATCGGTCCAGTTTTGCTGGTAGAGGCTACGGCCGGTCATATCGACTAACTCCAGCTGCACATCTTCCTTGGCAGTTAACTCCCAAGCAACTGAGACCACACCAGCACTGACCGTGGGAAATACCTGTGCCCAGGCATTCTCGGATGTAGGGTCGAGTGTACTTACAAGTACTCGTTGGCCGTTGGCAAACCAGTTACCCCAGCGAGCACCGGCAAAGCCATTATCAATAAAGATGAACGCCCCACCAGCTGGTGTGATTTTATCGTCATTCATCTCTACTTCGCCAATTATCTTGTTACCAAAAGAATCTTCCTCGGCATCGAAAATAATTCGATCATCCTGGTTGCTATAGTTCGGGTAATTCAGACGAGCATTCTCAAACACCTCACCTACTTCACCCGTTTCGATATTGGCGGCTAGCAAGGTGGCATTACTAGAACCTGCCTCCAGAAAATCCAAAGCCACTATATAAGGTGAGTTTTTAGAGAAGGTGGGATTACCGACACTACTATTTTCCGGTAGGGAAGAAAACAGTTTATTGATAAAACCATCACCAAAGCTACCCGTATTGCGGTCCCAAACTCGGATAAAACCAATATCCCAATAATCGATAGTAGAACCATTTTGATTGGGAATGGAGTTGAAGGCATCGTAAATGAGAAATTCTCCAGAGTGATCCCACTCCAAGATATCCGCAAACTGTACATCACCGGTCACACCGCCATCAGAGGAGGTTGTGGGATTGGTGAGGATGTACTCTTGTAATGGCGCCGGATTTATTGAAAGATCAAACACAAGAATTCTATTATCGTTATCCGTGGTCAATGCTGCCAGACGTCGGCCATCTCGCGAAATGGCAGCATTACGCCAAATTGTATTACTACTTAATAGAGACGAAGATGCCTGACCAGCCCCCCAATCAATACTAATCGCCTCAATTTGATTAGAGGCATTGACGAATATAATTAGGCTCCCATCATCCGTAATACTTGGCTTACTCGTGGGGTCAGAAGTAGTTAAGGGGTCAGCAATTAAGGTAAGGTCATTGGCTCTACGAATGAAGAGATCGTTGTTGCCATCGGTCGTATGCAAGATGAATTCATCTCCAGGGTTTACCTCCAGATCATCTTGGTTATCGTCCACTGTGCCGCCACTGGTACCACTACCAATGCCGACGGTATTGAAAGCGTTGATCGCTGCATTCACCTCCGTCTGTCCGTAGAGATCTTGTGCAGATTGAGTTACGGCGGCCCGTAAGTCCAAAAACTGAGAAGAGCGTGTCAAATAAGTAGTCAACGCGCGGTAGAATACTTGTTCGGCACGATCACGACCAACGGAGCTAGCGAACAGGAAGAACGCGCGGTTTGGGATACCACTATTAATGTGCACCCCACCATTATCGGCTGAGCCGAAGAACTGTTCATTGGTATGGGCTGGCTGCCAACCTGGATCACCTAAGCTACTCCCCCCATTATTGGGGTTGGAGAGATCACGTAAAGCGCCACTCGGAAAAATAGAAGGATTCACTACATCCTCACCCATTTGCCAGTCATCCCGGTCGATCATAGCACCAAAGATATCTGCAAAGGATTCGTTGAGTGCACCTGATTCGCCCTGGTACTCCAGGTTAGAAGTGTTTTGAACTACGCCATGGGAAATCTCGTGCCCTGCTACATCCAAAGCTTTCGCCAGCGGAGAGGTAAAGGCCGTATTACCATTGCCATAAAACATCGCCTGGCCATTCCAGAAGGCATTGTCCATATCACTACCATCATCCTCGGTAATATTGATTAAGGACACCACTGTTCCTCCATTACCATTAATGGAATTGCGATTAAAAGTCTCCAAGAAATAGCGATACGATTCACCGGCATTATAATGCGCACTTACCGCCAGCGGATCATTCCAGAAATTACCCGGGGAAGTATTGTGGGTAACCACAAAATCGTCATTAGCCGGCGAGGTATTATTGCCATTGATAGTCCAGATCGCTCCTACTGGATTATCAGGAATATCCGAACTCTGTGCATTAAACATGGGGCGGGAAGCATCAATCAAGAAGTTCTGCCCTCCGGTCTCAAAAGAGTGAATGGTGCGGTTGATACCAAACAAGTCTTGAGCCGTAGTCACCTCCGGTGGCGGCATAAGATGGCAGATGTGATCGTGTTCACGGAGTACAGCTCCGGTATGTGCATTAATCATATATTGCCAACGTGCAGCAAGATTGGGTACAATAGTGACCGACCAGGCCAAGTGTGGTTCTTGAAACGATTCACCGACATAGAAAATAACCAATTCTGTTTGCACTTGCTCCTCACCAAGCAGCTGTAATTCTTGATTAGAAAAATGCTTCACCCGGGCATGGCGTTTCACCTCTTGCTTGACCAAAGCCTCTGCTTGAGCAGCGGCAAGAGTAGGCTCCGTTTCTACGTTCGGCGTTGGAGTAACCCGACCGTTGAGAAGATATAGGCGATCATTTTTGAAGTGGGCGCGCAATTCGTTCCCATAAATAGGTACTCCCTGATAGTACTGCTGAAGGAGCATGTGTTCCATATTATGATCCTCCATTTCCACGGAAGTGGTAATGAGCTCCTCATCTACTTTTTGTAGCTTCCAAGCGCTCGTCAAGGCTGCTAACCAAGCTTGCAACTGTTCTTCCGGTTCCCCGGAATTTAGGCCTTCGCCCCAAAGTCGCACCCAATCCGGCAGTCCGGTTTGAGCGTGGGGTTGCGCCTGATAGTGCTCGATCACCCCATTGGTAGGCAGGATGGTAATTGTACGCAAAGAGGCCTCATTAGCCGTCCGGATCGTCCGATCTGGTAAAGGCAACACCTCCGAATTAATGCTCTGCCGTATTTCGTCAATCGTATGCCGCTCTGACTCCGTAACCGGTGTCAGAACTGGCTTTTGAGCAATCAAGCTAAGACTACCCAACAACAAAGAAAAAAGATAGAAATAACGCATACTCTCGTTTCATTTTGGCGCGAACTGTTCAAATTCCAACGCGCACTTAGGTTAAGTAGGGGGTTGATTATTTGTCTTTAGGCAATTGCGCTACCAACTGCTCATAAAAGTCAGCCGCGACTGCCGGAGCATCATCCTGCCCCTTGGCCCACTGAATTTTGTGCTTTTCTTCGGCCCCAATCCATTCCAGGAAATAGTAATAATTACCTGGCACATCATATTGGACGGTCGAAAGGGAGTCTTGGTACTCCTGGATGAAGTTTTTTGCCTTGCGAGCGCCTATTTTTCCGGTAGATACTTTTTCACCGACAATTCCCTCACTGGTAAATAATTGGCCATTAGGCAGTAGATAGTGGGTAGTGAGCGCACCGGCGTACCCTCCACCGCTACCAAAAGTGAGATAATCAGTTTCCGGAAAAGTATCAGGCGTATAGGTTGTACGATTGCACTGCCAGAGCAATAGCGGTAAAAGCAATACCGCGAGAACGGATAGGAGGATCTTCATACCAGAATAAATTGGTTAATAGGAAGTGTAAGATAGTAAAGATGTAGGGGAGTTGAAAGCTAGAATAAAGAAGACATGACCCGCTACTTATTTACTATTCTGCAATAGTACGATAACTATCACAAGTTTTTCATCAACCTGACCCCAAGCTTATTCAAGCATCAAAACTCCATTATTAATCATTGACAGTCAACACCTTAAGCCATTTCAGGAAAATAAACAGCTGCTTTTTGTCACGTTTTTCGCGTATTCAGATACAGTAGAATGAAGGCCTTCTCAATTTTCACCTTCATCAATACTTACGCAAATGAAGTACTCCATCTTCAGCGCCCTGCTACTGTGCTGTTTCATCTGGTCTTGCGACCAGGAAAACTTTGACCTTACCGCTTCCGAAACGGAAGACTTCGACCCTATTGTTACCGAGCTCCCACCTTATAAATGGGCTGTAGGAATCGATACTATACCCATTCCGATAGATTCCTCTTGGTTTGCTGGTGTTCTTGGCGACGACCTTGGTGTAATAGCTGGTGGCAGTAATGTTGGTCCTCCCAGTGCTCCAGCCAGTGCTTACGTGGTTTTCTCAATGGAATTTTCAGTACCTGGCGGTTACCCATTCAGTGTAGGAAATTACGAATTGCTGAAGTTTACGCAGCAACAATTTCAATTCAATAATTCTACTAATGTCTGGGACACACTTATCAATCGTACCTGGGCTGGAAGTCAAATTGATGGAACTATAGAATTCAGCACTACGGAAGAATTTTTCGAGCCGATGTACAACGCATTCGTCTGGGAACACACCGGCTTCGCTTCCGGGGTACTTACGAATGATGATGGCACCACACACGATCTAAATTCCGCATTTCATCGCTTACGTTAATCCACCTCAATCTTACAATCATGAATAAATTTCTACTTACCTATCTATTGATATTGACCTGCTTCGTGTATTCACAGACTGCTTCTGGGCAGGTCTACAAAGTGATCAATTTTGAATGTCTGGAAACACCTTTGGTTCTGCTCAATGCCAATCATGACAACACCGTCACTTACTGCACAGAAGGCCTGATGCAGGTAGACACCATGGAGGAGGATTGCTATGAGTTCTACGAAGAAGACCAAAATGTATTTCGCGGCTGGTTTTACACTGAAATAGATACTGAAGGCAATATTCAGTATGATTTTGACCGCATCACCTTCCACGAGGACGACGAATGGCTGGGAGAAAACTACAAGTATTTTGAACTCGAACGAGCTGGTTTTTGGATTACCCTCCCTTCTTTGGAAAACGCACAGGCCCGCTTTGCGCTAAAACTGAAAAACCTTAGCGGAGGTGGCATAAACATAGGCTTTAGACTAGAGGATGGGCCCGTCTACTATCCAAGTCTTGAAGATCTGGTCAATACCGATTTCACAGCGTTAGGCATTGCCTACACGGAGGAGACACTGATTGTCGACGGCAGTGTTCGCAATGTATACATCGGTGGTGATCACATCTACTTTGGACAGATCGAACTCAGTGAAGTAGTCACTTCCGTGGCGACGGTGGAAGAAGTATCCGTCCGCTTTTTTCCCAACCCTACGACTGATCTTGTCCGCATAGAAAGCGACTTACTGACGGATGCGCAAGTGAAAGTCTTTTCTGCCCTGGGCGTTTTACACACCAGCGTAACGTCCACTACAAGAACGATTGACCTTGACGTATCGGGGCTTCCCGCTGGTGTCTTCTGGGTACAAATCTGGAAAAATGGGGCGCTGGTACGAGTAGCGCCTCTGACAAAATTCTAGTTCAAAACCAGCGACCATCAATAGCACCAGTGCGTGGTAAAGTGCACGCACTGGTGCTCAAGTTTGAAGCAATTGGAAGACCAGCTGAATACTTTAATCAAAGGGTGCCGTAGAGGGAATCGGGACAGCCAAACCAAGCTGTTCCAACTGTTCCTGCCGTATGTCACCAGCATCTGCAAAAGGTATTTGCATAATGCATCGCTTTTGCAGGATGCTGTTCAGGAAACCTTTCTCTTGATTTTCAAAAGTCTTCCTTCTTCTTTTCAGGAGGAAAAAGGTGCATTAAAGCCTTGGATTCGCAAGATTGCAATTAACAGCAGTCTCAAATTTAATCAACGCTACCAGGACTTTGAAGAACTCGCGCAGCAGGAATATGAAAAGCAGTATTTCGCTATTGCGGAAATCACTACCCAAACCTCGGATCAGGAAATCTTGCTTCTTATTCGAGCGATTCCACCATCGTACCGGGAAGTTTTCAATCTGTATGCAATAGATGGTTACTCTCATCAGGAGATTGCCAAATTGCTGGGTATTAGTATTGAGAGTTCTCGAAAAAAACTCCAACGCGCCCGGGCTAATCTGCAAGAGCAGCTTAAGCGACAACAAAAAATCAATTTCACCAAATCGGCGTAGCTAGAGGATGATGAATATTGAAAGCATAGAAAGACAATTCCGAGCTCAGTTAAAAGACCACGAGTCCTTTGACCTCGACACTGATCTCACGTGGAACGCTATTGAAACCGAATTGAATAAGCAGAAGATAAAGTGGAGAGGTGTCTATATTCTTCTTCTTGGCCTTCTTGGGCTATTGGGTCTGCTCTTTGTTAATGAACTCCAGATCGACAAAGCGTTCCACGCTAGTAATTCACAGAATATTACTAGTTCTAACGAACAACAGCAATCAACTACTTTTGATGCACCTACCAAGACCGGAGCAGAAATATCAACAGCTGCTCTTCAGACGATTGAGGCGATCACAAGCTTGTCTAAGAATGGTCAACAGCGACTACAACATCTAAATGCGAATGTAAATACCACCACTGTACCTCAACACCTTACCTCTACTACAACGCCGAGAAAGCTCGGTCGCCTAAAAAAGGATCCAATCAAAGAATATGTATCCAATTCTGATACTAATCCAGTAAGAAGTAAGAATGTATCTGCGTCGCTAACTGTCCCTACCATCCAGCAGATACCATTGCAATCCCTGACCGCCCCCAAAACGCAGCCAGCATGGCAACCATCATTCAGCCCGTCAAGAACAGACAATCAGCCACAATACAAGCTAGAGGCCAGCAACAGGCTCTTTCGAATGACGAATAACATACGTTCGGCAGAAAACGAGTACGCAACACTTCGCAACCAAACTGAAACACCTCAAATATCTTGGGCGAAAGGAGTACATCTCTGGCGAGAAAAACCTTCTGGCTGGCTTCTCGGCTTGGGGTTGGAGTACCAAAATTCGACCGTACAATTTCGGTACCAGGGGGTAGAAACGGAGACCACCTTTCTACCAGACACTGTACTTCATATTCTAATCGATCCTCAAACACAGGATACTATTGCCCGTCATTTTGGAGATATACAACTGGAGCAGCACCAAATGCGGGATGTCCAACATTACAATATCTTCAAAACGCTTAGTCTTCCTATCCATGTAGGATTTGTGAAGGCTACCTCAAATAAGTTAACGTATGGCATCACCGGTGGTATAAGCTTTCAATACCACATCCAGCAATCTGGGCGATTACTTGCCGCAGATGGTACTATCATCAATTTTTCGGATGATTCCTATTTCAGACGAGTAGGTCTTAGCACTCATATCCAGACCGTGTTGATTTTTAAAGGTGGTGATCAGTGGGAGTTCAGCTGTAATCCATTCTTCGCATTTTCCCTGAGCGATCGTATAAAATCGGGAGCTGTTATCACACAGCGCCCATTTACTTATGGTCTGTCTCTAGGAATTGCTAAGGCCTTATAAACACAATAATCACCGCTCCCCCCATTCTAGCAATTGTAGGTTGAATGCGTTCTCAGCCGCTGCTCCAGGAAGGAAGGATATCTCGTTAAACGTCGGGGCCTCCCACTTCGCCGTTGGATTATTGGAAAAAGCGTAAGGCTCTCTTGGTATGCCCAGCATATTACGATCTAGCTTGCCATTGTCATTCACATCATGATAAACTGCAATGGCGTGTGGCCGACTGGAATCAAGCGGTATGCGTAGATGAATATCCGACAGATCAGTTAGAGGGATAGTGCGGCTAAAGATGGCATTTTGCTCTGTCTTGAAGTCTGCCTCGCTAGCAAAAACAGCAATACGTACACAGCCTTTTGGAACACTTATATTATAGACACGTAGTGACACACTTACATCAGTCATAGCCATAGAAAGTAATATTACTGAACCAAGGAAGATTTGCATTAGCAAGACTTTGGTGTAGGTGGGAAACGCTGAAGCTTTACTTATTGTTGTCAGCGCAGGTGCTCACGCTTTACCAGAATATCGGGAATACCTAATGACTGTAGAAGTGGCAGCTCTACGCTAAACCAGCCATCCTCTTGTGAAATCTGGATGTCAGCATTGGTGTAGAAAGCGTAGCGGCGACGAATATTATCCAAGCCAACTTGCGTTGAAACTTGTTGCTGCTGCTTCGGCTGTAGGCGATTGCGTACTAACAACGTTCCACTGCGCGTACCCGCCACGATCTCAATTTGCAATGGGCGTTCCTTACTGATGATATTATGCTTAATGGCATTTTCTAATAACATCTGCATAGATAGAGGAATCATGTGCAACTGCTTCACCGCAGGATCGAGCTGTAAGTGGATCTGCAGATTGTTACCAAAGCGTTCCTTTAATAAGAACTGATAGGCATCCAAAAAATCAAGTTCCTCAGCTACCGTAATGAGTGAGCGATCACGAATCTCCAGAATGTAGCGGTAAACTTTGGATAAGCGTTGCACAAAACGCACAGCACGCTTCTCATCTTCTGGAATAAGATAAGTGAGAGTATTGAGACTATTGAAGAGGAAGTGTGGATTGACCTGGCTCTTCAGCGCATCTAATTGTGAACTGATATTCTCTTGCCGCAGCCGCTCCGTTTCAATCAAACTTAACCGCCAACGATGGTAAAAATAAACGCCCTCGTAGATTGACAACACCAGAAAAACAATCATAAAGGTGCCCTTGGCATAATCAAATTTCGTGACTCCCCTCTGATGTCCCTCCGGCAAGAGTATGTCATGAATATCGTAGCAGAAACTATTGAGAAGTAGCACTGCGACTATAGTCGATAAGGTCATGAAGATTACCCGTTTCCCGGTATCCTTATACTCGGGGAAACGCGAACGAAAGAATAGCACAAACCAGCGCATACTGAACCAGTAAAAACACGTAAACAAAAGCGAAACCCTCCACTTTGGCCAGTACGCCAGCAATCCATTTTCCAACGTCCCACCGAAAAATAACAGTGGCATCAGAAAGGCTACTATAGGTATACCCACCAAAACAATTGGTAAGTCGTTAAAGCCCAATAAATGCCTTCTATTAGCACTTAAGCGTATGCTAAGACGTGTTTTCACGAAATAAAAATAGGGCTTTTAACTGCCCTGAGCAATAGCCCAACGCCCCAGTGGTTCGATCTAGCGGTTGAATCGCATTATAGCAGCGTTGAATGGTAAGCACGAAAAATACTTGCACGGTATCTAAAAAAACACTTACTTTGTGTTTCAAAGTACTTTATGACTCGTTCTCCGAACCATCCTCTTAAGCAGTTGCAAGACATCCATCGGATGATGGAACGAACCAGTAAGTTCATTGGGCTTAGTGGTTTATCTGGCGTTGGTGCTGGATTATTTGCACTAGCTGGTGCAGCATTGGCCCAGTGGTATTTACTGACTGGTGGCCTCAATGGTTATAGCCATTCTTTGCACTACTGGCCCGCTCAACCCCACCCCTGGGGCTGGTCTCCGATTATGTTTTATGCGCTCGATGCAGTATTTGTCTTAGCTGGTGCACTCACCAGTGGCATCTACTTTACTACCCGTCGTTCACGCCTGAAGGGGCAAGCCATCTGGGATCCACTCACCAAGCGATTACTGCTGAGCTTAGCTATTCCCTTATTTGCTGGTGGTATTTTCTGCTTGGCTATGTTTTATCATGGCTTCTTCGGCTTTGTAGCTCCAGCAACCTTAATATTTTATGGCTTAGCCTTAATCAACGGGAGTAAACATACCCTACACGACCTCTATTATCTTGGTCTTTGTGAAATAGCACTCGGTTGCTTTGGCCTCTTTTTCGTAGGTTGGGGGCTGTTACTTTGGACCGTCGGTTTTGGTATCTTACATATCCTCTACGGTCTTCTCATGTATTACAAATACGAGCGATGAAAGGAATCATTTCACAACTCCGCAAGGCTTTTGATCACCGTATCCGCTTAGGTGTAATGTCGATGCTAATGGTAGAGGAATGGGTAGATTTCACCCACCTACGTGATAATCTGGAGGTGAGTGATGGGAACCTAGCTAGCCACCTCAAAGCACTGGATAAGGAAGGCTACATTGAATTGCGTAAGCAATTTATTGGCCGCAAACCCAACACCAGCTACCGAGCCACTGAAAAAGGCCGGGCAGCGTTTATGAGCCATCTGGCATTCCTAGAAAAAATCATCAACCTACAAAGGGGAGAGCAGTAGCTCTCTTTTTTTGCCCATTTACTTTGAAAAACAAAGTACTTTTAATGAGAAACACATCGGTCATTATTTTACTAGCTTTCGTATTCCACCTCCTTTTCTGGGAAGCTGGCTTAGGGCTAAATGTAGTACTATTTAGTCTGGCGACTTCCGGCATAGCCATTTGGCTAAAGCCAGAAGAAAGCGGTCGACCAATGGTACGCGCATTACTGGTGGGCTGGTGCTTGAGTGCGTTCTTCGTCTTTCTGCACCACTCCGGCCTCAGCATGCTTGTTTACTGGTTCTTCCTCTTTATCCTCATTGGTTATTTACAGGCTACCGAGGTCCGTTTTTGGTTAGCAGGTTTGATGGAAAGTATCCGCGGATTATTCGCCGGCTGGATCATTAGCATACGAAACCTGGGGAATACCAGTAGTGAGCATAGTACGAATTGGAAAAATACGTGGCGGCAGGTTCGACTCTGGTTTTTGCCCATAGCCATCATCGTCCCATTTTACATTATATACAGTAATGCCAACAGCACTTTAGGCAGTATAAACAGTAAACTCGATGAGTGGTTGGGGCAGTTGTTCCAGTTCGACCTCCACTGGGGTAGATTCTTTGTCTTCCTTTTGGGCTGGGTTTTAGTGGTTGCGCTACTGGGGCAGCGTAGTGGTATACCAGCGCTCCATAATTTGTTTAAAGACTGGCAATTCCCGCTCGTGCGGAAACGTAAACCAGTTTACTGGAACACTTCCACCATAGGCCTCAAGTACGAGTACCAAATGGCCACCTATACCTTCCTGGCTTTAAATGGCCTACTACTGTTCGTCAATACCCTAGACCTCATCTTTGTGTGGTTTAGTCCGCAGGAACACACTGCAGCAGAGCTCAGTCAATACGTGCACCAAGGCACCTGGCTACTAATCTTTTCCATTGTCCTGGCCATGCTGGTAGTGGTGTTCTTCCTGCGCAACAACCTCAATTTTTATCCCGGCAATGAGCGCCTCAAACAACACGCCCTCATTTGGTTGGCCCAGAATGCCTTTCTGGCCCTTTCCGTAGGAATGCGGAACGGACACTACATCGGTCAGTACGGATTGGCGCACGGCCGCATTGTGGTCATCTTTTTCCTCCTCCTGGTCTTATACGGACTCTATACCATGTACCAAAAAATTGAGGGTCCACGCTCCACCTTCTTTCTACTGGAGATGAACGGCCGAGCAATGCTGGCGGCTCTCCTCATTGCAGCAGCTTTTAACTGGGACAGCCTGATTACCCGCTATAATCTGCAACAAGACAATCCAGATACTTATCACGTGACGCTCTTGCTTGAAAATAATATGGTCCCTATTCTAAAAGCCGCCCAGCAGTCGGATGTCTTTCACAGTGAGATCGATGAAGAACGGCTCAAAATCCGGGGCCAACGACTAGAGAGAAGGGTCAAGCGGCAGGACTGGCGCAGCTGGAATTGGAGCACTTACCGTCAGTTCAAAGCATGGGAAGCGTACCAGAACCCTAACTAACTTCTTTCGTACACCAAATACTCAAATCGTATGTTAACCAGCGCGCTTAGACTGCCCCTCCACGGACTGCGCAGTCAATTCCTCCATTGGGCTTACAGCCAGGCTTACCCTATCTATGCTCGTTTTAAACGGCACCCCAGGCCAGCCTGGCAAACAAGCACTAAAGCCTTACTGGACTTCCCACCATGCACCTTGGGACGGCAGGTAGGGCAGTTTTTAGCAACGAACAAGCTAGACCTCATTCCTAGCTTTGAAAACCACGATGTTTTCCACGTCCTACTGGATTACGGCCTCAGTGCACCAGAAGAGGTAGCCCTACAATGGTGCCTCCTGGGTAATGGCAAACGGAGCATCTTCTCCTTTACTGCCATCTTCATTGGTACTTTCTGCTTTCCAGAGTACTGGGCTTGGTTTAGAAAAGCCTACCGACAAGGCAAAGCCTTACGCGCTTTTCATCATTGGTATTTTGAATACTTGCTTCAGGAAAACCTAACCAGCATGCGCCAGTTTCTCGAAGGAGCGGTGCTAAGCGATGAAGAATTTATCTGGTAAAACTCCTTTAAAAATGTGGCTCCAACTCTTGAAAAAATATCGGGCGCTGATCGCGCTCACACTACTACCCGTAGGAATGTGGATACTAAGAGGTAGTGTGATCAATCCTATTGAATGCACCGACGGATCTAGTTTTCTGTTCTGTCCTCGCTATTTCTTTTTCTTCCTATTATGGAATGCTTATTTAGCGTGGATTCCCGTCATCCTGCTCGAATTACCTACCGCACATAGCAAATACGGTCTAGTACGCTGGGCTACCATTGGCTTAGCTGTCCTCTTTTTCCCCAACGCACCATATCTCATCACCGATCTTATACACTTGCGTCCACGAACGGGGGTACCGCTATGGTATGACGCGCTACTCCTCTTCAGTTTTGCCTACCTGGGCCTTATGCTCGCCCTGCAGGCACTCCGGCAAATTAGAGCAATCCTGCAGGATTACGCCAAATGGGTGAAAGAAGTAGTAACACTGGGAACGTTGGTGTTAAGTGGTCTGGGTATTTATTTAGGTAGAGTAGTCCGATGGAACAGTTGGGAGGCATTCCTCTCCCCAAGAGAACTTTTGTCTGATATAGTTAAATTATTAAAAGCGCCGAGCCAGCACCTCGAAGACTGGTTAATGATGCTGCTGTTCAGCCTAATGTTGGCTTGCGTATATTGGTTACAGCAGGATACCTTGCGGAATAACAAGCCGGCAACTCATTGATAAGCCTGTAAACATGGAAGCCTCAATCCCTGGAGATTAAGGCTTCCGCTTGATCGTTGTGGAGATGTATTACTCCTAATAGCTATCGGGAGCGTCTCTACTTTACGCCAGCTGCATCGGCAACTCTGTCAATCGCTGTCCGGTTAATCTCCGCACTGCATTGCCAATAGCTGCACCAATAGGCCCCATTGGCGGCTCCCCTACTGGTAGGGGTTTATCGTCACCCTCTATGAGTACCACCTCAATTTCCTTGGGGGCGTGCATCATCAGAGTCATGCTGTAAGGGCCGTAGATAGTTGGGAAAAGCTGACCGTCTTTAATGGTCATCCTTTCGTGCATCGCACCGCTCATGCCCATAATCACCGAGCCTTCGCACTGGGCCTTAACCTGATCAGGATTTACAGCAATACCACAGTCCAACACGCATACTACGCGATGCACTTTGATCTCGCCATCCTCAATGGACACCTCCGCCACGTGAGCTGCAGGCACACCTGTATCAATGGAGGCAGCAAAGCCCATAGCACGCCCGTCGACTACTTCGTCTTTATAACTTTCGCCCGCCTTTTCAATTACCGCTTTAAGGCGAGCACCGTTGCCTTCGTCGCTGATCTGTGCCAGGCGGAAGGCTACTGGATTCTTTTCAGCATTGATAGCCATTTCATCCACAAAACTTTCAATGGCAAAGGTATTAGCGAGTAAGCCGAGGCTCCTCCACCAGCTCGTAGCGAAAGGCAAAGTTGTATGCCACTGCACCGCGCGGTGATTAGGCACTTGATCATACTGTAAGTTTCCACCCCGCATAGCACCTACATCCGTTCCTAGCACGCCGTGTATCGCCTCCGGCATGATGACCGAACCAATGGCCACATCGCCACTAGCGTAGTGGTGCTCTAGCCCTTCCAACAAGCCATCGCTATTCAGCTTACCACGCATGATGTGGTGGGTAGGCGGACGAAAAGTATCATTCTGAAATTCCTCCTTGCGGGTAAAGAAATACTTGACCGGACGGCCCACGATATCGGCCATTTGAGCTGCCATGATCGCATGAGAAGTATTGAGGCGACGGCCAAATCCCCCTCCCAAATAAGTAGGGATAATATTTACATTTTCCAGCGGTACTCCCATGGCCTCAGCTACCTGCCGTTGGGTAACGCCAATCACTTGCGTGGAAAGCATTACTGTTATTTGATCTCCCTCTACATGAGCAACAGCTCCATTAGGTTCAATTTGTGCGTGCGCACCGATGGGGCTCTTAAACTCGATAGATACGACACCCTCTTCATCTGGATTTAATGCAGCACCTGCCTTTTGGGTTACCATCTCATTCCCTTGCCCAACAACCAGCATAGACCGGATTTCTTCTTCGGTCCACTTTTTCGGGATATCCCACTCTACTGACACCTTGCGTTTAGCGGCCAAGGCCTGTGGGTAAGATTCCGCCACAATGCCTACTGCACCATCCATGCGTACAACGGCCACTACACCAGGCATTCCTTCAGCCTTGGAGGTATCTGCACTTCTGAGGGTAGCCCCAACGTGCTCTGGCCGAATTACACAAGCGTGTAGCATATCCGGCATTTCCGCGTCCATGCCAAAGATAGGATCACCAAATACCTTCGGTGCCAAGTCAATTCGGGAGATCGGCTTACCGATAAACTTGTACTCATCTATTGGACGTAAAGGCGGTGTGTCTGGTACTTCCCATTCGGTTACATCAGCAGCAGCTTCCGCGTAGGTCATTTGCTGGTCGCCACTACTCAGGACACCTTCACTGGTAGTAAGCGCAGAACTAGCCACGCCCATTTTCTTCGCCGCTTCGCTCTTGAGCATTTCCCGCATGGTGGCGGCCATCTCGCGTAGTGGCATCCAAAGTGAAGCTACGGATAAACTTCCCCCAGTACTTAGGGCATCAACTACCCCCGTTGCGGTAGCGGCACCTACCACTTCCACTTGCGCCATTGTAACGTCTAATTCATCCGCTACCATTTGCGCCAAGCTGGTGAAAGTACCCTGCCCCATCTCCACCTTGGGTGAGTGCAAAACCACCTTGTTTTCGCTGGTGATTTCAAACCATAAATTGGCTTCGGTACCCGAACCCGAATAGGGTGGAACCATGGATTCCGCCATTTCCAGTGTCATACGGCGGAGCGGGTTTCTAAATACGTAGGTTCCAACTGCGATAACGCCAATGGTCCCTAGGCCAGCACGGACTAAGAACTTGCGCCGAGATACTTTTTTCTTTTCAGCCATGATCTTATTGATTTGCTGGGTTATTAGAAGATTGGGTGAGTTCGGCAGCACGGTGTATGGCTTTACGCATACGCACGTAGGTAGCACAACGGCAAACGTTGATGATATTACGATCGATATCATCATCAGTAGGACTCGCATTTTTATCGAGTAGTGCCGCCGTAGCCATGATGAAGCCTGGTTGGCAATAACCACACTGTGGCACCACCTCTTCCATCCACGCTTGCTGAACAGGATGTGGATTTTCTCTAGTCCCTAAACCTTCAATGGTAGTGACACTTTTACCTTCCGCAAATTTTACGGCGTACGAACAAGAACGCACAGCCTCCCCATCTACATGTAAAGTACATGCGCCACAAGCTGCTTTTCCGCAGCCAAACTTGGTTCCTTTCAGATTGAGGGTATCCCGAACAACCCAGAGCAAAGGGGTGTTTCCGTCGTCAACGTCTACTGATTGTGGTTGACCATTTATCGTGAATGATATTTTCATTGTAGTCTTTTTAAAAGCTTGTTCCTAAAAGTGAAAATTACTCGGCGGGAATAACTGCCCCAGCCTCAAACCATGCCGTTACGGCTTCCACATATTCGCCTACGGGCACCGGCGGTGCCTCTCTCGGATTACCCGCAGCGTCAATGCCAGGGGTCCAGGCCCACAGAACGAGCTCGTGCTCGGTAAGGTGCTCCAGGACTTCGTGATGGCTTCTACCGCCGTTGCGAGCCGGATCCAGCATTGATTGTGCGATTTCCACTCTCGTTAGTCCTTCCCAGGCCATACTCTGTGGTGCTAAACTCCACTCCGGAGCACCGGGCACACCAGAGAAGTCATCGTTTTCGTGTTGATGGCAGGTATTACAATTGGTAGCCTCGTAGCCCAGGTTTCCTTCTCCTCGTGACATTCCGAAGTAATGCGGATGACTGTCTTCGCCCTGCTTAGGTACGTTGTCGCTGGGATGGCAGTTAACACAGCGTTTGTGCATAAGTACGGCCATCATTTTATCAAAGTTTTCGTCATCACTCACAATCGTCATGGTTGACGAATCCGTAGTTGATGCCTCTGATAGATCTGAAGTGTTGAAGTTTGTAGCGAAAAGAATGGTCGCCAGGAATAGAATGGGAATGGCATAAAGTGACTTTTGATGCCTCATGGTGTGTTCCTGATAATGGTTGGTGAACAAAATAGTGCACCTAAAAATAAGTGACAAGTTCGAGCTTTAACTTGTCTATTTGTGTCAAAATCTTCTTGTCAAAATAATTCACCTCCTTTATTTGCCGATAGTAGAAGGCGAAATACCAAACTCTTTTTTGAAAGCCCGGCTGAAGTGAGCTAAATCCTTAAAGCCTAAATCGAGGTAAATACTGGAAGCACTTTTTTGGGAGGTCAGCAGCAACTCTTTCGCTTTTTGCAGTCGCTGTTTCAAGAGCCATTTATGAGGTGAGGTATCAAACAATCGCTTGAAGTCCCGATGAAAGGTAGATAGGCTTCTACCAGAGAGTTTTGCTAAATCTGCCAGGTTTAAATCAGATAGCACATGATGAATCATAAACTCACTTAAATCAGCCTTTACTGGTTTTGATATCTCGTGAAACAACGCCAAATGGTCAGGGCTAGATTGAATAATACCCAGCAATGCCTCCTTGGTTTTTAGATACATCAAATGCTTATCAGGAACTTGATTATCAGTCAGATACAACCTCAGGCTTTTACGCAAGCCCATCAAAACCGGATTACTACCTAAATGGACGACCGGGTCTCGAACCACATTCGTAGGAATACTGTAACCCAACTCTTTAATTGCGCCTTTGATGAAATCATCCTGCAAGGACATGGCCTCTACTAAAGCACAATCTTCGTCTTCTTCCCAAGTTTTGAAGTAGGAGAGTTCTGAGAATTTTCGGACGATACCGAAGTTCCCCTTCTCAATAATGTAGAGCTTATTCTTCTGCCTAATATTGAGTTGCCCTTGTTCAACATAAAATAAGACGTTATGGGGATAGTACCCACTGTGCTCATTTTGCTGGCGACTTTCAATAAAGGCAGCCACTTGAATTCCCTCGAATTCTAAGAATTGAAATTCATGATCCATTACTCCTCGAGATTATCTAAAGCAAATTTATCATTCCTCTGGCAAGTAGATTTGCTTATTCGTGTCAAATAATTTCATTTGGGAATGACAAAAAATGCTTTCAGAAGATGAGATCACGGTTTTACCCTTGAAAAAGATTCACTTGATTTTTTAAATAAAAAAGCCCCAGATCATGATCCGGGGCTTCTGCTTAAAGCGACTATTTGACCTAAAGTCTATATTCTTTAATGCTTATTCTAAAGCATATTCATTAGCATCAATCAACGCATCGGCCACCCGCTGGCGAGCAACTTTGACGTTTACTGGTGGGTACTTGCTGAAACGCT
>JBCBWU010000106.1:0-24708 GCA_039816955.1 Bacteroidota bacterium
GGAACAGATTGTGTACCCGTGACGGTGAGTAACTTTACCAATGTGATCTCCATGGCCTTCACCATGAACTGGGACGAGAACATCTGGTTGCATAACGGAACGATCCAGAACGAAAATCCAGCCATTTTTGGTACTACTACTTACACGCCAGTAGGCCTATCTTCTATGGGCTTCCAATTGGATAACGGTACCACGCCAATTACCTTGGCAGATGGTAGTGTACTCTTTGAAATTTGCTTTGATACGGCCCCAACGGCTAACCCAGGAGATTGTGATCAATTGACCACGGTAGGTTTGCCGTTCGCGGAAAGCGCCATTACTTCTAAGCAGACGCGATAGATCAATTCCATATTATCCATATTCTGTGGCGGACCGGCAATGAATTCCCAGTCAAGCCCCAGCACGCCATTAGCAGCATTACTGCTGTCGAAATCTTCTGGCCCCAAGCCCGATAAGTTATTCGGGTCATCTACGTTGACAAACTGTAGAATGTTGGGGTTCCAAGTCATCAAGTATTCCAAACGACGTACCGCATCAAAGTTGCTACCAGCCGCAAATTCTACACAGACAATGTCACCCACGTTAACTGGGTCACCACAGTCAATCTTTATTTCAATACCCTCTGGGTCACAGTCGTTGACGGTCACACTACCTGGGTTCAGGCTGAACGGCACTACCGAACTCTCCGTTGGGTTTTCCGGATCATCATTATTAGCTTCAATAGGCGTAGGTGTGCCGGAGAAGGTAATAGGCGAACTTGTTTCACAAGCGCCTAAAATGTCGAAGCAAACGGTAAACATGGTTGTTCCATCAGCCACCGACACATTAGGCGGATCGGTAATCGTATAACTCCATACTACCGTAATATTGCCAGGGCCTACATCAATATCGCCAGGTAAACCATAGGCGCCGAGCGTATTGTTAGGAATTTCCGTATTTGGGGAAAGGTTAGCGAATTGGAGGAAGCTAGGATCGTAGTTTACGGTAAACTGAATACCGTTTAGGGCATCAAAACCATCCACCACAAAGTCTACACATACCTGATCACCTTCATTACCACTTACATCAGCAGCGGTGATATTGAGTTCGCGTACACAAAGCGTTACCTCACCGGGATCACGGAAGACGCCAATACTGAAACAGCCCGTCGCATTACGCGTACAGATGGGGGTTGGTGAAGCATTGATGTTTACACTGGATTGGTCGCCGTAGTCACCGACCGCCTCGAAGCAGAGTTCGAAGATAACGGAGCCATCATCCAGGGTAGCCCCGAAGTTGTCGGGGTCATCACAAGCGCCCGTTTCCCAGGTACCAAAGCTGATAATTCCAGGAGTAGCACCATTGAAAAGGCCTGGCCCCAGGTTACCGTTTGGCGCCTCCATATCAGGATTGAAGTTCTGGGCACCAGTGAAATTCAATACGGCTGGATCATAGCCGAAATCAAAAGCCAGTGAGTTGATATTAGTGAAGTCATCCACCGTCACTGGTAAACAAAAGTTATCGCCGGTACAAGCACTACCGTCGGCTATAACCAGAGTAGGCTGAGCCAATACTGTCACCAAGGGCCCCAGTATCAGGATCAGCAGAATATATAACTTACGCATCGGAATTGTTTTCTTGGGATAGAAGTAATTGGAATAGGACATGGGCCAATAGCTTAGCGGTCAAATGAATAAGACACCTGTAGCTCGTGGGTATCGCCCACTGTAGGACCGAAAGAGCTACAGGAATAATCGTAACCGTAGCCAATTTTGACGTTGTTGTACAGGCCAACATTCTCGCCCAGATTGAAGCCCGCTTCAAAGTGGAAGTTTCCGGCAGTGGAAATCCCCGTACCAATCCAAATACTGTTTGGCGTTTGGTAACGCAGGTTGAGATCGGCATTGATCGGCGCACCGTCTACATACTTAATCCACAATGATGGTTCAAGAAATCCATCGTTACGGAAGAAGTGATAGAGGCCAACCATACCGTAGAAGTGCTGGAGGCGCTGTACGGCGAACTCTCCATCTTCGTTCTTGAAAGTAAGGTCAATACCTGCTACCTGCGGAATGGATACGCCCGCGTAGAACATATCACCGTCCATTGCTCCACTGAGCACCTGGTAGAAATAAACACCAGCACCAACGTCCGGGAATAGTTCCGTCTGGCTGTTCATACCAAGTACATCGTTAGGATCACGCAGATTAAACTCATCGGCGTTTACACGGTACTGGACCATACCACCGGAGAGTGCTACGGCAATACCGCTGTACTCGGGGTCACCAGAAATTACGGCACCTACTCGAGCGTAGATACCCGTAAAACCCGTTGGGCCCGTTTGGTCATTCATTAAATAACCACCGGCCAACAACGAAGCTCCGGAGCCATCTCCCATAAAGGAGAAACGCACCGACTGGGTGCGGGGGTTGCCCGAAATACCGTTCCACTGGGAACGATAATTCGCACCGAGCGTCATAGATTGCCCGTAAGCCAGGAAATCACTTTCCATCGCTGCGGGGTTAATAATCGTCGCGTTTTCGCGGTACTGCGTAAAAAGAGAAAGTTGCTGTGCGTTAAGCGTGCTGAATAGTAGGAAGAATAAGCACGAGCCTAACGCCAGATGGCGAAACCTTGTCATGGGATCAGTTTTTGAGACCAGCAAATTTACCAAAATATCTTTTCGTCAAATGAAGTCACAGTGTTAAAACCGCTGGGGCGATTCGCCACTGAACAGCATTTGGGTTACTCATTTAGATCATGTAAACAGGGCAAAAGCTGCCTATGTAAACTACAAAAGCTATTTTACATACCACTTTAAAGTTGGATTGGGGTGCCGTTTTAGGCGAGATTAGTTTGTACGTGTGGGTTACTCTTCTTATTAGAGATTCAACCCCTTCATTGCTACGGCTATCTTAAAGGCAGAGCCAAAATTAGCTGGAAGTTTTGAGAAGGTTGCGCTTGACGCAGTGATTTTTTTGCTGAATTAGCGAATGGTAGGGTTTGAAGCGGGATTGGTGGGCTGAGCCACAAATATGGTCAGAAAGCATTATTCAGCCATATAATGACGATAATAGATGGTGGTGTCTCTGGCGCAGGAACTCAAATATGTGCAAACTTATTTGACCATTGAACAACACCGGTTTAAACGCCTACGGGTCCGTTACGACATTGATGAAAGTGCCCTTACGACAGAATACATTATGGTAGCTGATATAAACTTCTTTCAAGCTGCTGATCAGTACGTACAAATCCATACTGCGGAACGGCAGTACCTGCTCCGTCAAACGATGGATGCCTTAGAAAAACAACTTAACCCGAATCAATTCTTCCGGACACATCGGTCAGCCATTGTGGCACTTGCGAATATCAAGGCTATCCACCAAGATGAGTTTAAGCACCATCAGGTTATTCTACAAACCGGCGAAAGCCTGCCCTTGAGTCAAGTGCGCAAACCCGATGCTGGTTAGCAGACTGAAGCTCGGTAATGAATAAGAAGCTGAGGAAGAGCTCTTTGCTTAACGGCGGTCCGCACTGGAGAAAATGCGGCTCCAGTTAATCCCTTTACTCAGGCTTCCTTCGCGTAAGCTAAACCAAATAAAGAGCGGCTTACCCACTACGTGATCTTCGGGTACGAAACCCCAAACCCGGCTATCTTCTGAGTTGTGACGGTTATCTCCCATCATCCAGTAGTAGTCCATTTTGAAGGTATATTCCGTAGCGACCTCACCGTTGATCAAGATTTGACCGTTGTTAAACTGCAGGTCATTTTCTTCATAAACTCCGATGATACGGCGGAACATGTTGATGTTATCCATATTGAGCGCAACAGTGGCGCCTTTCTTCGGGATCCAGATTGGGCCATAGTTGTCCACGCTCCAGGGACCAAAGTTCTTGCCGTCGTGCGGGAAAAGGCGATCCGGGTTATATCCTCTAGACGGATCTGTGGGATGCTCATAGAACTCGATTTGGATATTTGAGTCCATGGCCTGCACCTTTTCCTTTTGCTCTTCCGATAGGAACATGTAGCGTACACTCGCACGATTAGGATCGCGAATATTGTCTTCTTCGCTAACCCCCCATTCGGCGAAAGCCTTTTCGTTGATACTCGCAGTAGGAAAGTTCACTACGTGCAAGAACTGCATATTGGTAGGGTTCTCAGCTGGCTTTCCGTTCAGATAAACTTGGCGGTCAATAATCTGCAGGGAATCTCCTGGCAAACCAATAGCGCGCTTAATGTAGTGATCACGTTTATCCAAAGGACGAGTTACCAATTCTCTCTTACCAGAACGAATCGCTTGATCGTAGCGCGGATTCGCATCGCGTACCATTCCGTAGCGCACATCATCTACCGTCCAAGTACGATCGGGGAAGATGTAGACGCTATCTCCGGCAGGTAGGTTAAATACCACCGGAGAATTGTGTTCAATCTCTTCAATTGCGGGCAAGCGAACCGGCTCCAGGCTTGGTTTTTCCCAGTAGGATTCTCCTCCGTTTCTGGGAATAACGTTGTGCAATAGCGGGATCATAGCCACGGTCTTAGGCGTGCGAATACCGTAGTGTGCCTTGCTTACAAAAAGGAAGTCACCCACCATTAAAGAACCTTCCATAGAGGAGGTAGGAATAACGTAGGCTTCAATTAGAAATAGGCGAATCAGAGCAGCAGCGAAGACCGCAAAAACAATG
This sequence comes from Bacteroidota bacterium, assembly GCA_039816955.1. Lineage (GTDB taxonomy): Bacteria > Bacteroidota > Bacteroidia > Chitinophagales > Saprospiraceae > Lewinella. The sequence continues at coordinate 4,666 of JBCBWU010000106.1, forward strand.
GCCTCTGTCCATTCACGGACCTGCCCCTTCTTGTAAGGGTTTTCACGCTGCAACTTCGCCAGTTGGCGTTTGCTACCCTTTTCTTTGGCTTCCGCCAATTTCTGGGCATATTCTTGTTCTGCTACCAAAGTCGGTCCCAAATATTTTTCTTCCGGGCTCAGGCCCAGGTAAAGGAAGTAAAAGGGCGCCGCTACTACTGCCAGAAAGCTATCGATAAACCGGTATTTCCCGAAAGAACGTACCATATCAACCGCCAGGCCAGCGTAGATAAAGACGTTTACGATAGGAACCAACAACCACACCGGCCACCATGCTGGGCGTCCCACGAGTTTACTCCATACGACGAAGTTCAGACCAGGAACTAATCCTTTCCATCCTTCCTCACCAGCTTTTTCGAAGACTTTGTACAGGCTCGCACTCAAGAGTACGTAACCAATAATCATCATCCAGGCAAACCAAGACATGTGTATCGCTTTTTTATCGGATTCATCGCATTGGTAACTGCTCAAACAATTTTCTTACAGTCCACCACGATTTTTTTGCGGTGCAAAGATAGTAAAGGGTGGGAATTAGAATTAGAATTAGAATAAGGGTTAGAATTAGAGCTAGAATCAAAATAAAAGTGACAGTGGAAGTGAAAGTCAGGTGGTAGGAATTAGAGTTAGAATTAGAATTAGGGTTAGAATTAGAGTTAGAATGAGAATTAGCGTTAGAACTTCTGCTAGCAACCAAACTACGTCCACTGAAGCCGCAGCCGAAGATGGCCCAACTAATTCAATCAATTTAATTAACCCAACTAATTCAATCAACCAAGGCCGTCGGCCTAACTAGCACAACCAATTCAACTAAATTCACTAAACGGCCTAATCCGCACGCTGCGACACATAAGCTCTCAGATCTTCTACTTGCTGGCTACTCATGCGTTGTTCGGTGTAATGCGGCATGTAGGCGCGCTTGCCCGGCATGGGGCTAGTGCCATAGCGTACGACCTGATAAGTACTGTAGCGGGTATACTGGGGAAAATGTTTTTCCAGAAAATCAAAGCTGTACTTGGTGTCATCTAAATTGAAGAAGGAGTAGCGGCGCTCACCGTGGCAATGGAGGCAACTGGATTCGTAGACCAGACGGCCACGCGCCGGATCACCTTGTACATCTTCGTAGCCAATATTACGGTCAGGTGGTGGTACCAGGAAAGTGGCTGGAGAGTGATCCAGATAGTAGGACTCCAGGACTTCCAGCGCCTGGGTTTTATCCTTCCCACTGTCCATCGCTTGTTGAATTACTGCTGCGCTGCTTTCTGGCATATTCAAATCTCCCAGCTTGATATCGATGGTCCAGAGGTAAGCTAGAACCGACTCCATTTCCCAGTCGGCCAATTCGCGGCCTTGCGCACACTCGGTGGCACAAAGAGCAATGGACTCCCGCAAATTATTGCGGGCCGGAGCAACCAGGTCGCCGTATTTTTTCTCGTAATCACCATTATAGAAAGTGCGGCGATTGACTACCCCGTACAAAGTAGTTCCAGGTAGAAATGGAAGATCGTTCTCTACCGTATAAGTAAGGCGAGCTTCAGGATCCGCGTAGCGTAGATCAGGGTCTTCCTTTACTGTATTATGGCAGGAAGTGCACACGAAATGCTTGCTCTGGCGGCGGGTCTTACCGGGGCTATCCGGATCATCGGCAACGCCCCTATGGACGAGCATACGACCGGCCTCTACCGAAACGCCAGGTAAATTTTTGACCTGATGCGCTGCGGGGGTACCACCCAGCGCCACAATTACCTCTTCCAGCGAAGTATCGTCGGTAAGTACGGCTGAATTAGATTGAGGTTGAAAAGCCGTTAACACCCCAATGAGAATAAGCGGAGATAGAAATATGACAGTTCTACGTAACATGTGTATTCGTCTTTTTGGGACCGGCAATTAAAGGTTGAACCAGCGGGAAATGGTGAAACCTAAGCGGTACTCGCCCTCCGCCCAATCAGTAGTAGTGTAAGGGATAAAGTCCGTTTCCATCAAGGCAGTCGCGTTGGTCAAATTGACTTGAAAAACGTGTCCACTGGTCTCAAACTCAAAGCCAATACCAATGGCAGGCTGGTAGCCGGTGCCGCTACCACGAGAGTCGGCCAAAGGCAAAACAACATCCCCCAGTAAACCAAAGCTGCGGGTTATCTGCACCCGGGCTCCCGCGCTAACACTGAACATTCCGTTTTCGTCTTCGAAAGGCACTAGGTTGCGGTGGGTATAACCGGGACTTAGCTGAAGTGAGAAACCATCGCTAAACTTGCGGGCCAGTATCAGCTGTACATGACTGGCAAAACGGTGGCTGAACTCGGGGAAACTAGCAATGGCATTTTCGTTTCCACTGCCTTCCAATTTTTCTTGTGTGGACATACTGACCAAACCCATTAAGGTAGCAGAGATTGGGCTTCCACCACCCTCTTGCTGGCGGCTCAGGCGTAGTTTAAGCAGGCCATTTAGCAACTGCCGCAAACCAGGAAAACCTTCTACCGAAACACCGGCACCTTTACTCCGGTACAGGCCAGCAGTAAAACTATCCGAGAAACCGTATTCTCCTCCCAGGCTGACATCACTAGCCGTTTCCAAGCCATAGAAGGTGGCAAAACCACCATTATCGCCGGCAAAATCGCCAAAGCGGTGGCTAATACGTACATCCAGACGCCCCTTGGGCAGGGTTTCTGGAGAGTGGATATTGACAACACGGGTATCCTTAAAGGTGCGATAGACATATTCTTGCGCGTCCAAGGTATTGGTGAATATAAATGGTAGCGCCAGAAGTAGAAGTTGGAGGGTAGTTTTGACACTCACGGTCTTAGTTCGGTTCATGGTTTGATTTCTCTATATCCGAAAATCTTATTCTGGGAATCCGGCGTCGAGCCAGCATTCAATCAATATTAATTCTTCCAAACTTAGATCTCGAGGTCGGTCCTCAGGAGCATAGTTGGGTGGCATTCCGGTGGTAGGATCAGCCTGTTCAATAATTACCCGCTGCCGAAAGGTATTATCCTCCAGGTAGGGCAACAAGCCTGCATAATCATCAAAGCGACCAGGAGAACTGTCCAGGTGACAGCCACTGTAAGCACAACTGCCGTCGATAATGGGCTTAATGTCCACGCCGTAGGTTGCTTCTACATTGCTGCAGTCTGCCGCAGTAATTTCGGGCAATTGATCAGAGGTACACGCACCTAATAGCAGTATGGTACATACAAATGAGATGGCAATGAACCGAGAATGTGAAATGATAATTTGAGCACTTTTCATAAAGGCAATTTCGGTTACGCTCAACTAAACCATTAGTAAGATTGTACTTACAGCAGGAATAAGTGAATGTGTTTTCTAAAATTGTAAAGAAAGCACAAAACTGCATGGGGCGTTAACATGTTCCCGACTTTTATCCTATAATAAGGTATGCTAACGAGCATTTAATACCGATCAGCTCAATATTATGTTGCGGTTTGTGCGCATTTTTTTGTTCTGATCGTAGAACACTAATACATTTGTACCAGCAAAATCATTAAATAATATGTATCCTGTAGAACTTACCACGCCAATGGCGCAGGATTTGACCAACTTTGGCTTCCAAAGTTTAACCTCTTCTGACGCAGTAACTGAGGTTTTGAGCAAGAATGAAGGAACCACTTTACTGGTAGTAAACTCAGTATGTGGTTGTGCAGCAGCAAATGCTCGCCCCGGTGCCAAACTGGCGCTGGAGAACGGTAAGAAACCAAGCAACGCCGTGACTGTTTTTGCCGGTGTTGACCACGATGCCACTGCGAAGGCACGGGAATTCCTTCTCCCTTACCCTCCATCTTCACCAGCAATTGCGTTGTTCAAAGATGGGCAGTTGGTACATTTCCTGGAGCGCCACCATATCGAAGGTCGCTCTGCGGAAATCATCGCTCAGAATTTAGTAATGGCTTTTGATCGCTATTGCTAAGCTGCAACGCCCTTGAAAAAGGTATTTCCCGAATTTGGCGGTGCGCTGAATTCGGGATTTTTATTTTGTGACGCGATGATCCCGATTGCAAAGTGGAGCGTCGATACAGGTTTAGCACCTTCTTTATTCCCACCTAGAAGAACATGAGAATTGAAACTGAACGCCTGCTGCTTCGCCAGTTCATTCTGGAAGACGCCCCATTCATCCTAGAGCTGCTCAACTCACCTGGCTGGCTCCGCTTCATTGGTGACCGAGGTGTACACACCGAAGCAGATGCCACTAAATACCTCGAAGAGCGATTGATCCCCAGCTATCGCGAACACGGTTTTGGCTTCTACCACGTAGAACAGAAGGCTGAGCAAGTACCAATTGGTATGTGCGGCTTTGCCCAACGCCCCTACCTGGACCTACCCGACCTAGGTTTTGCGCTCTTACCAGACTTCACCGGACAAGGCTACGCTGTAGAAGCTTCCAATGCCTGTTTAGCATACGGACAGCAAATTGGCATGAAGGAAGTGACTGCCTTTACTTTACCTACCAATACCTCTTCGCTTAAATTACTAGAACGAGTAGGTTTTCATTCACCAGAACCGTTTTCCGTTCCAGGAGATGAGGAAGAGTTGCTGTTGCTGCGGAGGGGGTTAGGGTGATAATTAGAATTAGAATTAGAGTGAGAATGGGAATTAGCTTGGGTATTGCAACTTTCTGACCCCAGGCTTTAAACCACCTAAGGCACCAAGATCACCGCAGAAATTTGGGCCATCTGAGGCATTGCAAGTCATATAAGAACGCAGGAGTTGAATTAGTAGAGAAGTGATGATATGGCAACCAAAGTAAAAATGAAAGTAAGAGTGGAAATCAGACCCAAAAAAGCGGTGCGCTCTAATGGATCATTATTCTAAAGACAACCTTCGACCATCTAACCCTCGAACGATCAAACTAACCCAACCAACTAAGGCCAAAGGCCGAACTAAATCCACTAATTCAACCAAAACCCTTCCCTAAAACACCTTCTCGTACAACTCCCGCTCGTGCATATCTACAGGCTTGCGGTTTTCCAAGATTTCGAAGACATTTTTCTTGATGGTATGAGCAATATCCCCAGTGGGTAAATCATTGCAGTCTAAACCAAAGGGGTCTTCAATTTCTTCACCAAGTAGCTCTACACCAAGTAAGGCGAAAAACAGGAACATGGCCAGTGGTACTGCTACCATGTGAAAACTAGTCACTAGTGCAAAGGGTAACAACAGGGCGTATGCCGTAATGAAGATTTTGAGGTACACCGCGTAAGAAAACGGAATAGGGGTCTTCTTAATCCGCTCACAAGCTCCCAGAATATCCAATAAGGATTGGTGCTGTGCCTTGATATTGATGTAATCCCCTTCATTGAGCACTTCAGCACGGTGATCGGCTGCTAACTTGCGGAAAAGCTGTTGGGAGATAAAGTTGGGAACATGGTCTTTTTTCTCATATTCTTCCCGCTCTTCCTGCGGTAAGTAAACCAATTTATCCAGCTTGGTACCCTCCCGAAGGTGCTCCACTAAAGCCAGACAGAAATTGCTAATATGAGCGGCCATCCAATGTCGGGTATCATGGTCTTTCTCTGGGTACATGGAATCAACGTAGATGGCAAAATTTCGAGTGTTGTTTACCAAGGCTCCCCATTGCTTGCGGGCCTCCCACCAGCGATCGTAGGCTGAATTGGTGCGGAATACTAAGAAAATACTCAGGATTACCCCCAGCAAAGAGAAAATGCTGGTATTGAGCATCACGTATTCTTCCAATTTGAGTTGCTCAATGGTAAGGCAGACAACCAGCGAATAGACACCCATGGCAGCAACCGCCCGGGAAATGCGGACCATCGTCCAACTCTTAAACAAATGGCGGACGTCGCCCAGCCAATTTTGATTGGTTTTGTAGTAGATCATAATTCAAAAGTGCAGTATAAATGATAGTACAAGGTCGTAAAGACACATTGCAATACGTTTCCACAGCAAATCAAGTGCTGAAAACATCAATTTCAACAACAAGCTTCCATCTAAATCTGAGCCAGGTATTCGTGAACAAACTTGATAGCCATTGCCCCCTCTCCTACTGCGGAGGCCACGCGGTTCATAGCGCCAGAACGCACATCACCAGCCGCAAAAACACCGGGTTGACACGTTTCTAGCAATAGCGGCTCGCGTTCTTCTTTCCAGAAGTTACTGTAGTCGGAGCGGTTCCGTAGATCGCGCCCGGTAAGGAGGAAACTCTTATTATCCATCAAGAGCGTATCTGGCAGCCATTCCGTTGCGGGACGAGCGCCAATAAATACAAAGAGCGCGCTGGAAGACACCTCTCTGGTCGACTCATCCTGGCGGTTGCGTAATATGAGTGATTCCAAGTGATCTCCGCCACAAGCCTTTATCACTTCCGTGTGACCCACAACTTCGATATTGGGTATCTGATCAATTTGCTCGATCAGATAGTGCGACATGGAGGATGTTAAATCTGGTCGGCGAATCAGAATCGTCACTTTTTTGGCGAACTTAGATAGGTAGACCGCACCCTGACCAGCAGAATTACCACCACCCACCACGAAAACCTCCTTATTGGTACAAGCAGTCGCCTCGGTCATAGCCGCGCCATAGTATACGCCAGCACCGCTAAAACGATCTGCTCCTTCAGCTGGTAAACGACGATAATCAACACCGGTTGCCAGCACTACGCTCTTGGCCACTATCGATGTTTCATCCGCTAATTTAAGGTGCTTATAGTTGCCTTCCGTGGTGATCTCCGTTACACTCTGAGGCGATAGAAATTCCACTCCGAAGCGAGTAGCCTGAGTGATGGCGCGCCGAGCCAAGTCGGCCCCACTTAAGCCACTGGGAAAGCCCAGGTAGTTCTCAATGCGGGAGCTCGTGCCCGCTTGTCCGCCCGGAGCACGCTTTTCAATCAATAAAGTCTTGAGGCCCTCGGAGCCCCCATACACAGCGGCAGCTAAACCCGCCGGGCCGGCGCCGATAATGACCACATCGTACAGCTCCGAAGCGGCGTGCACTTGCATACCCAGCGATTCGGCCAGATTGGTAACCGATGGATTTGCTAGCGCTTTGCCATCCTCCAGAATAACCGCTGGTAAATCTTTACCCGTCAATTGGTGCGAAAGCACAATTTCGGAAGCTTTCATATCCACATCTACGTCCAACCAACGGTAGGGCAACAATTGCCCAGACAAGAAGTCCTTAATCGCGTGGGACTGTGGAGCGTACTGGTGCCCAATCACCTGCAAGCCAGAAAAAGCGGGTACATAGGCGCTTTTCCAAGCCTCCAGCAAATCATCTAAGACTGGATAAAGCCGTTCTTCCGGTGGGTTCCAAGGTTTTACCAGATAGTAATCCAGTTGTACATCATTAATCGCCTTAATAGCGGCGTTTGTATCAGAGTAGGCTGTCAGTAGCACCCGCTTAGCATCCGGGAATATCTCCTTGGCCTTTTCGAGAAACTCCACCCCAAGCATTTCCGGCATGCGCTGATCGGAGAGAAATAATGCTACTTCCTCCTGTTTTTTACGCAATTCCTCCAAGGCCTCTAAGGCTTGTAAGGCTGACTCCGTACTGATGATGCGGTAGTCTTTGCGGTAGCGGTTACGTAAATCTCGCTTGATGGACCGCAGTACCTGTGGATCATCGTCAACCGAGAGAATGATTGGTTTTTTATTTTCTGCCATGATGGTGTTTGGTCTATGGGATTTTTAGGATTGGCTAACGGGTAAACAAACGGTAAAAGTTGTTTTACCAGGCTCCGAACTCACTTCGATCACCCCCTTGTGCTTTTCTACGATCCGGCGTGAAACCTCCAAGCCCAATCCAGTGCCTTCACCCACGCCTTTGGTGGTAAAGAAAGGATCAAAGATTCGACTAATCACATCTTCAGGTATGCCGCCGCCATTGTCCGTAATATCTACCAGCATATTATGATGCTTACGATAGGTTTTGATGTGTAGATGCCCACCTTTTTCCGGCATCGCATCAATTGCGTTGTCAATAATATTGGTCCATACCTGGTTCATCTCACCAGGAAAAATCTCCACAGGAGGCGCATCCCAGTCAATATCTTTTTCAAGAACGATTTGCTTCTGCTTCAATTTGTGTTTGAGCATCATGAGCGTACTCTTGACCCCTTCGTGAATGGGTTTTGCTTCCATCACTGATGCCTGGTCCATATGCGTGTAGGCTTTAACAGAACTAACCAATCCGGCAATACGATCCGAAGACTCCTTAATCTCCGCTACAATTTTCTCCATACTCAGTACCCGCTTGGCCCAGCGCAATACGGGCCCTAGGGCTTCTTGCTGTAAGACATCTGCGATTTCATCCAGATCATCTTCCATCAAATTAAATTCGACGTAGGTATCTGCCAGATCTTCCGCCTGATCAATGTCGTGGTCTTCCAACCAGTCGATAAGATCATCTTTGCGGCTTTCTTGCTCCAGCAAAGAGAGATCTTCAAACTTACCCAGCTCCTCGATTTTTGGAAAGATGATAGCGTTAACTTCATCCGTTTGTTCCGGCGTGATCTTCATGGTGATAACCTCCTTGAAATCTTCCGGAGAATAATGAATTTGGGTATATAACTCCTCTACGCTACGGACAATAGCCGAAGCGGGGTTATTGAGTTCATGCGCTAGACCCGCAGAGAGCTTACCCAGACTCATAAGCTTTTCCGTCTGCAAGCGCGATTGTTCGAAGGTGCGAATCCGGGTAGACATGGCTCCTACCAAGCGCTGTACCAGTTCGTAACTTACATTAACCATCTCCGTAAAATGGTCTTTATGCAACTGCAGGCCGTGCACCGCCGTCAGAGCGATTCCGTAGGCTTTCGCCTCTTTCATACGGGAAAATGGCAGCAAACCCGCCATCGTAGGCCCTTCCCAGGTGCCTAGCTCTCGCATTTCATCCCCTTGCGACATTTCTATCTTGTAGGCTCCCTTCAACAAGATGGACATATGAAGTACTTCCATACCGGGCCCAAACATTTGGTCACCCTCTAAATAGTGGACGTATTCACTTTTATCAATAATCCAATGTAGTACATCTTCGGGAAGCCCCGCAAACATTTCATAAGCAGCCAGTTCTTCCAGCAGCTCGGACGTTGTCATCTGAGTACTCATGTGTTCTATAGATTAAGCATTAATTCGCTTGCGAGGAAAGATAAGAAAGACCAACGGATACCTACCGCTTCTTCCTGTGGGTCTTTTATAAGGAACGCGTGAAAACACATAGAGTTGAGCCCCGTATAAATACCCATACTTGGGCTCCTAAATGATTTAGCTGGCCCGACTCAATTCGCAATTATGAATATATTTATTATCTTGGACGCATCCAGGAACGGCTTGTGAGCTGTATCCTTTTCTCCCCTAATACAACGATGGATGGCAGCCGCGCCTAGCGTACTGCTGTAGTGTTTTGTGGCAACAACTATAAAAATACTTCAAACTCACCAATGCAGGGACACCTCTGGCATTGGGATAAGATATATTCTTTAACCTTAAAACCATATTCATATGGAACCGATGATCGGTGAAGTTCGCATCTTTGCGGGAAATTTTGCGCCCCGCGGTTGGTCGCTTTGTCAAGGCCAATTATTAGCTATCAGCCAAAATCAAGCTTTATTCTCAATCTTAGGCACTACCTACGGTGGTGACGGACGTACCAGTTTCGCCTTACCTGATTTACGTGGTCGCGTAGCTATCCAAGAAGGTACTGGCCCAGGTTTGCCAACCTATCGACTGGGACAACAAGGTGGTAATGCTACTACTATCCTTTCTGTAGCAAATTTACCTGCCCACAACCACGCAGCAGTGGTACAAGTGAATACGGAAACGGGTGAAGAAACGGATCCTACTACCTTCTTAGCCTCTTCTCAAACCTTTGCCGAAGAAGCTACCTCGGGCGAAAGCCTTGGTGGTGTTGTAGTAGGCAATACGGGTTCCAATACGGCCTTCAGTAATCAACCACCTTATCTGGCGATGAACTACATCATTGCGCTGACGGGTGTATTCCCATCTCGTAGTTAATTTTTATTTCGTCACACTTTAAAAATGTTCTTTTATGGGACAACAAGGATTTCTTGGCGAAGTAAGGATTTTTGCCGGTAATTTCGCCCCCCGAGGATGGGCGCTCTGTGAAGGTCAGCTGCTTGCTATTTCTCAGAACACAGCTCTGTTCTCCATCTTAGGTACCATCTATGGCGGTGATGGCCGTACGACCTTCGCATTACCAGATTTGCGTGGACGGGCTCCCGTTTCGCAGGGTAATGGCCCTGGCTTGCCAGATTACAGACTCGGTGCGAGAGGTGGTAATGCTACCACTACGCTAACCACTCCCAACTTACCCGCGCATAACCATGCTATGCAGGTAAAGGTAAATACCGAAGCTGGAGAGGAAACGGACCCAACTACCTTCTTAGCCTCTTCTCAAACCTTTGCCGAAGAAGCTACTACTGGTAAAAATCTTGGTGGAGTTCAAATGGGACTTACAGGTAATAACACGGCATTCAGTAACGAGCCACCCTACTTAGCGATAAACTATATTATCGCTACGCAAGGCACCTTCCCTAGCAGGAGTTAACGCACCTGTAACTACGCCTATAAGCGTAGTATGATTTACTAGACATGACTACTGGCCGGAACAGAACTACTACGCTTTGTTCCGGCCTTATCGCAAGCGCTTATCGCGAGACCTCAGACTACACATTTGAAAATCAAAAGACACTTCTTTGGCTTGAAAGCCACAAAATGGATCAACACCTAAATACTAAATTGCTTGATCGCACTGCATTTAGGACTAGTTCATGAATCACTTCCAATCACTACAAGTCATGAAAACATATCTACACCAAAAAACAATTTTTAGCGCGCTATTGAGCTTGCTCTTCGTGCTCTGCTTCACTATTTCTCTAAATGCGCAACTTGTAGCTATAGTAGGCTATAATGGCACCACTGGCGATGGCCTATCATTTGTTGCATTAGAAGACATTCCCGGCTCCACGGTGATTTACTTTACCGATCGAGAATACATTTCCGGTGCCGATGCCTTCAATACTGGCGAAGGTGTGTGGTCTTACACTGTACCCGCAGGCGGTATGACAATGGGTAACGTGGTAACCTTTACCGAAACAGGGACGAGCACTAACGTTTTAGCAGTCGCTTGTACCAGTGGATCGTGCGGGACCTACAATCTGGAAAGTGGATCTATATCGTTGGCCAGTACTACTGCCGAAGGGGTTTACGCTTATAATGATGACGATAACAATCCTAACAACGGTGTCACTGATATATACGCCGCATTAATCTCCAGAAGTACATTCCCGGTTTCAGATAACCCCTCTGCGGACTATCCCTCAGCAATTGTGGTAGAAGGCTTTCCCGCTGCCGGTGACCACCGTGACTATATGGACGGGCTCCGTGGCAGTACAGTAACCAGAGCAGACTTACAGGATCCTAGCAAGTACGACGCCCCAATAGGAAATGGTAACCAACCACTTTCAACAGTGCCATTTGCTGACCTTGTCGTTCCAGTTGAATTCATCTCTTTTTCTGCCAAGAGTAGCCCTGAGCAAAGTGTTATGCTGGACTGGTCTACTGCTACCGAACTCAACAATCGTGGCTTTGAAATTGAGCACTCACGCGATGGCAAGAACTGGCGGATGCTGGACTTTAAACCAGGTAACGGAACCACTGACTTAATGGCTATTTATCAATATGAGCATAAAGATCCAAATACCGGTACTAACTACTACCGCCTAAAGCAGATTGACTTCGATGGTGCATTTGCGTATAGTACCATTGTCTCTTTGCAAATCAGTAAAGGTCAAAACGGTCAGGTTGCGGTAGCTCCTAATCCGTTTCAGGATCGAATTAATCTGCAATGGGGTGATCTTGAAAACACCTCTGGCACGACGCTGACGGCTAATGTATATAATCTACAAGGTCAACTAGTGTACCGTGAACGCCTGGTGGAGGGTCAGCAGGACATTTCTCTATCAGAACTTGCGCCTGGGGCTTATATGCTACAAATCAATGATGAAAACGATTTGTGGCAACCAGTACGCATAGTGAAAATGTAGGAAAGGATTTGCCCGAAAGGAAAGCGGGAGTTGCGCAACAAGACGTGCGCAGCTCCCGCTTTGTTTTTTGCCGTAGTGACCAATTATTTGACCACTAACTTGCGTACTGAGACTCCATTGATTTCTACGATATAGACCCCACTTTCCCAGCCGTCGGTAGCTAAGTAGCAACGGCCGCCAGTTTCTTGGCTAGCGTAAACGGGGCGTCCCAGCAGATCTAGTATACGCAGTTGGATGTGCATTCCCCCCTCCCACTCTACGGTTAAAGGACCTCCAGTAGGATTTGGATAAATGCTAAGCTGATAATCCTCCATCAATTCCTCGGTAGGCAAAATGAAATCGCAGAGGAACGAATCTGGCTCCAATTCCAACCACCCTTGCGACAATAACTCCCGGTCGTTGAAGGCAGCATAATCGACTGGGTAGCGGTCTACTCGGAACGTCAGGTTGTTATTGAGTTGTAGGGTATCCCCTTGTGTGGCGGGCTGTCCCCCGATCAGAGGTGTCACGTACTCCCAAACGATCTCATTATCGGGAGTGAGCTCGAAGGTATAACCCTGGCGGCCGCTGGTGATGAGGGCATTGCCGTTGGCTAGGAACTGGATACTAGACAAACCGGTGGAGTATACATTGGTTGGCTCCGGGTGGGTAATGGTAATATCAAAATCGGCTGGCGGCCAACCATCCGGGCCAATGGGGTATCCCCAATCGTACATGTCGAATAGTGGGCTGAGCACATTCACGGTAGAAAAATCTGGTCCTACTCGATTGTTGAAAAGGGCAATTTTGCCGTAGTAGGGATGATTTTCCGGTACGAAGTTGTCTACTAAATGGACGTCGTGCTGGTAGAACAATTTTTGGTCGTCCGCCGTTCCTTGATCGTAAGCGGCAGGATTCCCCCAGCGAAACATCAGATCACCGCCACGATTGCCCATCCCTCCTTGGCTGGTCGCCGCTTCTTCAGTAGTCGTAGTGTGATCAATGATCCAAAATTCATGAAAAGTAGGAACGGATAAGATTACTTGCCGATTAACCGGATCATAATCAATGGCATTACTGTGCATCCAGTCGTCCGCTCCGTCGCTGGTATCGTAGTTGATATTAATTCTGAACGGATTATCCGCCACCACGCCAAAGTTATCCTTGGTAGCATCAAAATTTTGAATGAGGTGATCCCAGGCGTGCCATTCCCAAACGATTTCATCCGTAGCTGGGTCCACCTCCAGGATGTAATCGGGCCACAATTCATTATCGGGCAAGAGGGTACTATCACGTCCGGCCTGAATAGCTTCTTCACGCGTTTTATTCTCCCAGGCAATCATGAGAATGGTCTCCTCTGGGGTAATAGCGATATCGTGGTGCAAGCGCTCAAACTCATCGTTGCGTTCGAAACTCCAGAGCAAATCATTATCCCAGGAGCGAATTTCTACAATGGCCCCACCACCGCCGGCCCAAATGGGGTTGCCAGCGACCGCGGCAGGGCGTTTTGTTTTGACCAATCGCCCGTCTTCGAGTAAATACGCGGTGTTACCGGGACGGAAGTCGTTCTCATCTTCCCAGACATGGACAATTTCGCCGCAATTGTCGATCAAATAAACATTGGGTTGATTATGGGGATACAGTAAGTTGTAACCGTCGAAGGATTTTGCGGGTTGGTAAGAAAGTAAGCCCACTGTATTCTGAGCAGCCAGTGGGGTGGTTAGCAAGAGCAAGATTAGATAGCGCAATAATTTCATAACTATATTTTTTTCAACTCATCAAAGCTAGTAAGGAACACTGGCGCAAACAAGACATTGCCGCGAATTGTGTCCTTGAAAATTGAAGTATGTCGGCTAATGCCCTTAAGTTTTTGGTACGGCTTCTCTACCTTTACCGCTTAGCAAAAAGCCCGGGGTTAGCAGAATATTCAATTTTGATTTCCCTGGGGAGAAAAAATGTGTAACTCACGGAAACTAGTTTGCGAACTACCCTGTTCCATGAGCTAACTTAAACCTCTTGGCTTCTCACCTCCCGAAGAGCATTTGAAAGGCGAGGAGGCCCGCGAAAAATTAGCCCAATCACCATGTCTAAACAAACTGCATTTTCTACGCGTGCCATTCGGCAGCAGATGGAACGCACCCAGTACCGGGAACACAGTACGCCCCTGTTCCTGACGTCTAGCTTTACCTTTCCTTCGGCAGAGCAAATGGCGGCTACCTTTGCTGGCCAGGAAGAAGGCATCATCTATTCGCGCTACAACAACCCTAGCGTAGATGAATTTATCGCTAAAATGTGCAGTCTGGAAGGAGCCGAAGCTGGTTTTGCCACGGCCTCCGGTATGTCGGCCGTATTTAGTGCACTGATGGCGCTGGTGCGTAGCGGTGATCATATTTTAGCTACCCGTGCGGTGTTTGGGTCAACCCACCAAATCCTTAGCTCACTGATGCCACGCTGGGGGGTTAGTCATACTTATGTTGAAGCGGATCAACCGCAAGATTGGTCGATAGCCGTGCAAGAAAACACCAAAGTGCTATTGTTGGAAACGCCCTCTAATCCAGGCCTAGCACTAGTAGATTTGGAGGCGGCGGGAAAGTTTGCTGCTGAGCATGACCTGATCCTCATGGTTGATAACTGCTTCGCTACCCCTTATCTGCAGCGCCCTTTGGAGCACGGTGCTCATTTGGTCATGCACTCCGCTACCAAATGGATCGACGGCCAAGGCCGCTCCCTGGGTGGGGTTATTCTGGGCGATCAGGTACTCATGGACCAGGTTGTCTTTTTCTGCCGCCATACCGGCCCCGCTATCTCCCCGTTTAATGCTTGGTTGATGTCCAAAAGCTTGGAAACCTTAGCGGTACGCATGGAAGCCCATTGTCGTTCCGCCTTGCAACTGGCAGAATGGTTACAAGAGCAAGCAGGTATTGCTACCGTAAGCTACCCTTTCCTGCCCACACACCCACAACACGATTTAGCCCGCCGTCAGATGAAACTCGGTGGTGGTATTGTCACCTGTACGCTGGAAGGTGGTCAGGAAGCTGCCATGCAGCTAGTCAACCGGCTGGAGATGTGCAGCAAATCCTCCAACCTGGGCGATACCCGCACAATTGTGACACACCCAACTTCCACTACGCATTCCAAGCTCAGTGAAGAAGAACGCTTAGCCGTGGGGATTGGACCTGGTCTGATTCGCATCAGCGTAGGACTAGAAGCTATCGAAGATATTATTGCGGATTTTGCGCAAGCGCTGGACTAAAAAGCTAATGTGATCAAGTAAAAGTCAGAAAATTAGTGGCCTGGGTTGACCTCTTTGTAAACGGAGGGACTAAGTGGATGTACACCTAAAAAATTAAAGTACATGATACGCTTAGTGATAATCTGTTTAGCCATGCTCAGTTGGCTATCTACAAAGGCCCAAAGTCCTGCACAAGAGGCAAGTACCAATATCATCAGTCAAATGCTATTGGAGGAACTGGAATTTGATCCTAGTGCTACCGAACGCGTTACCCGCGCCTATCTGGCAGAGCTGCTAGATGCCAACGATTTGCTGGCCCCTCCAGTACGGGAGCAAGTGAAATACGAATTGGGCATCAACCGTGACCTAAACGGCTGGCGCGCCGCCGTAGCCCGTTTTGAAGCGGAGTGCGATGAGATTGTGGTTATCACCATCACCTGGATAGACGAAGAAAGTGAGGGTGGAACAGTAACCATGTTTATTCCCCCTAACAGCAGTTGTGGACCGGCACTGCAAAGCATCTTGGAGGTACTCTACGGCAGATACGTATCGGGAACGGAAGAAGTCCAGCGTTGCGTAGAGCACGTTTGTGTCAACGCCTCCCCCTTTTTAGACGAATCCACCGAGGGCTGTGTAGATGTGGTGCATCTCATTGACGCTTCCCAACCCTGCCCGGATAGCTACGAGTGCTGGGAGGAGACCAATTGTAATGAACTGGACCGGGAGTTTATTATCAATGTAACGATACCGGAATTCTGAGTACTATAACAAATCCAATAGCCGAATGCGGCAAATTGGCTAGGGAGAGAACGAGATGGGCGTAGATCCCCATCGAAAAAATTAAATAACTCGTTTTCCCCTTGCCTTTACACTTTACAAACAACTCATATACAAATACTTAAGCACCATCGAAAAAATTAAATAACTCGTTTTCTAAACACCTAATTTTCTTTCTACTTCCACGACATTTTTTAACACTTTCCCCTCGGACTAAACAATAATTCCGAACTTACAGGCGTACTTCCAATATACAATCCAACAACCAATTATGCCTAATCGATTGCTCTGTATGCTGGCCTTAACCCTGGCTGGAACTTTCCTGTATGCCCAACGCATCAGTGGTATCTTTCGAACAACTGATGCCCAAATGGAATATCTCGAACAATTAGACTGGGAAACCTTTGTGCAGGAAGATGAACGCCTGAATAGCGAAGGATACCGACTCACTAATATAGAAACTACCGGCCAAGGTGCAGAACGGACCTACTGGGGCATCTATACAGAGAGTTCACTCAGAGACACCCTGATTAAGACCAAGAGCTGGGCCAATTTTGTCAAAGCCAAGCGTGCTATGGCCAGTGCTGGCTTTCTGCTCAGCAACGTGCAAGCCTACGCCATCAGTGAAACCGATGCGCACTTTGTTGGGGTTTGGTACAAAAACGATACCGACACCCCGCATAAAATCTGGAAACTAGATAGTCCGGAAAGTCTAAACGCTAAGACGGAGGATATGGCCAAGCAGCAGTTTTACCTGCAAGAAGTAGAGGTATTCCTGACGCCCTCGGGTACTGCTAACTATCTGGCCATCTATCACTACTCCCCTATTCCAGTGCGTAACTACGTACAAATCTACACCGAGGAGGAAGTCTTCGACAAGGACCGCCAACAGCGCCAACGAAGCAAGATTCGCTTAGTGGACTACGAGCGCTACAACGCCAAAGAAGCCGACTATCAACTGGGCGTATACCAGCCAGGCACTTACGAGAACCGTATCCTTTTCGACTACCTACGCGCTGATTTCAACGGGAAGTGGGAGCAGTTAGAAAAAGAGGGACTGAAGTTAGTGGGTTGGGAGGTGCGTGGGTAGCATTTGCTATCGCGACTTCATCAATACAACTACCAAAAAGCAATGCCAAACTTCAAATGCGAAGTTCGGCATTGTTTGTATTGGTTGCCTGTTACGAGACTGGATTTAGCGTTTTACAATAATCATTTTCTTGCTCAATTGCCCGGCACTTGTCGTCAAACTGTAGAATAGTGTACCGGCTCTTTGGCCAAGCTGGTCTTTCGTCAGAACGACAGCATTGTAGCCACCAGGGTAATGCTTCTTGCTTACCCACAGCAGCTGCCCTTCCACCGTCCTAACCTCCAAAACGACCTCTTCAGCCTCTGGCAAATAGAACCCAATTATACTCTGCTCACTAAACGGGTTAGGAACATTCTGGTACAGTTGCGGCGCTCCTGCATCGGCAAGTGTATTATCTACCACAAACTCCAGATACAAATCTCGCAGTTCATGGCCTACATAGCACTCCGTTGGCGTATAGCGGTCGCTAAAAGAGAGCACCTCACTGAGTAACTGATTCGTACTGCTTTGTAGCACCAGGCTAAACAAGACGGCATTACCAGTGGTAGTCTGGGTACTGGTACTACTAGCATCCCACGACAGCGTTAAAAAGCCCTGCTCCGTGAACCGTAGTCCAATATGCTCTGGCTGAAGACCGGCGTACTGAACGTCCAATAACTCCACGCCCGTCCAGCGCAGAGTGCCTTGGAAGCCACGCAGCTGTGCCAGATATTGTGCTGTAATGGCCACCGTGTACTGGTTGCCTGGCACCAACGGCAAGTCCTCAACCTGGAATGGGAAACTTCCCTCTAGATTACGGTCTTCTGAGCCCAGTGCGTTGGCTTCTGCACTATTGTTCACATCACCTACCTTGACGGCCACAAAGTCAGCATCCAGGAGTTCTTCACTCACATTGTTCTCGTTGATCACCTCGGGGAATTCTTCCAACCACGGATTCTCCGGAACCGGGAAGACATAGTCCTGGTCCACAAAGCGCCAGCTAGTGTTATTGGGGAACTCCGTCACAATATTCAGGATCAACTTGCGCAGCTGAATCAAGTCCAGCGTACTAATGGAACCCGAATTATTAACATCTGCCGCAATGCGCTTGTAAGGACCATCCAACCGCTGTACCGCCAGAATGTGCTTACTGATCAGGATGATATCAAAGGTAGACACCCCGTTCAGCGGATTCAGGTTGGAGAATGGCGTAACGGTGTAATCTGCGCCAGCGTCTAGATTATTGAAAGCGTAGGCGCCATCAGCGCCGGTCGTCATCACGGCGGTATTATCACCACTTAGACTGACCTCCACACCAGCTACCGTTTCGGTTTCCTCGGTCTGAATCACTCCGGCGATCACCGCAGTTCCTTCTTCACATTGCGTGCCTGCCTGTACCAGCACGTAGGTTTCACAGTAATCAAAATTGCCGGCTTGATCAATAGCGTAGATGTAGAGTACCGAAATCTCAGGATCAGCTTGAGTTAACACCAGGCCAATTCGGTCGGAATCGGGAACAAAGCCCTCACCAGCGGCCTCGACTTCTGAAGGACGATAGATGGCATACTGCAACGGACCAGAACAATCCTCCACCGGACTACCCAGGTAATCGGTGGCCCAAATGGTAGCCGCACAGTCTCCTTCTGGAGTTGGGTTCAAGGTTACGGTCAAACCATTGATACAGATCGGCGCAGTAGGTGTACAGTCTACCACTTCGAAGGTGGTGTAGTGGCTCACGGTGTTGCCACAACCATCAGTGAGTACAATCCTCAGACTGTGCAAGCCCAAACTATAGAAGCCATTGTGAACCAGAACGCCATTGCCATCGTAGTCAGCAGCAGTGTTGAGGTCCGCAACAAACTCAGTTGGATCAATAGCGCCGTTTCCGTCGGCGTCGAAGGCGGAAGTATCGGCAGTAACGGATACCAGCTCCAGGCCACTCAATCCACAATCGTCCATCACTTCGAAGTTCAGCTGGACCAGGGTATCGCAACTGCCCTCTAACGCGCAGAAGGTACGTGCACCTACATCACTGATCTCCGGAGCCGTATTATCGTATACTTTCACAAACTGGAAGTACTGCCAGTGCCCGCGGTCTACCACCTCGCGGATAATGCCGTTGCTCTCGTCATTGTCCGTATCGATGGTGGCCAGATTATCCTCCGCTCTGCGGTATACCCAGAAGCTTTCGCCAGCCTCGTTATCATCGTCCTCATCACGTCCCAGCGTCACAGCAGGTGACTCGCCGTCCCAAATACACCAATCAATGACGGTGTACGGAATGCGCAGCTTGTAACACTCATCAGCGGTAGCAGGGAATACTTCGGGCTCGCCGATATTCACAACTAGTACATCGCAGCCGTCGGCGAAAGTGACGATTTCGTCCCAACTTACTTCACCGTCTAAACAAGCTGCATCGCCGTCTTCTGGAAACTGGATCGCATAGTCGTGGACTTCCTCAATCGTGATCTGCTGTTCGCAAAGGTTGGCGGATGCCAATACTTCGTCTTCGTCGATTGCTCCATTGCCATTAGCATCACCATTCCATTGCCAGGCGGCAAAACGGCGCGTTACGGTTCCCCAACCGCATTCGTTGATCTGAATACTTGGAGTCAATTCAACCACCGTATCTACCGCACAGTTATCCGTTCCGGATGCTCCGCCAAACAGCTCACTCATAGTGGTAGAGGTAGCCGCAAAGTCATTTGCGTAAGCTTCTTCTAAATCACCGCTGAACAAGAGTGGCCATTCAACGCAGGTCACCACCTGATCGTCCGGAGCTAAGCAGTAGGGAGCCAGTTTATCTTCTACCAAAATATTGAGCCAGCAAGTATTGGTGTTGCCTACCACATCCGTGACCAGCAGTTCCAAACGGACCGAATCCTGAATATCACAACAACTGAAGAATTGCTCATCCGCC
>JBCBWU010000107.1:0-24549 GCA_039816955.1 Bacteroidota bacterium
CCACTCGCGGATGTCATCAATGCTCAGTTCGATGATGCTCGTAGCACTATTGAGGGTTTAGGTGATAATTTCGCGGATATCGTAAACACCAATAACATTGCGATGTTGGAGGCCTATGATGCACTACAGCTCAATGTGGTGAACCTGAAAGTGGACATGCTACAGGCTCTGAATATTAACGTAGATTATGTAGATGCAGACGGAGATTAATCCGTAAACAGTTTAAGTGAAGGAAAAACTAGAGAAATATATAATGCAGAAAAGTAGCGCAGCTCCGCTGGCTACTTTTCGCATTTTCTTTGGTTTGCTCATGTTGATTAGCCTGATCCGCTTTGCAGCCAACGGCTGGATCGAAAAACTATACCTGGAACCCAGCTTCCACTTCAAGTTTTACGGCTTTGAATGGGTGCAGCCGCTGGGCCCCTGGACCTACCTGCTCTTTATTATCTGTGGCTTGGCGGCTATTGGTATGAGCTTGGGTTACCGCTACCGCCTTTCCACACTGGTCTTTTTCTTGTCCTTCACCTACATTGAGTTGATGGACAAGACGACCTACCTCAATCACTACTATTTTGTGAGTGTGGTGAGCTTCCTGTTATTGTGGTTACCTGCTGACCGTTACTACTCGATTGATGCACTTCGCAAGCCAGGCTGGTCGACTAAGGAGGTACCCCAATGGTCGATTGACGCGGTGAAACTCATGCTGGCCATCGTCTATTTCTACGCTGGGTTGGCTAAGCTCAATTCTGATTGGCTGTTTGCTGCCCAGCCGCTCGCTACCTGGTTACCCACGCGCTATCATCTACCGCTGATTGGACCCTATCTGCGAGAAGAATGGATGCATTTTGCCATGAGCTGGGCAGGCGCGCTTTATGATCTGCTCATTCCGTTTATGCTTTGGAATGCGCGTACCCGACCGCTCGCATTTGTGGCGGTGGTCGTTTTTCATATCCTTACACGTGTGTTGTTTCCGATCGGTATGTTCCCTTACATCATGATTGTGGGAACGCTGATATTCTTTTCTCCCGCAGTGCATCAACGTATCCTAGCATCCATTACACGCATGGGTAGGGGAGTGGGCATTCGTTCGCAGGCTGCAACCTCTGTATCGAAGCCGTCTGTTAATTTTCGGCGCCGGCTTGTTCTTCCAGTCCTGTCACTGTTTTTTGCAGTGCAGTTATTACTTCCTTTTCGCTATCTGATGTACCCTGGAGAGCTATTTTGGACAGAACAGGGTTTTCGTTTTTCTTGGCGTGTGATGTTGATGGAGAAGGCTGGCTACGCACAATTCAAAATTGTAGATGCGGAGAGTGGAAAGCGCTTGTACGTCGACAATTCGGAGTATCTGAACGCTTTTCAAGAAAAGCAAATGTCCTTTCAACCGGATTTTATATTGGAATACGCCCATTACCTCGCTGAGGTTTATCAAAATAAAGGCTTCGCTTCGCCAGAAGTGTACGTAGAGAGCTACGTGGCTTTAAATGGCCGTTCAAGTCAACCATTTGTAGATCCTACAGTTAATTTGGCGCAAATCGAACCCTCACTTAAAAACAAAACCTGGCTGCTGCCTTTCAACGATGAGATTAAAGGATTTTAGTCTGCTTATACTCCTGTTTTTGTTGGTAGTAGGGCCGGCCTTAGGCCAATTTACCTTCCGGGGAAAGGTATTGGATGCAGCAACCCAGGAACCACTCGCTGAAGCGGAGGTTTTTCTGCCAGCAATCGGCGCTTCTTCCACTACCAACAGCAAGGGAGAATTTAGGCTCAGTGGCTTGGCAGCTGATACCTACGAGCTTTTAATTTTTCTGTATGGTTACAATACTCTAGAGGCCAGCGTAACCATTACTACCGCTGATTTGGAGCAAGACTTCCTACTAGAAGACTTAAACATCCAGCTCTCGGAGGTAGTCGTGCAGGAGGCCCGCGAGGAAATCTACGCGATGAAGCGACTGCGAGCAGTAGAGGGCACTGCTATCTATGCTGGTAAGAAAACGGAAGTAGTCATTCTGGATCGACTGACGGTCAATGCAGCTGCTAACAATGCCCGACAAATTTACGGACAGGTAGGTGGACTGAATATTCAAGAAACGGATGATGCCGGCTTGCAGCTCAATATTGGTGGCCGGGGCTTAGATCCGAATCGTTCGGCTAGTTTCAATACGCGGCAGAATGGTTATGA
This sequence comes from Bacteroidota bacterium, assembly GCA_039816955.1. Lineage (GTDB taxonomy): Bacteria > Bacteroidota > Bacteroidia > Chitinophagales > Saprospiraceae > Lewinella. The sequence continues at coordinate 2,180 of JBCBWU010000107.1, forward strand.
CATTAGTGCTGATGTGCTGGGTTACCCAGAGAGTTATTATACGCCAACGGCGGAGGCTTTGCGCGAAATTCAAATCGTACGTGGGGCGGCCTCCTTACAGTATGGCACGCAGTTTGGCGGGCTAGTTAATTTTGTATTCAAGCGCCCCAACCCCAATCGGAAACTAGCACTGACGAGCCGCCAAACAACAGGTTCTTTTGGTTTGTTTACCTCCTTTAATAGCTTGTCTGGAACTGCCGGTAAGTTGAGCTACTATACCTTTTACAATTACAAAAGAGGAGACGGCTTTCGCGATAATTCGACTTTTTACTCGCATAATTTCTACGCGTATCTGGGCTACGAATTGAGTCCCCGCACCAAACTCTCAGCGGAGTTAACCTATCTTGATTACCTCGCCCAGCAAGCTGGTGGAATTACGGATGCGCAATTCTACATTGACCCTACCTTTACCAATCGCACCCGCAACTGGTTTGATGTGGATTGGTTGCTGTACAATGTGAAGTTAGAGCACCAATTCTCCGTGCGCACCAATGCTTCTGTCCAGGTCTTCGGCCTTGATGCTTCCCGTAAAGCAATTGGTTTTCGCACCAACCGCGTAAGTCAAGTAGATGATCTTGAGGCGCCGAGGGACCTTTTGATTGGTAATTTCCGCAACTGGGGAGCGGAGGCGCGCTTGCTTCACCGCTATCAACTGGGTGGTAAGGATGCTGTATTCCTCATTGGTAGTAAGTACTACAACAGTGCTAATGATGCTTTCCAGGGGCCTGGTACCAATGGCGCAGATGCTAATTTTCAGCCCGCTACCGAGCAGTTTCCCACTTATGATGCCCAGTCCGACTTTGACTTCCCCAACCGGAATGTGGCGTTTTTTGCGGAACACATTTATTACTTACGTGAAAATCTATCCATCACTCCTGGAGTGCGGTATGAATACATCCGTACACAAAGCGATGGTTTTTTCCGTTCCATTGATCGCGATCTGGCGGGTAATGTGATCCGTGATAGTCTTTTTACCGATAATCGAGATTTTGCTCGGAATATCTTCTTGCTGGGAGCAGGAGTCAGCTATAAGCCACGTCCGACTTCCGAGTGGTATTTCAACTTCTCCCAAAACTACCGCTCCGTCACTTTCAATGATATCCGTGTGGTAAACCCCTCTGATCAGGTGGACCCGAATATTTCAGATGAGCGAGGCTTCACCGCAGACTTTGGCTGGCGAGGTCGTAAAGATGCTGTGGCTTTTGAACTGGGGGGATTTGGTCTATTGTACGATGACCGTTTGGGCGAAGTACTACGTGCCCGAACACGCGTAACCGCTGAGGGGCAGGTGGTGGAACAAAGCGGACCACCCGTGCGCTGGCGCGGCAATATCGGAAGGGCGTTCATCTTCGGTTTTGAGGGCTTGATCGATTGGAATGTTTTGCGCAACGGCGGTACGCAAGCCAAACAGAAATTCCAGCTCAACTACTTCGTTAATCTAGCAGTGACGCATTCAGAATACTTTGAATCAGAAATTCCTGGTGTAGAAGGGAAACAAGTAGAATTCATACCACTAGTGAATGTCAAAACAGGATTGCGTTTTGGTTACAAAAACCTCCTTGGTTCAATTCAATATACTTATCTGTCGGAGCAGTTCACAGACGCGACTAATGCCCCGCAAGATCGTCAGGATAACCTGAGTGGTATTATTGGATCTATACCTGCCTACGATATTTTGGATGTTTCTTTATCCTATCGTTTTACCAAGTGGTTGAAGGTCGAATCCGGTGTGAATAATGCGCTTGATAATAACTATTTTACCCGTCGGACTACGGGTTATCCGGGCCCAGGTATTATTCCTTCTGCGCCACTTTCTTACTATCTTACGGTGGCTTTTGAGTTATAAGCAGCACACAACATATTAGTGACTTTACAATGTTTATTCGTCACATATTTGAGAAAATGCTTATTTTCAAGCATCTAATCATCATTCCAGCAAAGAAAGGAAAAGGCTGTTGTTACAGTATCTCTCATCTGCACGAGTAGTCCAATGAAGCCGTGTTAAGGTAGATAGTTTATGAAAAGAATCGCTACAGGCTTCAGCTGTTGGCGATGGTGTATACTTGTACTCTTCGTTTTGAGTACCAAAATGGTGTCTGCTCAAACCTTTCAGGAGCAGATAGATAGTATGCTCCATTTGTACCAGCAAACGGAGGAATTGGACCTACAGGTGGCTTTGTTGAACGAAGTGGCCTTTACTTACCGAAGAGTCTTTCCGGATAGCATGCTGTATTATGCTCGTCTAGCATTGGATAAAGCATTGGAGCTGGAAGATGATGCTGCACTAGCCTATGCGTATAAGAACAATGGGATTGGGCTCTACAAATTAGGGGGTAATCCCGACTCCTGTATCCATTACTATAAAAAAGCAATTGATTACGCCGAGCGTGCGCAGGACTACTACACGCAGGCTGCTTGTTACAATAACATTGGTGTAATCAAGCAGCGGGAGGTCCTGTACAATGAAGCCGTCAATTATTTCCTACTTGGTGTGCAAGTATTTGATGATCACATCAATGGAGACCATTTCTTGAAGGCCTTAATGTTGGGGAACATCGCAACGGCTCATCATCGGGACGGAGAGAACCAAAAGGGAATACCGTACTATGAGTCTTCCCTAGCCATGGCCGAGCGTATTCAAAACAAGACGATCCCCTCCATCTTTGTGGATGAGTTAGCGAGAGCACGGATGGAGGAGGGGGACCTGGCTGGTGCCGAACGGGATATCCTAGCTTTGATGCCCTTGCACGATGAGTTGGGCGATTATGAATCGAAAACCGAGACCCTAATTACCTATGCTGAGGTTCTCTTGGCTAAGGGCAATTACACCGATGCTTACGATATTGCCGAACAGGCTTACGAAATTGCCTTAGAAAAGGACTTTACCCGTAACCAGGCGATGGCCCTCACGCGCTTGGCACAGGCCTCCGTTGGAATAGGGGAGATGGATCGGGCAGTGATGTACGCCCAGTGGGCTGGGACTATTTCTGAAGAGAGCGAAATCAATCAAGTCAGCGAAGAAATACTCTCGCTTTTAAGCACGAGTTTTGCCCAATGTGGAGATTACCGACAAGCTTACATCCATTCCGTACGACAATTGGAGCTGCAAGCACGCAGTCAGAATGTTACCAAACAGCGAATTGCCGATGACCTAGAAGCCAAGTACCAAAACCAGCAACGCCTGGCCGAGATTGAGCGTCTTAACGAAGAACGACAATCTCAGCAGAGCAGCATTTATGGCTTAATTGCATTAGTTCTTGTTATTCTGGCAGTGCTGGTCAGTTTGTATTATCAGTACCGACAAAAGCTCAGAGCAACGCGCGCGCTGCACCAAAAGAATATGGCTTTGCAACAAGCCGAAAAAAATCTCAGCGAAAAGAACCAGGAATTGGAACGCTACATTGAGTCTAATATGCAGTTGGAGAATTTCGCTCATCTGGCCTCTCATGATCTACGCGAGCCGATGCGTAATATTGTTAGCTTTTCGCAGCTGTTACAGCGTAGTGCCAAGGAACGCCTTTTGGATCAGGAGCAGGAGTTTCTGGAATTTATTGTCCATGGTACCGAGCGTATTGAAGGGTTGGTAAAAGATTTGTTGGCCTATTCTACGGTTAGCAACGCACCACTAACGATTACGGATGTCGATTTGACGGACTTGATGGGAGATTTGCAAAATGACCTGCGGCAGTTGATTGATGAAACGGAAGCAAGCATTGAAATCGGTGCACTTCCTACTTAACTCATTGCCGATCGTTCTCGCCTGTATCAACTCCTGCAGAATCTATTGACCAATGCGATGCGGTACCGCCGCCAGGGCACTCCGCCAGTGATCAGTATCCAAGCGGAAGCAAAAGAGGATCATTATTTTTTCCGGGTGGCCGATAATGGGATCGGTATTGATCCGAAGTACTATGATCAAATCTTTATGCTATTCAAGTCCTTGAATAACAAGTCAGTCAACAACAGCTCCGGTATTGGCTTAGCTACTGCCAAAAGAGCAGTTGAAGACCACCTGGGGCAAATTTGGGTGGAAGCTAATTCCCCCCAAGGCAGTGTCTTCTGTTTCACCCTCTCCCGCCAGCTTACTCCCGTCACTTAGTTGCTTGTGTCGTTTTTTTGCGTCTCCCGACGCAAAAAAAAACCAAGCCCCCCGCAGCTACGCTACGGAGGGCTCTTATCATTTCAACCTTGCGGCTATTCTTACATCATGCCTGGCATACCTCCGGGCATTCCACCGCCGTGTGCGTGTGGTGCCTCAGGCTCTGGCATATCGTTGATGACACACTCGGTAGTCAATACCATACCGGAGATCGAAGCGGCATTCTCCAAAGCAATGCGCGTCACCTTGGTAGGATCAATTACACCTGCTTTCTTTAGGTCTTCGAACTCATCGGTGCGAGCATTGTAGCCGTAGCTACCCTCACCGGTGCGAACGTTTTGTAGGATCACACTGCCTTCCACGCCAGCGTTGTCAGCAATGGTACGTAGGGGAGACTCTAGTGCCTTGCGGACGATGTTAACACCAATGGTTTGGTCTTCGTTCTCACCCTTCATATCGTCCAAAGAAGCAATTGCACGTACGAGAGCAACACCACCACCAGCTACGATACCTTCCTCAACGGCGGCACGGGTAGCGTGTAGGGCGTCATCAACACGATCTTTCTTCTCTTTCATTTCTACCTCAGTAGGTGCACCTACGTATAGTACGGCCACACCACCTGATAATTTCGCTAGACGCTCTTGTAGCTTCTCGCGATCGTAGTCAGAAGTAGTCGTTTCGATCTGTGCTTTGATCTGGTTAACGCGGGCTGTGATCAAGTCTTCAGAACCAGCACCATTTACAACAGTGGTGTTGTCCTTATCAACAGTGATCTTTTCTGCCTGGCCCAAGTGCTCCAGTTCTGCATTCTCCAACTTGTAACCCTTTTCTTCGCTGATTACGGTACCGCCAGTCAGAACGGCAATATCCTCCAGCATCGCCTTACGACGGTCACCGAAGCCAGGAGCCTTAACAGCAACTACCTTCAGTTGAGCGCGCAAACGGTTAACTACCAATACACCTAGTGCTTGGCTCTCGATGTCCTCCGCAATGATCAGTAGTGGGCGACCAGCCTGTACCACCTTCTCCAGGATAGGAACGATGTCCTGCATGTTGCTAATCTTCTTGTCGAAGATCAGGATATACGGATTTTCGTACTCCGTTACCATGTTTTCTGGATCGGTAACAAAGTAAGGAGAAAGGTAACCGCGGTCGAACTGCATACCCAGCACTTCATCCACGTAAGTATCAGTACCTTTTGCTTCTTCTACGGTAATTACACCGTCCTTGCTTACGCGCTTCATGGCGTCAGCAATCAAAGAACCAATTTCGTTATCGTTGTTCGCAGAGATTGCGCCTACTTGCTGGATCTTCTCGAAGTCATCACCAATCACCTCGCTCTGACTTGCCAAGTCCTTGATTACTGACTTAACAGCCTTATCAATACCACGCTTTAGGTCCATTGGGTTAGCACCTGCAGTAACGTTCTTCAAACCAGCAGCGATCATCGCCTGGGCCAGAACAGTAGCAGTAGTAGTACCGTCACCGGCAATGTCAGCGGTTTTACTGGCTACTTCCTTTACCATTTGGGCACCCATGTTCGCAACTGCGTCTTCCAGTTCTACTTCTTTAGCCACCGTTACACCATCCTTGGTTACTTGTGGAGCACCAAAGCTCTTCTGGATAACTACGTTACGGCCTTTAGGGCCTAGTGTTACTTTTACTGCGTTTGCTAGGGCATCAACACCGTTGCGCAACTTTTCACGGGCGTCTCTATTGAAGCTAATTTCCTTAGCCATATTTAGATTGTGTTTTTAATTTTTTAGGAATAAATCAGATCAGAACATGAACTACAGGATAATCAAGATGTCATCTTCTCGCATGATGAGGTAATCCTCACCTTCGAAGTTGATTTCCTGGCCAGCGTATTTGCCGTACAGTACGATGTCACCTTCCTGTACCGTCATTAGGTTGCCGTCCTTGCCAGGACCAACAGCTACAACCTCGCCGCGTTGTGGCTTTTCTTTGGCTGTATCCGGGATAATGATGCCACCTTTTGTGGTCTCTTCTGCCGATGCGGGCTTGATCACTACTCGGTCGTTGATGGGCTTCATAGAATGAAATTGATTATCGTTTATGAATGAATTTTCGAATTGGCGTTGCGTAATACAACACGCTATGAATAGCACATTGCGTGCCAAAAGGCCAGGGGGCTGACAATGCGTCAGTTTGTCAGTATTTTAGTGGAAGCTTGGCAGAAAGAACCCGGGTGGACTGTGAAGAAATGACAGATTTTGACCACTGCGCTTGACAAATCGTACCGCTGATGAGGGCAATTTAGCCATTCGTTGAAATTCTTTGGTGCCCTTAAACCTGTTTCCGATATTATGATCTAACTGCCGTAAGCTTAGACAATGAGAAGGGTGGGACGCGTGCAATATCCCCCCGCTTTCTAACCGCAAAAGCCAGTTTTATGAAATTGAGTTACTTTCTCCTGGTCATTAGTGCCTGGTCCTTTTTTCCCCAGGTTTATCCGCAACAGGAAGCAAAATTCAAGGTGTACGTATTTCTCAGTGAGGAATGCATCATCTCACAAAGTTATGCTTTGGAACTGCGTGAGCTACACGAACAGTATGCGAGTAGTGAGTTAGAATTCATTGGTGTGTTTTCCAACCCCGCCTCTAATCCCGAAAAAATGGCTGCTTTCAAAGGCAAATACCAGTTTCCTTTTTCTTTTCTGCATGATCGGCAGCAACGCTTGATGGACCAGTTTGAGGTAGAATTGACACCGGAGGTGGTCGTGTACGATGCAGAACGCGAAGAGGTTCGCTACCAGGGGCGGATTGATAATACTTTCTACCGAGTTGGTCGTCGCCGCAGTGTAACGACTACTGCTGATTTGGCGGATGCCCTACAAGCCTTACAAAACCAGCAACCGGTACCACTTACTTTCACGCCAACGGTCGGTTGTTTCATTACTCCGGCGGGTGACTGGATTAAGAATGCACCTATGTGCAATCCTACACCAGAATAAAAATAGCACCAACTCTGCTTCAGCTAAGCAGAGCAAATGATCAGATACTACTATAATTACATAACATGAGACGTTTACTTCTACTCCCTATCAGTATTTGCGTGCTCACTTTGGCGCTACGAGCCCAGAGTACAGTGAATTACGCAACTGATATCGCTCCCATTATTCTCGACAATTGTACCGTTTGCCACCGGGCAGGCGAAATTGGTCCTATGCCATTGACCAGCTACGAAGAAGTCAGGAATTGGGGCTTCATGATCAAGTATGTTACCGAGATCAAATACATGCCACCTTGGCCACCCAACCAGGAGTATTCCCACTTCTTGGGTGAGCGCGGCTTGAGTGACGAGGAGATCAGTTTGATTGCAGAATGGGTAGATAATGATATGCCGCTTGGAAATCCGGATGATGCACCAGATGTGCCGACCTTCCCAGACGGTTCTCAGGTAGGTGATCCCGATTTAGTATTGTCCTTTGCTGAAGCTTACACGCATGTAGGTGACAATACCGATCAGTACCAAATCTTTGTGCTACCTACCGGACTTACCGAGGACAAAGTCATTAAGTCGATTGAGTTTCGACCCGGCAACAGTGCTATTGTACACCATGCGCTGATGGCAGTAGATAATTCGGGTGAAGCACAAGCGATGGACGAGGCTACTGAAGAATACGGCTACCCAAGCTTTGGTGGTGGCTGGGGCGTTGAAATACTAGATCAGTATCCAGGTTATGTACCTGGTGCGCGACCAAATATCTATCCTGCTGGTATTGGACAAGCTATGCCTGCTGGTTCTGATTTGTTGGTGCAGGCCCACTACGCCCCAATTTCTACAGACCAAATGGATTCTTCTACGGTGAATATCTTCTTTGCGGAAGAGGATGAAGTAGTGGATCGTTTTGTTGAAACCCACATCATGCTTCCTTTCTTCGGAACATTGGTGAATGGTCCTTTCGTCATTCCCGCCAATGAGACGCGGAATTTTCACGGGGTATACGAGGTGCCGGCTAAGGTCAGTGTCATGGGATTGGCACCGCACATGCACCTGCTAGGAAAGAACTGGCTGGTCTACGCGGAACAACCTAACGGTGATATCGTGAACTTGATCGATGTACCAGAGTGGGATTTTAACTGGCAGGGCACTTACTTCTTTGATCGATTCCAAATTTTGGAGCAAGGTGCGGTCATTCACGCTTTTGCGGAATACGATAACACGACTGACAATCCGTTGAATCCCAACAATCCACCACGCCTGGTAACCTGGGGCGAAGGAACGGAGGATGAAATGTATTACCTGCCGTTTCTGTATTTACCCTATCGGGAAGGCGATGAGGCCTTTGTGTTTGGTGAGGATGGTACTATTACGGATAGCGAGGAGCCCGTCTTACCGTTGGCTCAGAATAAACTAGAAGCAATTTATCCGAACCCAACCAGTGGAAATGTGACTACTTTTTTCACTTTAGCGGAGACCGGTAGGGTAGCCATCAATATTTTGGATACCAATGGAAAGATAGTACAGCAAGCTGTGCCAAATCAGTTGCATCTCCGGGGGCAGTACCGCTTAAATTTAGATCTTGAAGCACTTCCCTCTGGTGTATATGTGGTACAACTACGTGGGGAAGGCTTTACGCTGACAGAAAAGCTAGTGGTCGTGCGCTAAGATTAGTTTGCACGCAGAATGCATAAATTAAAAAAGCCTGGCGGAACATTTCCGTCAGGCTTTTTTACGGTAGGGACAATTGTTTACAGTCCCATATCAGTAACGGAGCTATCAGCAATCAAAGAAGTGATGATACACAACGCAAACAATGCGATTGCGAGATACCAAGTAACTTTTTCAATGAAGTCCGTAGACTTTGCTGCACCGAATACCTGGTTAGCGGAGCTACCGCCGAAGGTAGAATCAATACCACCACCTTTAGGATTCTGGATCAAAACCGCACCCATCAGTAGCAGACATACCAGCGCCGTCAGAATTGTCAAGCCGGTGATCATATCTTTATATTTTTTGTTTCAGTTCTTCAATTGTGGCCGCAAAGTAACGGCTTTTTTCCGGATATAACAAGCTTAGCCTTTGGTAGATTTTTACTGCTTTGCGGTATTGTCCTTGCCGGGCCAGCAGCTTCGCCAGGGTCTCGGAGGCTAAGTTGGTCGGATCTTGTACACTCTGTTTGGCTACTTCCTTAGTTTTTTGTTTAGGGTTGCTTAGTGTTGTGCCGCGCCGCAATGATTTCCAATCACGGTTAAGCCCCTGATGACGCACTTGCCAGCTCTGAAAATGAGAGGTCGGTTGCGGTTGATACTGATCAAGCTGAAGTAAGGAGCCCGCGATGAGATTATCGACCAAATGAGTCGGCACACGATAGCCAGGTTCTTCAACTGCCTCAATGATAGGAACTACCATCGTCAGTTCATTAATCGCCTCTTGTGGCTCTACATCCGCATCTGGTTCCGGAGTCGGAACAGATTCGGGCGCTGAGACATCTTCTTGAGCTTTAGCTAGTGCTTGGTTTTCTTCCTGTTCTTCGGCAATTTCTTCTCTTGCCGGAGGCTCAAATTCGAAGACAATGGCCGAGGCTGGGGCCTCCTCGGGTATGTTATCAGACAGCGAGAATAAATCTTCCTCAGCAATTTCAAGCTCTTCTACTGTGCTTTCGAGTAGTTCATGTTCCGAGTTACTCGGTGGCGGCGAAGTAGCCAGGAGAGGAGGTACTTCCTCTTCTTGCTCCGTAGTGACGAGTATTTTATCCTTCTCCCGCATCTCAGTCAGGTCCTGCAGTTCTAATCGATCTTCGGGCTCAGTTTCCAAATCCAGGAGTTGTGGAATCTCGCTTGTTACAAATTCGTATAGATGCTTCCGATCCAGTGTCGAGCTCGCCAAATCATGTAGGTATTGCTCAAACTTAGGATCCTGTTCAATTTTACTTTTTAGAAGTAGCAATCGCCGCAAATTAGCCGAATACGGGTATTCTGCGACCAGGTTCTTGATTTCCTGATAGGGGAGCTGGTAGAGCTTAGCCGGTTGGGCTAGGTATGTACTAAAGCTTTCTGCGTTCATTCCTGCTGTTGCCAATAGAAGCCTGTTTTGATATCAGGCAGCGGATAGCAAAAATAGCGGATATTGATTTAACTAGCAAACACTAGATCGGCCTCAGAAAGACGGCGCTTTCTCGCTTATGTTTTACATTTGCAGCCGCAAGAGCATGTCTACTTTGTCAAAACCTATTGTCATGAGAGTTTTTCTAGTGTTGCTTTTATCTGTCTTTACGTTATTTGCTTGCCAAAATAGTGGTGAGACTACCACTAGTACGGTAACTATGCCATCCTTAGAGACCGAAGAAGCCGTTGCTTATCAAATGGAAGATATTCCTGGGTCAAGTGCACAGATCGCGAAGCACTTTTCCGACGATGGTGACTTGTTAGAGTTTGGTACGATGGTAGGAGGTAAGAAGAATGGGACCTGGACCTACTATGCTCCCGACGCTGACTTCCCAATCAAAGTGATCAGCTTTGTGGACGATATGTATACTGGAACCTACATGGAGTTCAATGAACGAGGACAGGCCGAACTCCTGGCCACCTACAAGAATAATAAACTGGATGGCCCCTGGGGAAAATTTCGCTTTGGTCGTCCAGAAATGACCGCTAACTATAAAGGTGGAGAATTAGATGGTATTCGCCGCGAATACGATTTTCGCAATGGCAACTTGTTGAAAGAAGCTTCTTTTAAGGCCGGACAATTAGATGGCCTAGTACGCGATTACGATGAAGAAGGCCGTGTGATGGTAGAATATATGTACCGGGACGGTGAAAAAATTAGTGGCGGAGTGGTAGAGCGGGAATAAGCCTCCTCTACTTGTTTTTTTGTTGCTTGGTGAACGAAGGTTTCTTTGGGTCTAGCGACTTGTGTGCTTGTGTAGTAAGGTCGCTATCACTCTGGTGGTTGCCTGGTTTTTCCGTACCCACGCTAGCGTCCATAAACGGTTCCTTCTGGTTGTTGATCCAGTAGAAAAGTGATAATAAATCTTTGATGCCTGCCATAGGTGGTAGTGGTTTAGCGCTCGCCTCAATCAAAGTTGGCGCTAATCTTGGCAGCATTCAATGGTATCCGGTCTGTAATCAAAAATAATAAAGGCAACTTTGTATGAATACAGGCCGTTAAGGCCCATATCTAATTCATATACAGTGACTTAATGTTGCCTTTCAATATTTAGGCGGCAAGATCTTCCAGGTATTCCTTCGGAGTTAGGCCGGTGATATCCTTAAAGACTTTGTAGAAAGTAGACTTGTTTTTAAAGCCACATTGCTGTGCTACACCAAACAAGGTGAGAAACTCGTGCGCTCCTTCATTCAGGCGGTACTTCACCCTTTCAATCCGGTAGGTATTGATAAACTGTTGGAAGTTGTGGCCACTACAGTGATTAACAACTTGTGATAAGTATTTGGTGTTAGTCTCCAGCTTATCAGCCAGGGTTTTTAAAGATAGGCTAGGGTCGAGGTAGAGTTCTTCAATTTCTAGGATGGCCCGAATACGGGAATAAAGTTTGAGTTCATCAATACCTTTGAGGCTGCTGGAGCGGTATTTTTGGTCAATGTTCAACAAAGGAATTTCTTTGTCTTCACCGACCTCATCTCCATCCACCTCAAAGGCGATGAAATTAGTGAGCTCCCGCTCGTTTGCGAATACGGGATGAATCACTAGCTTGCATAGATAGGAGGAACCGTTTTTACGGTAATTGGTTATATCACTTTTAACGGGCACCATATTACGGAGGCCCGAGCGGATCTTTTCTATTGCTTCTTCTTCGGTTAACGGACCCTGAAGCAGGTCTCCGGGAACGCGTCCAACCACTTCTTCATAGGTGTAACCTGTGATTTGAGTGAAGTCCTCATTAACCCAGAGTATGCGACGTCTGGCATCTGTCAAAATAACTGCGATCTGATACATACTGCAGTTTTGTTTAATGTTTGTTTATAGTAACTCCAATGCCGTGCTCGTGCTTATATCTTATTGATTTTCTGTTTTAAATTAATCATTGTGCCTTGCTTTCAAAGATACGGATTAATTTACGGACGTGAAAGTATTGTTAGGATTTTGTGGTTAAAAGAATAGTTTGTTTAACGAATGTTTAAACACAATGATTATCTGCTTATGCGCCTTTTCAGACAAAGACCAAGGGGATTCTTGTGAGTCTCGGGTAGCCTGTCTATTTTTGACTTGTTCGATTTTTTCATCGAAGTACAGCAAAGCTTAACGATTCATGTTGGAACCACCTCGTACGCAGCAATCTTCGGATTGGATGACGTTGTTAGATGATCAAGATGCTGCCTATCAGTGGATCAAATCCTTACTGACTACCGGTAACGCAGAATGCCTGCTACAACCCCGGGCCGAACAAGCAGCCACTCTTTGGCATTTGTATGCCGAGCAACGCTCTGCTCGCCGTTTAGAAGGGAGGCACGTGCTCTATTTTACCTATCCTTATCTGCTTGTTGCCGAAGAAGAGCAAACTACGGCGCACTCACTACTGCGATGGCCTGTATTGTTAGAACCCCCAGTAAATACTAGATCAGAGTGGCGGTTACGAATTGATACTAATCACCAACCCGCCTACAACAAGCGCCTGTTTGGGCAGTTGGTCGAAGATGTAAAAGGGAATTGGCATGACCACTTATCAGCAGCTATATCTCCTGCTCAGGATAGCCTGGAACGACTCAGCCTTTTCGTCGGCGACTTACTCGAGAAAACTATGATACAGGCCGCTAGTACATATCCTGCCCTGGCGAGCTTTCCTCCTGCCGAACGCTTTCCGAAGCCCGGTGAGGCGAGTGAGCTCTGGTGGTCTGCTACGCTAACCTTAGATGCCGAAAACTGGGAATTTACCCCCGCCATTGCTGACCATTGGAAATCGCCCTTGCCGTACGAGGAGAGTGCCATCGGCGACTTGGTTTTGGCCCGTTTGAGTCCCTGTCAGTACGCTTTTTTTAGGCAGGTTTATGGACAACGCTTTGCTTTGCTGCAAGGCAACCAACCACACTATTTTTCGGATACGATCAACGAGCTACTCAAGGTGGTTTTATGGCAGGGTAAATCTTGTTTAATCATTGCTCGTCATAAAGCTGCACTAGAGCAGGGCTATGCGAAATTGATGAAATCTCCGCGACTAAAACACTTTGCTTTTCTCTGGCAAGATGAATACACCGACCTGCCGGTCTTGGCTGGTAAAGTCAAAACCTTCGATAAGGATCGGCCCGTTGTGGCGGCCTACGATGCCGTTCAGTGGCGGACCAAGCTGAATCGGGCTTCTCGCTTTCAGCGGCAGTATGATACTTGGTTTTCGGCTTCCCGCCAAGCTATTTTTGGGGAAAAGAGTTGGTCTGAGCTGCTGGGCTATTACTTACACTTTAGTCGGATTGAGGGCAAAGAGTTACTGGCCAGTCAGCTCAATGCCAGCCAGTATCAATACCAACCGGTAGAGTATCGAGAAATTGTTCGTGCTTTAGCTAGTACTGAACCCTTGCACCGTCAGCTTAATACTTTGCACCATCCATTAAGCAACCTAAACTCTGCGATCTTCGTCCATCAGGAAGAGCAGGAGAGCCAGGCTTTTATCCGTTCTACCACTACCAAGTTACTAACCATAGCGCGCAAGCTGCACCAACGCTATGTTCGCTTACAGAGCCAATACGCTGATCAGTTAGCAGCTTTTCACGAGGCACACTATTTGCAACTACGAACGGCCCTGGAACACGCTGAAGAGTTATGGGAGGACGGTCAAAATAGTTTCGGGACGGATACCCTTCGTTCTGGCGACCGGACGCTGCGACTATACGGACGTTTTTCCGATAAATATCAGCAAGCGCTGGCGCAAAAAGAACGAATTCTGCAGGCTTACGGAGCATTAAAGGAAGCTCATCAGGCAGTGGGACCATTCGAGTATACCTGGCCTGATCAAAAGCCAGCAGCCCTACTGGCCCAAATGCGGGAACTCCTGCGGGGCTATCGCAAATCTCTGGAAGGATGGCGAAATCAGCTGTCCCACCTCATTCAAGAGGATATGCTCCGCTTGAATTATAAAACCGGACGCTCTGAATTGGAATCCACCGCTCAAGTTGAACCCTTAGAGCTGGAACTAGAAGTGTTCATGGATGAGGTCAATGCCAGTGGCCTGTACCAACTGCCACTACAATCGAAAACCTTGACCTTGCCACGGCAACAGAAAAACCTGGAGGAAATCATTGATCAATTGGAGCAAACCACGGAAGGCCTGACGGATTATTCAGCCTTCTATGCTTGGCAGCGCAATTGGTTTTCACTGAGTGAGTTGGCTCGTAAGACAATTCAGGCTATTCTCCGTTCGCGGCCCAATGACTGGGAAGCGGCTTTTTCCAGTTGGTATTTCCACCAGTGTTTACAACAGAATTACGACCCTTTCCCCGTGCTCAATGGTGATGCTGCTACTCAGCACATTGCGGAGGTAGAGCAATTGCGGGCACAATTGCCGGGCGTTATTGTAAAGGACTGGGAAAGCCGCCAAAAGCAAGCAGCGGCCGACTTGAAGCCCATGCTCAAATTCTGGCCGGACAGCGTGCGTAAACTGCTGAAGAACTATGGCTCATCCGTAGGGGATCTTTTTCCGATTGCTTACGCTAATCCGGAGACGGGGGCTGAACTGGCCAAGTATTATGATTTGGTAATTCTGGACCGAGCGGAGGAACTCTCCATTAGTGATTCGGCGGAGGTGTTGAACGAGGCTCAGCAATTGGCCATTCTCACCCCAGGGGAAGTAGATGAGCTACCAAGTGATCATTTACTGCGTCATCTGCGGCACGGTGATATTCCATCCACTCTCTGCCGACCAGTTGCGGGGAGCAGTTTAATTGAGCGTTGGACCAGCCGCAATGCGCAGGTGCAATTTTACCAGGTCGAAGGCCGCTATTCCAGCGAAAACCAAACAAATGAAGTTGAGGTTCAGGAAGCGGTAAAACTACTGAATGCAGTGCCGCAAGGAGAAGGGATGCGCTATCCGCGCCTGGGTATTTTGTGCTGGACTAAGGCGCAACGAGATGCTGTTCAGTATATGCTATACCAGATCAAGAAGGAACGTAGTCCGGGTACGGACCTTATCTTGCAATTGGAAAGGAACGGCTTGACCGTGCTCAGCGTAGAGGAGGCCACTGCCCAACAATTTGATGAGTTGATCGTCAGCTTAAGCTTTGGTGCTATTGACCATAAGGGGCACTTGCCGGAGCACTTACAAGAGTTGAATACCACTGCTGGTTTTAGCAAATTACAGCACTTGGAAGAATGCTTGCGAGCGGCGAAGAAAATTCATTTCCTCAATTCTGTTCCGCTCGACGAGGTAGAAGGGCGGCTAACCTGGATAGATCGGCCAGGAGAGCGCTACGTTGCGTTACTCACCGCGGCAGCCAAGGCTATGGCCGAGCAGTCTTATGCTACCCTCCAGGAATTATTGGAGTCATGGCCGGCAACAGGCTTGCGAGAAAAACCGGATGATTCCCTGGCTGTTGAATTAAGCTATCGCCTGGGGCAACTATTACCGGATTGGACGTGGACGTTCCAGATGCCACAAGAAATTGGTGAACATACGCTGGTTGCTAAGGCACCGAATGGTCGGCAGATTCTGTTGCTGGCGGATGATTTTATAGCCCGCGGCCGCGCTACGACCTTAGATTGGGAAAATTGGCAGCGGGATCGACTCCGCCTGGCGGGTTATCAGATACTAAGCTTTTCATCGGAAGCACTGTGGAAGCAACCAGCCAAAACTTGTCATCGAATTGCCGCTCAATTGGCCGGCCTAGCGACGATTCAGGAAGAAGAATAACTTTTAACACAACTAGAGTGTATCCTTTCTGTTTTCTTGACGTTATCCTTATGGATAGCGTTGGATGTTGTTGGAAATATTTGCCTTCGGGATGGGCAATTGACCGCATCTGACTTGCTGTATCATCAATTTGAAAACGACTTCAAAAGGGAATCTTACTGAGCACTAGAGTATGCTTTGGAAGCTGTGGCTTTTCCAAAATGTACTTCCCCTCCGTGAGCCGACCGTGCCCAAAAACGATATGAATACAAAAGCTCGCGTAGTCTTGGCCTTCGGTGCAGGCTGTTTATCTCTTTTTGCCTTCCATTTTTTTCCCTCTTTTCCCACCAGCGAATCTGAACCCGTAGCTGTTGACTCTACGGATATTGCCATGTCGCTACTAGATGACTACGGGCTAGATCGTCTCGAGGAAGTGGCCGATGAAGAATGGCTACCAGCCGTAGAGGTAGGGTCTATTGGAACGGGCCCGAAAGCAGACCACCTTCTAGATACTATCGCCTACGCGGAATGGGAGTATTATGCCAACCAAAGTTCCGTGCGTCACAACCCGGGTGAACTCCTACCATTGACAGTGCAAGCTGAGGTTCAGTTGTTACAGCGTTCTGGTAAAGTATTTCCCACCTTTGCCTCCAGCCTGACGGAGTTGGTCAACTTCAGAGAATACCAATGGGCAGACGATTTGCCACCACTACCTGTTCAGTGCGAGCAACCGGCGGTGGCATTACTACTGCTGGATGAAACGACAGTAGCTGATTGGGAACGCAATCAGACTCAATGGTTGGCGCTGGGCACAGAGCAGTCATTGACTACCATCTATTTTGGTGAAGACCTACCGGAAACGCTGGAAAGCTGGCCTTTCCCCTTATTACAACTTCCCGATGCATCGCCCACGGCCCAAGCTATGGCGGTACAAATGCTCTACGGCGGTCAGGATACCTATTACCAAGAAAAAGGTTGGTTAGCAGCGCAGCGCTTAGGACACGCCCCACCGGAGGCTGTCGGAATTGAACGGGAGCGGTTGAATCGCATTGATCGGTATGTAGAACGGGCCATTCGCCGGAAGGCTATTCCTGGCTGTCAGGTCTTGGTGGCAAAGTCTGGACAGATCGTATACGACAAGACCTTTGGTTACCATACCTACGCCAAGGAAAAGGCAGTGGATCACCAATCGGTTTACGATTTAGCTTCCTTGACAAAAGCTGCCGCTACTACCCTAGGCGTTATGCGGCTGTACGAAACGGGCCAAGTGGATCTGGCCGAACGCCTCAAAGACTACTTACCCGTTTATCAAAAGACAGGCTTACGGTATCTGCGAATTCGCCATTTACTATCACATCATACGGGCCTACAGGCCAACTTGCCCATTGCCCACTGGTTGCGCCAGGATGACCTTTTTCAGAGTACCCCTTCTGAGCAGTATCCACTAGCGGTGAGCAATGACTTTTACCTTAAGGAAGGGGTGCGCGAAACTTTGCTGTCAGAAGTCAAAAAAGTGCGGACGGCGCGCCGTCAGTTTTTCCGCTATAGCGATGTAAACTTCATCCTCCTACAGCAAGTGGTAGAACAAGTAAGTGGTAGCCCGATGGACGATTTTTTGCGCACCGAATTCTACGCTCCACTTGGTTTGCAGCGCCTCCGCTTTCGGCCAGGGAAAGTACTTCCGTACGCAGATATTGCCCCTACGGAGCATGACCGTCGCTGGCGCAAGCAAGTAGTACAGGGCGAAGTTCATGATGAAAGTGCAGCACTCCTGGGTGGGGTAGCCGGGCACGCTGGGCTGTTTAGCAATGCCCGTGATTTGGCAGTCTTGTTCCAAATG
The DNA here is from genome assembly GCA_039816955.1 of Bacteroidota bacterium. Classification (GTDB taxonomy): domain Bacteria; phylum Bacteroidota; class Bacteroidia; order Chitinophagales; family Saprospiraceae; genus Lewinella. The sequence goes on from JBCBWU010000107.1 coordinate 19,955, forward strand.
CTCATCAATGACGGCACCTACGCCGGCGATCAATACTTTCAACCGGAGACGGTAGACCAATTTACCAAGCGCAATGGCTATAACTATCGCGCCTATGGTTTTGACCGACTCGCTGGGCACTCTAAGTCCTTGCGCTACTACGGTGCTTCTAAGAATACATTTGGTCATACTGGCTTTACTGGCACCTGCGTTTGGGCCGATCCCGAAGAGGATTTGATTTTCATTTTCCTCTCCAACCGGGTGCATCCGAATAAGTACAACCAAAAACTGCAAAAACTAGGTCTGCGGGAGCGCATCCACAAAATCATTTACCAGAGCTTGGGTAGTTTTGAGGAGGAGGTGTAGGAGCTTAGCGTGTGTTGATGGTTTCGCAGAATTCATTCCGCGGCAATAGCTACAAGCGGAATGAATGGGTTTGTCTTATTACCCGTCCCATACTACAGTGTCCATGTTATGTTGGGCGGGTGGCCTGCCCCGGTACTGTCTGAGCGGAGCGAGTTTAGCGGGGCGAGCATTTTTTTGGTTCGTTTTTTTGCGATTGAAAAAATGAACAATGTTATGGGCAAAGTACTATTCCTAAGCCCCAGTTACCAAGTAGAATTTGAGTAGAAATGCTATCCTTTCTAATCTAGTCGTATAGGACGAATTAAAAAACAAAGTTAAACAATCCGCATATAATTTCCAGGGCGGAACAAATTCCGCGGAACTAAATATGCATTGGTGAGACCGGTGATATTACAAAGCCAATAAAGCGCGAAACTGATTATGCAAGTGTTGGGCGTATAACCCCCTCATCGTACCAATACCACATCGCCACTATAGGGAATGATAGTCCCATCCGTAAAGCGAACCTCCATGTAATACACGTAAACCGCTGCCGGCAGTGGTTGCCCGCGTAAGTGGCCATCCCAACCGTAGGTAGGATCATTAGGTGGAAAGTTATTTCTACTGTACATCAATCCCCCCCAGCGATTGAAGATGTCTAACCGCTGGATCTCTTCTACCTCTCCTGCACCGAATGGATACAGTAAGTTATTATCCCCCTTGCCATCTGGGCTAAAGGCATTAGGGAGATAGACCCGTCGGGGGCGCTCTACAATCAAGCGAATTAAGGCCTCTGCCCGACAGCCGTAGCTGTCTTCTACGGTGATTTGCAGTACGGTACTCTCTAGCGCGTAAAGGCGTGGCTCCAGGCAGTCCTGACAAGATAGATACGGTCCATTGGGAAGCCACTGTACAATGGTATCTCCCCGAACGTTATACACCGGGATCAGTAGGTCAATACTGTCTCCGTAATTGAGGATGATCTCTTCTGGTGCTTGTAGATAGAGGGGGAGCGGCTCGCGCATTTCAACGGACTCAGTCAGCTCACAATCGTTAGCATCCTGCACCACTAGTTCGTATTCGCCAGGACCTACCGAAAAGAGTGGCTCGTTTTGCAAGGTATTCCCTTCGTCAATCGAATACAGATAAGGAGAAGTGCCACCATCCGCAAAAATGCGGAACAAGCCTGGATCACCGAAACAAGCCGGTGGTTCCTGCTCGACAATCATATCCAATGGGGCCGGCTCCGGAACAAAGAATGAATCGTTGATTTGGCAATTGTTGGCGTCGCTGATAATGACGGGGTACGTTCCGGTAGAAAGACCGGCAAGACTATTCCCTGCTTGCCCGCCTGCCCAAGCGTAGGCGTAAGGTGGTATTCCTCCACCAGCTTGAATACTCAGGGTGCCATCCGCAAGTCCGAAGCAACTTACTCCGTCGATTTCAGTATCGATAATGGTGAGGGGAGCGGGCTCCACTAAGGTGTAAGGATCGGAAATGAGGACACAACCGTATTCGTCCGTGATGGTCAACTGATAGTCTCCAGCGAACAGGTCACTGAGTTGAGCGGTGCTATCGCCGTTGCTCCAAGCAAATTGGTAGGGTAAGGTGCCACCTATAACTTCTATTTCGATACTCCCATCGGGTACGCCAAAACAAGATAGATCATTCAGTTCGGCCTCCGTTATCTGCAATGCTGGTGGACCAGCGATGTTGAACCGTACTACCTGTTCGCAGCCGTTTCCATCACTTATGAGAAGACTGTCTGGGCCAATTGGGAGGGCCGTGTTTTGTAGGTTACTAGTGCCATCGCTCCAGCTGATAGTGTATGGAATATTACCACCTCCAATACTATCCAAACTAAAGATTCCATCCAGACTATAACTGCAAGTGGTAGAATCCTGGGAGCTCAAATAACCAATGGGATCTGGCGTGCCAACCCAGAGGCTATCGCTTGTGATCTCACAACCGTTCAAATCGCTAATAATCACCTGGTACCAGCCACTGCCAAGATTGGTGTTGAGCGGCGTATTATCGCTTCCATCAGACCATTCGTAGTTGTAGTCTGGCGTACCGCCCGCCGCTTGGATTTCAATCTCCCCATTATTTCCCCCGAAGCAATCTACGGGTGTGCTACTAGCCGTCCACGAGAGGCTATCGGGTTCGGTTAAGGAGCCCATTACGCTTGCCAGGCAGCCATTCGCGTCAATTATACTGAAGTTGTAGCTTCCGACTCCCAAACTATCGAAGATGGAGCTGGTTTGCGTAATGCCGTTGAGCTCATAGTTTACCGGCTCTGTGCTCAATCCAGCGATTACTTCTAGAATGCCATCCTCTCCTCCAGCGCAAGAAATTTCTTGTCCATTGTAATTGCTGAGTACGCTTACCGTCGGTCTGATCTCGGGGAGTACGGTCACAGCTACGGTATCAGTAGACTCACAATTAGGCCCCCGGTTGGTTTGAAGCTGGAAAAGATAGGTTGCTGAGTTAGTTGACGTATTAGGCAACCCAAATTCCGCGAAAGCGCTATCCAATGGGTTTATCGCAGTTTGCCCCCCAGGCGTCAACGCGGTCCAGCTGAAGGTAATATTACCTTGTCGGTTATCGGTACCTAACCAAACGGGATCTCCACTACAAACTACTTGGTCTTCGCCAGCATTGGCCAGGACAGGGTTGGGCCAAACAATGACGTTGGGTGGCTCGCAGCTACAGGGCTCCCCGGTATTGCGGTAGGTGATGATGAGTTGACAAACTTGCTCGCTTAGGGCATTGTAGGTAATACTGTCAATAAAAGCCTGCCCCGCAGGAATGTGTATGGGGCGTTCAGGACTACTGTAAAGTAGCTGATCTACGGATAAGTCCAAAGTGCCGGAAGCATCTTCATCTACGTATACTTCCCAAATGATGGTGTCGGTACGGGCGGTTACACTTTGGTTGTTCAGCAAGCGCAGTGTGGAAGTGAGTGTTTCTCCCGTAGTACCCAAAGGGACACTCCGCTGTTCAACGAGCTCCAGTGACAGCTCATCCTTGAGAATGGGTGCCGGTATCGTATCCGAATTCAATACCAGAAAAATTGAACAGCTATCGGTAGGACTCAAGCTACAGGCCACATCACTCTCAAGCAAAACTGCCAGACTCAACTCTTGATCTACGCAGTCCAGCGTTTGCGTTCTGGTATCGCTCACTTGAATGGAAAACACCAAACTATCACCCGGTGGAATACCGGGCGGAATTTGAAAGCGCAGCAATCGATCCTCCTGTACCGTCTGATTATCCAGTAATGTAGTATTACCCGCAATTCCGTTAGTGATCAGATCAAATGCACGGGGTATCGTTATCACTACTGATTCGAGCTCCAAACTTGCCTCCGGTCCCAAGTTGATTAATTTAACGTTGACACCGCTGGTGTCACAGGCATCCAGTCCCATTTCGGGCAAGTCGATGGAGAGGGCATAATTGTTGATATTTTCTGGTAGGCCCTCAATCAAAAGGCGTTCGGAAAAGGCCGCTCTTTCTTCTAATAGGCCGCAATTGTTCTGGGCTGTAGCCCGAAAACCTACCCTCAATCCTGCGTTGAAGCCACAGCGTGTAAGTATCTGAAAGGCAATGCGATAGGAGTTGTTGGGTGCTTCGTCTACGCCGGTCAGTTGACGTACACCATTCGGATCCGACTCCATGTCCCAAAGAAAAGAATTACCGGGTAACGCGCTTGGATCATTCAAAGGCTGCCAGTTGCCAGAATTGGCCGGAATTTCAATCTGACTGGTTCCTGGAATGATTTCGGCACCCAAGGGAAGACGCGTTTCCAAAAGATGCTGATAAGCAGTGGGCAGGTTGACATTGCTCACCAGTACGGCATAGTCCAGTGGTTCACACAAAGGCGCTGGTAAAGGAGGTCCTTCAATGTTGACATTGAGGGAAACGGGTCGGGGTAGAATTGACAACTCAACCTCTGCTTCGGGGCAGAAAAAGGCAGTGCCTGCTAGCTGATAGCCAAGGCCTGGGTGCGGATTTGGATAGTCAATACAACTGTGGCCAAGGCTAGCAATGAGGGATTGAGGATCACATTCCCGATAAATGCCACTGATGCGAATTCGCCTGGTACTAAAAGGATTGACCTCACCGAGCTGAACCCAGTAGCCGTCTCCTGCATCATAGCTTTGTACCAGAAGTGGGATAGGGTTGTCCGGATCAGTAACGTCTTCAAAAGTGACCTCTGACAGGGCCATGGCACCTTCAATGGCTAACCACACGTGTTGCAGCAGTTTATC
>JBCBWU010000108.1:0-24500 GCA_039816955.1 Bacteroidota bacterium
GTATAAACTTCGCCCACCCTAGAGCTCACCAGGGGCGATGACCATAAAGAATAATTTTCGGTTTCCCAGCCTCAAATAGGATTATGTGTGCCTGCGCCGAAGGCTATGGCCTCAGGTGCATGGCCTAAGTGAGGATTTGTCTTTGCTCAGGGTGTGAATCCCATGCTCAGACTCGCGCGGCGAGAATGGGTCATGACCGGTCCAGGTGAGGGCAGCGCCAACAGACTCAGTCTTTCGGCGGCCGTAGGTGGGCTCTGACGATCGAATAGAATTCGATGTCAGAATCCTGATATTCCACCTCAGTGGAATCGTCAGGACCCACCGAAGGCGGTTTGCCTAGCCAACAAGAACCATTACCATCCACTACGAAAAATCCTCCCTTCCCATCTGCCACAATCCCCTCTTCACAACTCGGGATACCGAACGCTATCCAACGACAAACCCTGCGCTGCTGCATAAACGAAGCGCTTAGGCCGTTGTGCTTGCTCTAAACGCTGGGTAAAGTCTTCGACCGCTTCTCTACCTTGCCCAATATCCAAGAGTTGAGCAGTGAGCAAGCGGACCATACCTCGCAAAAAGCGGTTGGCAGTAATGGAGAAATAGAAAGCATCATCTGCCGTCCGAATAAATTTGGCGGCTGTGACTCGGCAGATCGTACTGTCATGTCGGTCTGGCACTTTGCAGCAGCCTCGGTATTCCGTGTGTTCCAAAAGTAATTGTGCGGCGCTTTGCATGGCATCCCAATCGAGTTTCGTCAACGGTACTGGCAGATAAGTACTAAAGCGAGCTTGGAAAGGATTCTTACTGGTATGGACGTTGTAACGGTAAGTCCGCTCCAGTGCCGAGAATTGCGCGTGCAAACCGCGCACCACCGGCCAGATCCGTTGAATGGAAATAGCTTCCGGTAGCGTAAAATTGAGCTTAGCGCGAAAATCGGCGGCTAAAGGATCGATTACATCAATGTGCGCAATGTAGGCACGAGCATGTACGCCAGCATCGGTACGTCCACAGCCAATGAGCGCAATAGGCTGTTTCAGGACTTTTTTTAAAGCTTGTTCAATCACTTCTTGGACGCTCACTACGTTTGGCTGACGTTGCCATCCGTGATAATTGGTACCATCGTACGATAATTCTAGGAAGTAACGCTGCTTCGCCACCGGTTTCCTGTTTTGTGGCAAAGGTAGTAATAAGGCTCACAAGCAGTTTTGCAAGTGCGCCCGGCTGGTTATCTTCGCGCCAAAGCACGTTGCATGAACCGCCAGGACATTTTTAAACTGATTAAGCAACGCAAATCATTCCTTTGCGTAGGCCTTGACCCCGACCCCCACCGAATTCCAGACTACCTCGGCACCGGCCCAGCTGCTGTGTACCGTTTCAATCAGGCCATTATTGATGCGACACGTGATTTATGTGTGGCTTACAAGCCCAATACCGCCTTTTACGAGGCGATGGGGCCTGAGGGTTGGGAGGTATTAAAGGCCACCCTGGAGTACATTGGGGACGAACACTTGAAAATTGCTGATGCTAAACGAGGAGATATCGGTAATACCTCTCGCATGTACGCTCGTACTTTTTTTGAAGCACTCAGTGCCGACGCCGTAACGGTAGCGCCCTACATGGGAGAAGATTCGGTCAAACCCTTTCTTGATTTTGAAGACAAGTGGGTCATTTTACTGGCATTAACCAGTAATCAAGGCAGCAACGACTTCCAGATGACTCCACAAGAAGAGGGTCAGCCGCTTTATGCCAAGGTCATGCAACAGGCCCAGCATTGGGGTAATCCAGACGAACTGATGTTTGTCTGTGGCGCTACGCACCCCGAAAAGTTTCGCGAACTACGCCAACTCGCTCCAGACGCTTTCTTTTTAGTACCCGGTATCGGTGCCCAAGGGGGTGACTTAGCTGCGGTTGCCCGCCACGGGATGAATGATCACTGCGGACTTCTCGTAAATTCCTCCCGTGGAATCATCTACGCCGGATCCGATGAAGATTTTGCAGATGCTGCCCGAAAAGCGGCCAGTCAGCTGCAGGAGCAGATGGTTAGTGCACTGGCCACCTATCTACCCTAATGCAACTTTGGCCTATTTCCACCGTAAGGTAGCACAAGGAACCACCTAAGAACAACCCAGCGAAATTCCCGTAAGAAGCTTTAAACACGCACTATGCTATGAAGAATTTGAGTTTAACACTACTACTCGCTTGTTGTACTTTGGTATTAACTGCTCAGACTCCAGTACCTAATTCTATTGCAGAAATGGTGGCGGAGTATACTACACACTTGCAAAACCGCGAGTTTTCTAAAGCGGCTGATTATCTCCATCCGAATATGGACTACGCTTTACCAAAAGAGGCCTGGATCACTGCTCAGGAGTCTACGGTGAATGAGGACATGAGCATGCGCACGCTTAGCTTAAAGATGGACGAAGAAAAGACAGCTACAAAGCAAATTGAAGACAAAACATACTACCTCTTTACGATGGTAGAGGAAGTAGAGGCTAAACTGGAGCGCGAGATCCAGGGTCAAAAATCGGAGGTTTCTAGCGAAATGATGCTCGACTTTAGTACCCAATACGGTGAGCAAAAGGTGCGTCAGATTGATGGACAGCGATTTATGATCGAGCGCCAGCATCAACTGATGCTTCTCCCTACCAAGGAAGAGAAAGCGGGATGGCAAATCGTTGATTTTCCTGATGGTCGTCTCGACTTAGCTTATGGTATTCTACCGGTTGATGTATGGCGAGCCTTCTTCCCTGGACGCATCCTCACTGATCGTATGCGCTACTCTCAGGCTGTGCCGCAAGCTGTAGGCCGCTTTTTTCAGCTGTTGAAAGCCAAACAATATGACGCTGCTGCAGCCTTAACCATAAAGCAAGAAAATGCGCCTGCACGTTTCATGAAGTGGTACAAAAGCCTAGACAATGAAACCACCGTACTGGAGTATTCTGATTATCAACTCACCACTCCAGTTCGCATCAAGTTTCACGATGGCCAGCGCTACGCCGGTTTTGGACTTCAGTTTACACTCCATGTTGGTTTTGCCGGAGAAGAAATTTCAGCGGAAGATATTGCCAGCACCAAAGAGTTACTGGAAGAAGTATATCCCAATACTGAGGTTCGCTTCGATGAGGAAGCACAACGGTTTACGCTAGACGTATTCTCAGCCACCCTTGCGGTAGCAGATGCCACAAAAAACAATTGGAAATTACTATTAGAAGACCGCGCCAATGGAATGTCGATTAGTGACAATATCGCTGAGGAGATTCAGCAGGGCGCTGGCCTGAACTAGATTGGCCAGGCAAGAAGATTTCTCGGAGACCTCAAAGATCTCCGAGAAACCTTATCACTTCTTTCCTTCAGGACTCTGCTCTGAAAACAAGTTCAAGGAAACATTATTGATGCAGTTAAGCGACACCTCTACTGGTCCTATAGAAAGCGACCTAAACGCAGATCAAGAATTTTAGCTTCAGCGCAGAACCGTTTCGCTACTACTGCTGTTCTTGCACGGAGGCTAGCATTTCTTGCTTGGTCCTATTTGCGACGAATTCGAGGCTGATTCCACTCTTCGCGTTGCGCAAATTCGACGATCTTGCGCAGCATTGCCATCATGCTCAAAAACACCAAATATCCTATTCCAACTACGATGTAGATCCACCGATAAGACCCCGCTTCACTCATCGTAAGTGATGACAGCAAATAAGCAGCTCCGCCCGCTGCAGCCGCCAAACCGAGAAAACAATACATGGAACGCCCCCAGTATTTCATGAGGTTATCTGAACTAAGAGAAAAGACACTATTGAAGACCGCAAAAAGTAGCATAAAGGAAGCTGCCGACATCCACGGAAATCGTTGTGGAACTTCGGTTAGTCCGGTTGAGCCTATTAGCTTTGCGAGCAAAGATATGACCACTACCCCAGCTAGCGCGATACCAGCCTGATAAACGGGGTTGATGGTTTTACTAAATATTGATTCTGAATTATTCATAATGCACTATATGTCCAAGCGTAACAATAAAGGTAACACATTGTTTGAGCAATGCCGCTTTTTAATTTTAATTCTCAGTTCGTTTGGACTGTTATTGACACTACATGGACAAGCCCAGCTAGAGATCTGGGAAATCCAGGGTACGGGCAACGTCAGCCCAGTGATTGGGCAAGAAGTGATTACCAACGGTAACGTGGTAACCGCAGTTGGAGATGAGTACTTCTTCATTCAAACGCCAACTGATCGGTCCGATAATAATCCAACAACTTCTGATGGGCTTTTTGTTTATACGGACTTCGATCCCGGCCTGAGTGTAGGCCAGGTGGTGAATGTCAGGGGTACCGTACTGGAGTTCGAGTCGATGACCGAAATTTCCGGCTTCGGCTTATCGTTTACTCCTACCGGAGCCACTGCTCCCCTACCTCCTGCAGTCACCTTAGATGCTTCGTTTCCCGGCACAGAAGCAGCCGAAGTAAGAGATTTTGAACAAGTTGAAGGTATGCGAGTAGAATTTACTGCTCCGGTAGTAGCGCCTTCTCTGGGCAACGATATTGCAGCCTTGAGCACCAGTACTCAAAGGCCATTTAGAGAACCAGGAATTCTCTTTCCAGGAGTAGAAACGCTCCCCGTTTGGGATGGTAATCCCGAACTCTTTTGGATAGATCCGGACGCCTTGAACCAACCAAACAACCGTTTTCTGAGCGTTGGACAATCGGTAACAGCAAATGCGGTATTATTCCAAAACGATGACATCTACGTAGCATTCCCTTTAAACTACTCCGTGGATGGAACAATCGCCGAACGTGACCTGCGCAGCGCAGCTGAGAATGAGATCACCGTGGCAAGTTTTAATGTACTGCAGCTTCAAGATGAAAGTGATTTCTTGGATATTCAGTACCCTAAGCTTGCTCGCTACATTGTAGATCGGTTGGGAGGACCAGATATCGTGGCCTTACAAGAAGTGGGTGATATTGGGAATCTGAATGAACTGAATTTTCGAATCAATCAATTAGACCCAGATTTACGCTACAATACCTACCTGATTCAGGGCAATAATAATACACCGATTAATTGTGCATTCCTGGTGCACGAATCCATCAACGATGTGGAGGTTAGTCAACTCGCCTCCACCGAGTCTATCAGCCTGGGCGGAAGATTACATGATCGTCCCCCTTTACTGCTGGAAGCAAATCTTCCGACTAATCCTCCAACGCCGATCCAAGTGCTGAATTTACATCTCCGGTCGTTGGGGGGGATAGAAGGATCTAATTCTTTCTTTGTGCGTACAAAACGCCACGAGCAAGCTATTTCGGTAGCTAATCTAATCCAGCAACGACAAGGAAATAACCTGATCGTGGTGGGTGATTTCAACGCCTTCCAATTTTCGGATGGCTATGTAGATGTTCTAAGTCAACTGGAAGGAAGTTCCTCGCTGGGGGCTTTATTTCCGGTAGAACCGGTGGTGAGCCCGCCACTCACGAATGTTTCCACCACTGGTGCTGCAGATGAAAACTATTCCTTTGTTTTTCAAGGCTCAGCCCAAGTACTAGACCACTGCCTGAGTACCAATTTGGATGGCATGGAGATTACTGAATTTGCCTATGCCCGAGGAAATGCCGATGCTGCTAGTGCCTATTTTCTTAACCCAAATATCACGATCCGGGCCAGTGATCATGATGGGTTTGTGGTATACCTCCGCCCAGAAGCGCCTATCATCAGTGATGTAGAAGTGGTGAATCCGCTGGACCAGTGGAAAATTCCTAATCCATTAGCTAGCGGAAGCACAATCAGCATACCGCAGGGTGGGACCATTTCGCAGCTCAATTTATTTACTATGGATGGAAAGTTGATCCGTACTTGGGAAAATAAGCTCGGACAAATTACGCTCCCAGAACTTCCCAGTGGGTTATACTTATTGCACTACCAACAAGGCCAACAAGTTGGAAGAGTCCGTATCGTAGTAGATTAGCTCTAGTATCACTAGCGGTTGTGCGAGATGAGTTGCTTACTTATTAAACTCCCCCTATCGGTAAAGCGGATCAAGTAAGTTCCGGTAGCTAAGTGTCCTAATTCAATGTTAACGGTACTTTCAGCTGCCTTCCCATGTAGAATTAGTAGCCCACGCATGTCGTACAGTTGGTAGCTAAGGTTGGGGCTTTCGTAGCCAGAAGGAATCCTTACCACAAGGTATTCGCCAGCAGGATTGGGATAGTAAATAAAGTTGGGAATAGCGTTTTGTTCATTCGTACTTACCACACCATTACAGTCCACTGCAGGTGGTGTATGACCGTGTAAGGAAGGGTAGGTAAAGGGGTTACAGGACTGCATAAGACCAGCCCGATAATTACCAACACCTTCATACAGACCATAGTTTCCGCCATTAAAGCTCATGTACCTGTACGCTTGATCACCTAAAGTACGCATGTAAACGGAGTCCAAAACAGCATGATAAAACCATCCTTCTCCGTCTTCGACTACCAGTGTATCACCAGTTTCAAGTGAATAATCAGCAATCAATATTTCGTTTTCCAATAACTCATCGTAATAGAATACCTGGCGGGCTTCTACATCTTCGCGGACATAGGAAGGAACACCTTTCTCACAATCCTGCAGAATGTCATCAAAAATGAGCTGTTGGTAGCTATGGCCGTTTATTTCAACGGTGTCGCAGTCTAAGGTATAACTGAGGTATCGAAAGGATCCCATCCCTTCGCCAATGGCAATATCCCAAGTAGCCCCACTAACTAGAGTCGACACATAATCTTGGCAAAAACACGAATGGGATAGAAAGCAGAAAAAGGTCAAAGAGAGTAAAAAGCGCATTAGTATAGGTGCTAGAGGCCATTCACGGCTTCCACCCCGGTAATTTCCGGAAGGCGCCCCTTAATGGCCTGCTCTAAACCAGCCTTCATCGTCATGTAGGACATGGAGCAACTTTGGCAATTGCCCAACCACTTTACCTTGACCACATTGTCCTCAGTAATATCCACGACTTCCACATTACCACCATCAGCAGCAAGGTGCGGGCGGACAGTTTCCAGTGCAGCATCTACCTGAGCAATTAAGGTTTCTTTTTCGGTCACCGACATAGGCATGGTCATAGAATTCTATTATTTCTAATTGTAAAACAAAGTTAAGGAATTAAAGTTGATGCGCTACCACTTAACGGTCCGCATTTCAGTAATTCCGAAGCCGTTTTACCTTTCTAAACCGGTGGAGTTGATTGCACCCGTACCATTTGAGTAGGATCAAGTTTCTCGTTGCGGGCAGCAACTTGTGCAACAACGTTCTGCGCCACTTGCATAAACGCATTACGCGTTACAACTGAATCCTCGTCCAATACTGCAGGACGGCCACCATCACCAGCCTCGCGGATACCTTGTACCAAAGGTACTTGCCCTAGCAATGAAGACTTACTGGCCTTACTCAAGGACTCTCCGCCACCTTGTCCAAAAATGTAGTACTTATTATCCGGCAACTCCGCAGGGGTAAACCACGACATATTCTCTACTACGCCTAAAATTGGGATATTGACATTGGGTAGCAAAAACATATTCATTGCCTTTATTGCATCAGCCAAAGCTACCTCTTGTGGCGTGGTCACCAAAACTGCACCTGTTACTGGTACCGTTTGCACCAAGGTAAGTTGAATATCGCCCGTACCCGGAGGTAAGTCAACAATCAAGTAATCCAGTGCTGGCCAAACGGTATCATTGATAAACTGCTTGATCACTCCACTCAGGCGTGGACCACGCAAAACTACTGCTTGTTCAGGCTCGATAATGAACCCGATGGACATGGTATGAATTCCGTGCGCCTCCAACGGTAGAATCTTGGGCTGTCCGTGAATCTCTTGAATTTTAGGGCGCTGTCCCTGCAGCCCCAGCATGGTAGGAATAGATGGTCCGTACAAATCGGCATCCAATAAGCCTACTCTTGCGCCCATCGCCTTGAGGCCTAGTGCGAGGTTGGTAGATACGGTAGATTTACCAACACCCCCTTTACCACTGGCTACCGCAATGATATTTTGCACGTGTGGCAAGGGGCTATTTGAAACTTGCGCTTCCGGTGCCCGGGCCATCATATGCACATGGATATCTGCCTCCGGATAATGCTGCATGATAGCTTCCTGACAGGCAAAGTTGAGCTGAGATTTATACTCATTATTAAGGCTTGGCAACTCGAGGATGAACCGGATGGCACTGCCCTCCACTTCAAGATCACGCACCCGATTGGCAGTAATCAAATCCTGCCCAGTGTGTGGGTCCTTTACACCGGACAATGCCTTTACGACCGTAGTCTTATTTATTTCCATCTTACAAAGGTAAGTAGTACAGATAAAGTAACCAGCGTCAGTGCGAAAAGTTGGCTAATTTTGCCACCGAGCATTTTTCGCGTATTTATGATTAAGTTACCGGCCGCTTTTACTCGTACCATGCAAGACCTGTTATCTAAGCAGTACCAGGCCTTTGAGGCTTCTTTGGAAGAGGAAGCGCCGGTGAGTATTCGTTTGCATCCTGGCAAAGTCAGTACTCAGCATTCAACGAACGCAGCTGTACCCTGGTGTGAACTGGGACGCTACCTTCCTAAACGCCCGTCCTTTACCCTCGACCCTAGTTTTCAAGCTGGGGCCTACTATGTACAGGAGGCCAGCAGTATGCTCGTTGAGGCCGCCTTCAAAGCTTGCTTCCCGGACCAACGCCCCTTACGGGTGCTCGATTTATGCGCTGCTCCCGGGGGGAAAACCACCTTACTGGCAAGCCTCTTACCCGCAGGAAGTTGGTTGCTCGCGAACGAAGTGATACGCAGTCGCTACCAAATTCTACGTTACAACCTACATAAATGGGGTTACGCTAACACCTTTACGAGCAATCACGATGTAGAAGATTTCTCCGAATTGAAAGGCTATTTTGATTTGGTGCTGGTCGATGCTCCTTGTTCCGGCGAAGGCCTGTTTCGCAAGGACCAAGCTGCGCGCGAAGAGTGGTCTATCGATAATGTTCAACTTTGCGCAGCCCGGCAGGGAAGAATACTCAAATCAGCTAAAGAACTTGTTGCTCCCGGTGGCACACTACTTTATTGTACTTGCACCTACAATCAGCAAGAAAACGATTTCAACGCTCGATGGCTAGCCGATCAGTCTGACCTCGCCTATACACCGCTTGGTTTTCCCTCAGAATGGGGACTGGAAGAGCGTCCTCACGGCTATCAGGCCTACCCCCATCGTGTAAGGGGTGAAGGTTTTTTCCTATCTGCTTTTCGCAAAACCGATAGTACTCCCGGTAAATTCCGAGCAAAACCATTCCAACGGATACAAGAAGTAAAAGCTAAAGAACTTGCTACCGCAAAAGATTGGATTGACAATGCAGACCAATTCCGTTGCTTTACCAGTGACAAGGGAATGTGGCGGCTGTTGCCTAAATCATTAGTAGCAGATGCCCAAGTCCTATCTACCCAGCTAAAGCGCCTGGAAGTAGGTGCGATATTCGGCGAATGGAAGGGTAAGCAATTTGTACCCACACCAGAATGGGCCCTGCAATTGAGCTGTCATCCAGATCTACCAGCAGTGGAAGTCGATAGTGATACTGCCTTGGAATTCTTACGAAAAAACACCCCATCCATCGACCATTTACCTAAAGGCTGGGCGGTGGTACGATATAAAGGGCTTAACCTGGGCTGGGTGAAAGGACTCGGAAATCGCTACAATAACTACTATCCTAAGCACTGGCGAATTAGGATGTGATCAATCAAAATAACAGTGGGCAGTAAAGACGCATTGCAATGCGTCTCCGCAGCAAACAGTGGGCAATAAAGACGCATTGCAATGCGTCTCCGCAGCAAACAGTGGGCAGTAAAGACGCATTGCAATGCGTCTCCGCAGCAAAATACTTGGGACTTACAATCCGACTTCGCTAAAGCTTGCACTTGCGCCGAAGCTTCAGCGCAGGAGCACGTCGAAGAAGCAAAAATCCCGAATCTCAGCAGAGCCGAAATTCGGGATAGTTATGGTATTTGGGGTTACAACACGGAGCGCGTGTTACACTTACATTGAGATCACATATCTCAACAACTTACTATGACAGCTTAGCCATATCACGTACTAAAATCTTACCGCGGTTAAAGTAAATCAGGTCTGACTTCTTCAGTTCGTTCAGAACCAATGTTACCGTCTGGCGGCTGGTACAAGTGATATTGGCAATATCTTGGTGCGTCAAACTATGACGCAATAGCATTTCGTAGCCAATGCGGCGACCACGCTTATTTACAGCATCTTTGATGAAATCAATAATGCGAGTACGGGCATCCTTAAAAATCAGTGACTCCAACTTGCTCTCGGCAGATACCAGGCGGGTACCGAAAGAATTCATCACTTTGGTAGTAAGTTGGAAGTTGCTACGCATAAGGCGCTGTAGGTCGCTAACCTTCAGTACATACAAGTGTACATCCTCTTTGAGTGCCTGAGCAAATTCGGTGCGAGATTCTTCTCCTATCAACCCCAATTCGCCAAACATGGCCATAGGGTGGATCAAGTGCTTAATTACTTCCTTTCCGTCGCTAGAGTGAGTACCAATCTTCACCGTACCACGGGCTAAGAAGAACAGCTGGTCAGAAGCATCACCAGGATGGTAGATGAAGCTAAAGCGAGGTTTTACTCGGTATTCCATCATTTGGCTCAGTTGCTGTCGCTCTTCCGGGCTGAGGCTTTCAAAAAGTGGAAACTGGTGTAGAAATGATTGCTTTGCTTCAAGGTTCATCGCTAGAATGTTTTATTAATCCTCCGAATGGGCTTTGGCATTTGCTGTCAAGCGGCGTGCTTTATTGCGCCTTACACTATTCTAGACACGAAAGATTTGCCCACCCCCTACCCGAAGAGCAATTTTTTTTCATTTTTTTTACTTCTACTTCATTTTGGCACCATGCACAGGGGGAATAAATGATGAATCAGAAGGAAAAACCCAATGCCGTTACCTCAACCCTAAGTTTCGTACCAACGCGATTCATCGCGTCACAAAAACCGCACCTCCTGAGGCTGTGCTGCAAACAAAATTCTTAATTACATTTACAGCTCCGCAGTACAGACGCTCCCCATAACTATCGAGGGGCAATACGTCTCTGCAGCAAAAGCAATCTTTTCCAACCAACCAAATAGCAACCCATGCGTACCGTACTCGACCGTTTCTTGGATTATGTAAAAATTGATACTCAATCTGACCCCGCCTCTCCTACCCAGCCCAGTACTATGAAGCAATTTGATTTAGCCAAAATTCTAGTGGCTGAATTGGAGCAAATGGGGTTAAGTGAAGTAGAACTAGACGAACACGGTTATGTCTATGCCACCGTTCCCAGCAACGTGGATCATGATGTACCCGTAATCTGCTATTGTAGCCATATGGATACCTCACCCGATAGCAGTGGTGCTGGTGTCAAACCTCTAGTGCATGAGAATTATGACGGCCGAGATCTCGTACTACCGGATGATCCTAGTATTGTGATCCGCATGTCTGAGCATCCAGACCTCAGTGAGCAAATGGGTAATGATATCGTCACCGCCAGTGGAACTACCCTACTTGGTGCTGATAATAAAGCAGGTGTAGCCGCAATTATGACCGCGGTAGATCAACTGTTGCAAAATCCCGACACCCCACACGGAAAAATCCGGGTACTTTTCACCCCAGACGAAGAAATCGGCCGCGGTGTAGATAAAGTGAATATGGAAAAGTTAGGGGCTGATTTTGGCTATACTGTAGACGGCGAAAAACTGGGCTCCATGGAAGACGAAACCTTCTCTGCAGACGGTGCCACTGTCACCATCAAAGGGATTAGTGCTCACCCGGGCTTTGCGAAAGGTAAAATGATCAGCAGCATGAAGGTAGCCGCCGCATTCTTAGCAGCACTACCTACCGATACATTGACTCCCGAAGCTACTAGCGATAAAGAAGGCTTTGTACATCCGGTACAAATGGGCGGCACGGTGGAAGAAACCAGCATCCGCTTTATCATCCGTGATTTTGACACCGCCAAACTGAGTGATCACGCAACCCTGCTTCGCAACACACTTAGCAGGGTACTATTGGATTTCCCCGGCGCCACGGGGGAAGTGGAAGTAAAGGAGCAATACCGAAATATGAAAGAGGTACTGGATCAGCACCCTCAAGTAGTAGCCAACGCGGAAGAAGCTATCAAACGCACGGGGCTCAACCTCATCCGCCGCAGTATCCGTGGAGGAACCGATGGCTCGCGCCTAAGCTTTATGGGCCTCCCCTGCCCCAATATCTTTGCTGGTGAGCACGCTTTCCACTCTAAACAAGAATGGGTAAGTGTGCAAGACATGGAAAAGTCGACAGAAGTATTGGTGCACCTGGCTCAAATTTGGGCGGATGAACGGAAAACAGAACGTTACGATCGACGGTAACGGAAACGTAATTTACTACAGCTAGGTACCCAAAAATGGTGCTTCGGGCTGGCCACCTGAGCAGCAAATTGGACTTGATAACCAGCGCGAAGGCCTAGTGATGCGCAATAACGTCTTTAAATAATCTCCTACACCAGTCTTGAAGTACCAACGTATAATGGTTGCCGGCTGTAGTGGGTCCGGCAAATCAACCTTTAGCCGTGAATTAGCCGCACGCACTAATTTGCCAATCATCCACCTGGATCGGGAATATTGGCTCCCCGGGTGGGTAGAGCCCAATAAAGAAGATTGGCGGAAAAGTATGGCCAACCTTGTGCAACGAGAGCAGTGGATTATGGACGGCAACTACAGCGCCACCTGGGATATTCGTCTACCGAGGACAGACCTGGTCATCTACCTTCAGTACCCCCTACTGCTCCTATTCTGGCGAGCCACCAAACGCATCTTGAGCTACCGTGGGCGGGTACGCCCCGATATGGCACCGGGCTGTCCGGAGCATTTCAATTGGTCCTTCTATCATTTTTTGCTTGGCTGCTGGTACGGGAGAAAGCGGCATCATTTAGCAAGGCTTGCTGATCTTCCTGATGCTACCGAAGTACTCGTTTTTAGGTCGCCACGGGCAGCGAGGCGGTGGATTGAGGGGACCCACCCTAGCCCTCCCTGCGAGGGAGGGAACTGAGTCAATTCTAATTTCTCCCTCCCTCGCAGGGAGGACCGGGGTGGGTCCGCAGGGAACTATTCCTTTTCTCATACAGTTGCTCTACTAAGCATTAGACATTACTTGAGCCTTTATCATTCCCTCAATGGCTTCAAATTGGCGAATCTTGGTTCATTTCGCGTTAAATTTTTCGCCGAATTGCCCGCATTCGGCTACAAAATTTGCCTTATCTGAACCAAGATTCGCTCAATTACAGCTCATCAGGCAAAAATTAAACAGGCTCTTCTATCTTTGCCCCGCTAAAATCAAGCATGTACATGGCCAACATTATTCAACTGATTCAGGAAAAAGTAAGTGAAGCCGTTCAGGCACTTTACCAAATGGAGTTTCCCGCCGGGCAGGTACCGGTGAACACCACTCGCAAGGAGTTTGAGGGAGACTACACTGTGGTGGTATTCCCATTTACGAAAGCCGCCCGCAAGGCACCACCAGTCATTGCGCAAGAAATCGGTGAATACCTGGAGAGCAATGTGGCCGAAATTGAGCGGTTTAACGTGGTCAAAGGCTTTGTAAACCTGGTGGTCAACGATGACTACTGGAAGAACTTCCTCCTGGACATTGCGACCGTAGAAGAATATGGCCGGCAGCCAGCCAATGGCCAGCGGGTACTGGTGGAATTCTCCTCTCCCAACACCAACAAGCCGCTCCACCTGGGGCACATCCGGAATATCTTACTGGGCTGGTCTACCGCTCAGATCATGGATGCCGTTGGTTACGATGTAAAGAAAATTCAGATCATCAATGATCGGGGTATAGCTATCTGTAAGAGTATGTTGGCCTGGAAGAAGTACGGTAAGGAAACTACGCCAATCAGCACCACTACGAAACCAGACCACTTTGTAGGCAAGTTCTACGTATTGTTTGAACAGCACTTCCAGGAAGAGTACAAAGCCTGGCAAACTTCTGCCGCAGGGCAGGCGGTATTTCAGGAACATAAAAAAGCCGAGGAAGAAGAACAAGGTTTCTTTAAGCGGTACAAGAACCACTACTTCAACAACTACAGTGAACTGGGAAAGGAAGCCCGGGATCTGCTCTTGGCCTGGGAAGCCGGCGATGAGCAAGCCGTAGCCTTGTGGAAGAAAATGAACAACTGGGTTTACGCTGGATTTGATATCACCTATGATAAACTAGGCGTCAATTTTGATAAGCTGTACTTCGAATCTGAAACCTACCTCTTGGGTAAGAAACTGGTAGATCAGGGCTTAGAAAAAGGCATCTTCTATACTTGTGATGACGGCTCTGTAGAAGCTGACTTGACCGACGTCAAGCTGGACAAGAAGAAAATTCTGCGGAGTGACGGTACCTCCCTTTACATTACGCAAGACCTGGGCACAGCCCATCAGCGGTACGAGGATTTTGAAGCCCAAAAGATGATCTACGTCGTAGCGGACGAACAAAATCACCACTTCAAAGTACTCTTTGAGCTTCTCAAGCGGTTAGAGGAGCCTTATGCCGATGGTCTTTATCACCTGGCCTACGGAATGGTAGACTTGCCCTCCGGCAAAATGAAGTCACGGGAAGGAACAGTAGTGGACGCCGATGATTTAATGACCGAAGTTGTTGGGGAAGTGCAGGCGAATTCCGAAGAGCGAGATACGCTCAATGATTTAGATCAGGAGCAACGGGCGGAGATCATGCACCAAGTTGGTCTGGCCGCACTTAAGTTCTTTATCACCAAGGTACATCCAAAGAAGCGGATGACTTTTGACCCAAAAGAATCAGTAGATCTACAGGGGCAAACCGGACCTTACATCCAAAACGCTTACGTGCGGATTCAGTCCGTACTACGGAAGTGGGAAGGTGCTGCCAACAGCCAGGCCAATGCTTACCAGCAGCTAGAAAAAGAAGAGAAAGACCTTATTCAATTGCTGTTTGGTTTCCCTGCTATTCTGCAAGAGGCAGCAAAAGATTACGACCCTTCTACCCTTGCGCAGTACGCCTACAGCTTGGCAAAATCTTACCACAAGTTCTACCACGATCACAGCATCTTAAATGCGGACACCGAAGCTGCCCGGGACTTCCGCTTGGCCTTGAGCGAAGCAGTCGCCAACAGTCTCAAATTCACCATGAAACTACTGGGTATTGAGATGCCGTCGCGGATGTAAGCTACTTCGGAATTACTATCTTTGCCCCTTCATCCAAAAAAGCAGTTGGAAACATGAGTTCAGAGACGCGTGAAAGTCTCAATTTTATTGAGCAAATCATCGTAGAAGATATCAAGAGTGGTAAGCATAGTGGTACTGTTTACACCCGCTTCCCACCTGAACCCAATGGCTTCCTCCACGTAGGCCACTGCCGCGCTATTGTCCTGAACTTTGATCTGGGCTTAAAGTACGATGGTAAGACCAACCTGCGGATGGATGACACCAACCCCACCACCGAAAAAACCGACTATGTAGATAATATCAAAAATGATATTAAGTGGTTAGGTTACGAGTGGGAAGGTGAAGTACTCTACGCCAGCGATTACTTTGAGCAACTCTACAATTATGCGGTAGACCTGATCAATAAAGGCCTGGCCTATGTAGATGATTCCACTGCAGAGGAAATGGCTGCTATGAAAGGTGACATTGGCACCCCTGGAACCAACAGCCCCTACCGGGAACGCTCAATTGAAGAAAACCTAGACTTGTTCGCGCGCATGCGGGCAGGTGAGTTTGAAGACGGTGCACGAGTACTGCGGGCTAAAATTGACATGGCCGCACCCAATCTCCTACTACGCGACCCCGTACTTTACCGCATTAAGCACGAACACCACCACCGCACTGGCGATGAATGGGTGATCTACCCATTGTACGATTTTGCGCACGGGCAAAGCGATAGCATCGAAGGGATTACCCACTCTCTTTGTTCTTTGGAGTTCCGTCATCACCGTGACCTGTACGATTGGTTGATTGAGAAGCTCGAAATCTTCCCAAGCCGCCAAATCGAATTTGCGCGGATGAACGTGAGCTACATGATCACCAGTAAGCGCAAACTGCTCAAGCTGGTAGAAGAAGGATTTGTCAGCGGATGGGATGATCCGCGCATGCCTACTATTGCGGGTATGCGTCGTCGTGGCTATCCAGCTGCTGCCATCGTTGACTTTTGCCGCGGTATTGGCCTGACTAAGCGCGACAACGTGATTGAGATCGAGCGCTTGGAATATCATGTCCGTCAAGAACTCAACAAACGTGCCGACCGGGTCATGGCCGTCCTCGATCCACTGAAGGTAGTTATCACCAACTATCCGGAAGGGCAAGTAGAAATGTTGACCTCCATTAATAATCCCGAAGATGAGAACAGCGCGAGCCGCGAGATTCCGTTTAGCCGGGAGATTTATATTGAGCGGGGAGATTTCAAGACGGAAGCGCCAAACCGGAAGTATTTCCGGATGGCCCCAGGACGAAACGTACGCCTGAAGAGCGCCTATATCCTCCATTGCGAAAGCTATGACACGGACGAATCTGGAGAGATAACTACCGTTTACTGCACCTACTATCCAGATAGTAAGAGCGGGCAAGACACCTCCGGGATCAAAGCCAAGGGTACTTTGCACTTTGTAAGCATTGAGCACGCGGTAGAAGCAGAAGTTCGTTTGTACGATCGGCTGTTTACTGATCCGGTACCAACTGGTCATGAAGATCGCGACTATCTAGAGTTCTTCAACAAAGAGAGCTTAAAGACCATCACTGCCTATATCGAACCAAGTTTACGAATGGCTAAACCGGGCAAATACTTCCAGTTCATGCGCTTGGGTTACTTCGCCTCCGATGACGAAACAACCCCTGAGCATCCGGTATTCAACCAGACGGTGACCTTACGCGATTCTTATCGCCCCTAGTAAACTTCTGGTGTTACCAACACACTAGTATTCCAGTAGTTGGAGTTAGCACAGTGGGCGATATTTTATATTTTATTTATTTATATTTATTTTATTAAAATATTTGACTTTCCACTGAAAGTTGACGACCTTCGTATTGGCTCGTGAGGATATAGCGAGTCCGTTAGGCTTATCTTATACCACATTTACACTTTTTTCTGGTAACAATTTTTCAACTGTCGGACTTGTGTTCTGCACATCCTCCTGATAGTCTACTCCTTTCGTCCTCATCAACCGTTTAAGAGACTGATTTCCTTTTTAACACTAACACTGTGAACAAGGCTGGTATCCTAATTTAACGTACAAGTACTACTTGTAACCGTAATGATATTGTCTTTTTCTAACCCAACAAATAATGGAAATCATGAAGCGTTACTACGCTATTTTACTGTGCTTAATGATAGGTGGTTCCGCACCTTTGCTAGCGCAAACAACACCTTCTCTAAGTGCGCTGCTAGAGCTATTTAGCGACGATAGTGAGCGCACTTATCTGGATCAGCTTGATGGCTTGGGCGACAGTTTATTCTTTGATCGAAACGATGGATTCCGCCTGGCGGACATCGAACTAGGCTCTGCTCAAGACAGCCTGTGGTCGCATTTAAACTCGGGTAACTTCCCAACGACTGACTCTCTATTTGACTTTTGGAGTTTCAATCAGGGTGAATTAGAAAGCTTTTTGAACAATGACACGCTTTCCACAGCGGACAGCACTACCCTATCAAGCAGTTTTTTCAACTTAAACGAATTATGGAACAACAACTACGATAGCTTAAACGCTAATACTGGCCCTTTTGTCAACCTGAACAGCGACAGCCTGAATGTCGACTTTTCGGATGGCGATACACGATGGGAACAATATCAGGGGCCCTGGTTACAGACCTACCGCGAACTCTACAATAATGAACTCACGCCGGCTATTCTATCAACTGAAAATGGCGGATTAGATAGTCTGCAAGAAGTAGCTGATAACTCCTTCTTCAGTAGTGCACTCGATTTTGAGCTTGGTTTTGGTAACGCTTGGAACGATATCAATTTCTACGAAGAAAGCTACCAGACTCAGAGCATGGTGGTACGGATTGCCTCGGTTCCCAGTTTCAAAACACCATTAGAACTTCGGTGGGCTTTAGAGGGTTCCTTCTTCTTTGAAAGTCAGAATGCTGGCGACGATCAGGGGGTTAGTCTGTTGGAAGGATTTAATCCCCTCCGTTACTCTGGTAACGTCGCGCTCTTGTATCTGCCTCGATTCGGTTCTATAGGCGATGCTGGTTCTTTCCACCTCTACACCAGTATTGGTATGGACCTGGGTGCCTATATGCCTTCGCACGCAAACAATCAATCACTAGTGGCAGCTGATCGCATTGGCAAAACCACGGGCTTTGGCCCACAAATTGGTGCTGGCTTTGTGGTCAACTACAGCGCATTGTCCTTCTACAGCTACGGAACAGTAACTACTGGTCGAGTGGTAGATGATTTGGGCTTAAACTATCGCTATGATGCCGCCAGTATCAACGCTGGTATTCGTTTTGGCAATGCCGTCAATGCTATGTTTACCAGTGGAGTAGGTAATTGGGCGCCAAAGGATGGTAAACATACCGTCTATAGTCAGTTCACGATTGGCATCATCCTGGATGAGTTAATCTTCTAGTAAGTGGACCAGAAACTTTTCGTCCCCAAATTTTGTTCTTAATTTTGACCGCTCTCAAAGGAGAGCACTACACTTTTGCCGAAGCCGAAGTGGTTTGGAAATCCAAACCGTCTTCGCTACGAGCATATACTCGCTCGAAATCTTTTTAGCAACGCCAAAAAATTTCGTTAGCAGTATACTGGGGGCGTAATGGCATCGACAGGAAAGTGAACGGTTTAGTAAGCATGCCGGAGTATGATAGCTCACCTCCGTTAACAAACGGCTATTAACCAATTCAAATGGCAATACTCAGTATGCCATGGCTGCCTAATTCAAGGAATTAGAACGCCGTTGTGCCCTGCGCTTGACGCCTAATACACAGCGTACCGCACATCAACCAACCTTTTAGGCTAGAGGACCACCTTGCTTCGAGTGGAACTTGAAATTTAGGAGCTAAGGCAGTTGTACGGGAGGGTTTCCAATCCTACCAACCGCTCGAAAATCCTAATTGGGAAATAAGCATGTAGAAAGCTCTATCGTGCTTTCTCTGGACCCGAGTTCGACTCTCGGCGCTTCCACCACCAACTCGCAACTTGCTGTAATGCAGGTTGCGAGTTTTTTTGTGGATAAAATCAGCATTAGCGTTTCGTCAAGAGAAGGTTCACTCTCCTTACTGTGATCGCAAAATAAGCGTAATAAAACTAGATGAGAAGGATATACAAAAGCCAAAAGAGAACCGCAGCCAAATATATATTTTAACGTAAATTTCGGATTTAACTTACTGATCGCTAACGAGGTATACTCCTCGAAACTCATGTTACGTCAGCTGGTACGCTATAACTTCCATGCCTATGAAATTAGTTTCTGCCCCTACCCTACTTCCTTTCGTGTTTTTCTACCTAATCGTTCTGGATATAGCTGCACAAACAACAGTGGAGAAAGCAGGCGAGGATTGGGTATTAATGGTTGATGGAGCTCCCTTCGACCTCAAAGGTGTCACCTTTGGCTATGACAATGATGTCGCTAATTATGATAAGTATTTTACCGACCTGCAATTTTTGGGCGTAAATACCATTCGCGTTTGGGGTACCAATGAGAACACCGCAGCCCTACTGGATGCCGCCCAAGCCCATGATATCAAAGTAATGGTAGGTATTTGGATGAGGCACGGACGCCCTGGCATGGAGGGTGATGACAGCTTTAACTATCTAGAAGACGAAGCCGGTAAGGAGAATATGCGTCAAAATGCATTAGAAGCGGTCAAACTATACAAAAATCATCCAGCGGTACTCACTTGGGGAGTGGGTAATGAGGTGTATTTGAACACCGCCACGGACAAAGAAAAACGCGCCTATTCTATCTTATTAGAAGAGATTTGTAGCCAGATGAAAAAGATAGACCCCAATCATCCCATCACCTCCGTGGAAGCCTGGACTTTTGGTATGGATTGGTGGAAAGAACTGGTACCCTCCATCGACATTTACGGGTTGAACAGCTACGGACCAGGCGTCGATCTTTTGGCAGATGAGCTGACTAAAAGAGGTATTGACAAACCTTATATCATCACTGAGTTTGGGGTAACGGGCGAGTGGGATATCCAGGAGAAACAATACGGCATCACCGTAGAACCAACGGACCAAGATAAATACGAAACTATTGTAGAGGGCTACGCTCGTTGGATTAAGAGCAAAGCAGCCTGCTTAGGGGTTTATGTTTTTCACTATGGTAACGGTAATGAATTTGGCTCGCCCTGGCTGCTCACCCATCATGCTGGAAACACACGACCACAATACTGGGCTATACGACATGCCTATACCGGCGCAATTCCTGACAATTACGTACCCATCATAAAGCAATTTCAACTCGCTGACGGCCAGCACGAAAGTAGTACTTGGATTCCGGTACAAGTGGAAGTTGCTGATTTTGAAAACGAAGAACTCACCTTCAGCTTTCACTACAACCAGCGTACCGGCAGCCGGAAACGCAAGAGTCAAATCAATGATCTTCACTTCCGTGGGAATATAACAGATGGGTTTGAAATACAGATGCCGGCCGAAGACGGTGCCATTAAGGTATACGTCAATGTTAAAGACACTTACGGTAATGTTGGCATCGCCTCCAGTGCTGTAGTAGTTAAAGGCGAAGCCGCGAGTCAACGAAAATATCTAGTACCAAGAGCTCAATTGCCCTTCTACGTTTACCAGGAAGGTAAAGATTTCCCGTACGTCATTTCTGCTTACATGGGAAACATGGGGGCAATTAAAGTGAATACCCGCAACACAGTGCACGCAAAAAACGGGGAGGCATCCCTGCAAATTACCTACGAAGCACCCCAGGACTGGTACGGTTTGGGATTGGTAGATCCAGCTGATGATTGGGGAGAAAAACTTGGAGGTTATGACCTTACTGGTGCTAGTACTTTCAGCTTTTGGGCACGAGCTAGCAGTAGTAAAGTAAGGGCTACTATTGGCTTTGGTCTAATCGGAGATGACCAACCTTTTCCCGATACCGCCAGGCAGTCAATGGAAATTCAGTTGAGTACACGTTGGCAACAATACAGCATTGATTTAAGTGGTCTTGATCTGAGTTGTATACGCTCCGGTTTGGTGATTTATTCCGGCGGAACGGGTAGCGCCCACAAGATTTATTTCGATGATGTAGTTTTTGAGTAAACCTAACGATAGCGTTGATCTTTAACTTTGCAGCATGTGGGAACACAATATTACCAAGTTCTTAGCAGGCCTTTTTGTCTTGTTGGCAGTTGTTATGCTCGTTAGCGCCAGTTACCCTTATTTCACTAAGGCCTGGCAAAGCAAGAGTTGGCCCAGCACCCAAGCCCTTGTCACGCAAAGTAGTGTAGATGATAACGCCGGCGACCTGGGCGGTCAGTATCGCTTGCTCTTTACTTATAAGTACGAAATAGCAGGGAGCGTTTATCACAACTCAGGGCGCTACATGAGAGATGGCGAAACGCCGCAGCGGGTAAGCGGAAATCTGTACAAGTTTGCGGAAGCCCACCCAACTGGAGCCTCCATTGAAGTCTACTACAATCCCAGCGATCCAAACGAAGCCAGTACCCAAGTTGGCTTCATTTGGCTGCACTGGATATTGGTGGCGCTCGTGATTAGTTTTAGCTACTTAGCCATAAAACTGCTGTTTTTCCCTCGCACGGTGAAAAGCAGATGGTCAAAACACTAAACAGGCACTCATTCAACCAGATTGAGCTGAGTGCCATTGATCACACTCTCCACCCATTCGGCCAGCGTAGTTCCATTAATGGTTTTATTGTAAAAATTAGCCCCAGCTAAAGCTACGTGCTGGGTTCCATTCATCATAAAGGTAGACCAACCGTTTGGACTCAAATGATTGTCATTCAGATCAACGATGGCATCTTCCATTATGCTACCAGTATAACTACCGAAGGCGCCTTCCAAATTGACACAATCATCAGTGCCAAAATCAAAAAATGCCCGGATGACAGCATCTTCCTTAAAGGCGAGCAGCCCGAGATTTCCTTCAGTGCCTGGAATAGATTGGCCGTAGTAGTCATACAACTGATCCAGACTGTCACCGGTAACTGAAAAGCAATCAGTACAAGCAGCGGGCAAGCTGGCGTCTAATTGAAAATCATCGCGAAAACGCTGTTGCAGGCAAGGGGCAAAAGCTAAATCATCAGCGGGGAGCGGACCACAATCGTTGACTAAATGTACTGGGGTGGATCCGAAAGCAGCTTCTGCCTCCGCCCAATTGAAGGTAGCACCATAACCACCCGCACTGGAACCCGTCAGTAGAACATCATCAACTGCGGTGAAATAAGTAGACAACTCACTGAGGATAATCTGCATATTATCATAGCCCACAAAGTTCTTTTCATCGGTGGCCGGGTCAGCGCTTGGATTTTGACCAAAGTGTAAGTCACCCGTGGTGTAGGGTACAAAAACCATATGCCAGTCTTTAACTGGATTAGCCGCCTGATTCTTGTTCAGGATACCACTATTACCAGAGATGATGGCCCAGCTCAAAAAGTCATTGGCATCAAAGGTCTTAGGGTTGCTACTACAGCTGGCATCGTTAAAGCAAGCTCCTCCCCCTTGTAGATAAATCATCAGGCCGGCGGCATCTTCATCCGCTAAGCGCACTCCTATACCGGTGGCAGCGCCTGTACGCGTGACTAAACCATCAAGTGGCACCCACTTCCAGGAACCTCGGTCCGCTTCTGCGCCGTCAAAGGGCGTAGTAGGGTCAAAATCATCATCGGTAGTGGGATTGCACCC
Source organism: Bacteroidota bacterium (assembly GCA_039816955.1). Taxonomy (GTDB): domain Bacteria; phylum Bacteroidota; class Bacteroidia; order Chitinophagales; family Saprospiraceae; genus Lewinella. The sequence goes on from JBCBWU010000108.1 coordinate 22,873, forward strand.
ACACCAACTCACTGCGGAAAACAAAATGATAAAGAGCGGTAATAAGGTTTTCATACTGGTGTTGATGTTGGTTTTTTGATTAAACGAGCCCTCCGTACAGCTTCGTACACTTTGCTCGATAAAACTGTGCTTTTGGAAAGCGTAAATTTTGCCTAATTATCTTTAGGCTCATTAGAATTTTAGTACACTACCTGATCTCAACCATAAGTACCGCATATGCAAGAGCTTGCCTTCCCAATTATTGATTTACACTGTGACCTACTCCTCTATCTGGCCATTATTCCAGATGCCCAAATCGACGCCACCAAGGATATTGGTGTGACCCTCCCTTACCTCAAAGCGGGTAATGTACGCCAACAAACAGTAGCGGTATTTGGCAAAACAGATAAGCACAGCGTAGACTGGGGTGTAAAGCAGCTAGCAGAATATGAGCGATTACTACAGCGCGAGGAATTTTATGCCTACACAGCCCTCAGGGACCAGCAGGAGCAAGGAATTGGCCTGACTTTAGCCATTGAAAATGCTAGTATTCTAGCCTTAGAAGAAGAGCCGGTAGAGAAAGTTTTTTCCAGACTCGACCACTTTTTAGCCATAGGTAAACGCCTCTTCTATATCACTTTGACTCACCATACCGAAAATCGCTTCGGGGGTGGTAACTACAGTACCGTTGGTCTAAAACGGGACGGTGAACGCCTGTTAGAATACATGGCAGCACACCACATTCCAGTAGACCTATCTCACACCTCGGATGCCCTAGCGGAAGACATCCTAAATTACATCGTTCAGCATAACCTCCAACTCCCCATACTTGCCAGCCATTCCAACTTTCGTAGTCTACGCGATCACTCCAGAAACCTTACGAACGAGCTTGTCCAAGAAATCGTGCATAGAAAAGGCTTGATTGGTGCCAACTTTTTACGCCTCTTCCTCAATGGCGAACGTCCAGAAAGCTTACTCGAACACATTGAGTTTGGCTTAACGCACGCACCTGATGCCATGGCGTTTGGTGCAGACTTTTTCTATCGCCCCGGCATATCCGCACCGGAGCGGCAGCCGCTGTTCTTCCATGAATACGAAGATGCTGGGCAGTACCCGAAAATCTTAGAACAGTTACGGGCGCGAGGGATTGATGAAGCAGCACTACATCGCCTAGCCAATGGGAATGTGCAGCGGTTTATGCGGGATATTTGGTAAAGTAGGCGTAGCAGAAAACTCGGAAAACTGTGGAGTAAAGAAGTAATAGGATAGAGCTTGGCCACCCTGTGGGTGGGTTCCCACCCTCACCAGCCTGCCAACAACCCAAACCCAGCATTTGGTGCATAACTCCCCCCACCCTAAGTAGAAGCAACACCTAAGCAAAAGCCAAGTATTACTCCCCTTGGGAAGTATCCAAATGTGGTATATAAATCAGTATTGTCCTCAGGTAATTTTGGAAGAGAATAAATTAATCGGTTGTCGTAGACCTGAGCGTTTGATCATTGTGCACAATTAGCGCTAATCAACTGCAAGTTAGTCAAAAAACAACAAATAAACAAATTGTACCTTTTGCTTCAGGTTAAACGCATCAAAATCACCTCTGCCCATGAGAGCAGTATTCTGTAACTTTAAGGCAGTATTCCAAACATGGC
>JBCBWU010000109.1:0-24174 GCA_039816955.1 Bacteroidota bacterium
TTATAGTTCTCACGGTCAGCCGCTTCTTCATCCTCTACGTAGCGGTAACGCAGACGACCTAAGCTGTCCTTCTCTACTGGACGACCATCTTCGTCAAGCTCCAAGTGTTGGAATTTGTTACCACGGAATGGGTTCATATCGTGGTTATCTGCATCAACAAGGTCGCTGGTAGTGAGCGGGCGGTAAAGGTCTTGTACCCATTCGTTTACATTACCAGCCATGTTGTACAGACCGAAGTCGTTAGGTAGGTAAGCGCGTACGGGAGCGGTCGGACATGCGTTATCGTTCAAACGACCGGCAACACCCATGTAGTCACCACGACCACGCTTAAAGTTAGCCTGAATATAACCCTGGTAGCGGTCACGCTTTTGGTAGCGTGTAGAAGTACCATTCCAAGGGTAGATACGACGGTCGGTATACAATTCGTCTTTTTCGTTCTCTTGTAGACCCAAGAGAGCCAAAGATGCGTATTCCCATTCTGCTTCTGTGGGTAGGCGATACTCCGGAAGGAGGATGCCATCTTCGAAGCGAACTGGGCGCTTACCACCTTTGGTTTGCAGGTCATCCAGGTTACGGCGAACATCTCCCTGATACTGTCCTACGAGGTAGGCTTTGGTATTGAAGTTGTCCTCATCCTTCTGCTCCATGGTTGGGTTCAGAATACCGCGCTTAATCAGAATAGCTTCGTTAACGCGGTCTGTACGCCACTTACAGAATTCAGTGGCCTGGATCCAGCTCACACCAACAACTGGGTAGTCATCGTAGCTAGGGTGACGGAAGTAAGTCTCTACCAATGGCTCGTTGAACGACAGTTCATCACGCCAAACCAAAGTATCAGGAAGACCATCCAGATATACTTCAGGATAGCTCTCACCGAATACGCGATTTACCCAGTACAGGTACTCACGGTAGTTGTGGTTGGAGATTTCACTCTCGTCAATGTAGAAAGAAGACACCGTTACACGGCGCGGGCTGTTGTCCCAATCATAGGTTACATCTTGCTCAGTGAAACCCATAACGAACGTACCACCTTCTACCAATACGAGGTTAGGACCAGTCTCCTGGCCATCATAGTCGAGGTTCTTTTCGTAACCTCCCCACTTGGTGTCATTGAAGTTCCATCCGGTGATGTCGGAGGACTCTTTTTTGCCACACGAGCTCAACACCAGAACAAGGCCCATAGCAACTGAGCCCAATTTTAACAGATTTTTCATTCCCTTTACCGAGTTTGATTTTGCGAATCGACCACCAAAGATAGAAGAAAAACGTTTTCTATTGACGTCCTCAACTATCCTAAGTCATAAAATTGCGAACTTTAACATATTCAATTAAACATCCGAAAGCAGTTGTTCCAACGCGAATTACGTCTCTTGCGCTGGAGCTCCTTACTATCTTCCAGATTGATCATCAGCGAAATCTCATGTGTGTTGCCTGTACCGCCAGGCACATCTGCCAAAGCGGAAACGGTCATATCATACGAATAACCGATTCGGAACACCCCCTCGCGCACACCCACCGAAAATATGGCAGCATCCGCTAAGGTGAAGTTGTGGCGAAACCACGCGCCGCCAAATAAACGACCAGCTCCGATGTAGCTACCTACTACAATTTGCCCGGTGTCGCCTTGTTTGACAAACATGGCATTTGGTGAAATAAACGCAGCATCCCCCCGCTTATTGCGCCGTCCTAAGTCAAATTCTGCCCCACCGTGCACCGTGAGTCGGAGTGGACGACCGGCAAACAAATTCTCGTTGATCGCCAGAAAGGTTTCGTTCGGGCGGTTGATATGCTTCAGCGCAATACCACCATACATCGTACGATTATAAAACAGTATACCGGCAGAGGCATCAAATACCGTGTTTGATAACGCATCTGGCCGGTTTTCTTCTGACAAGAATGGATTGCCTCCAGCATCTACCGGACCAGTGATCTCATCGATCTGATCTCCAAAGATCAATTGGTCCCAGTCTACTCGGGCTTGTGAAAGACCAGCCTCTAAGCCAATGCGAACATTAGTTTCCCTATTCAGCTGCACCTTATAAGAATAAATACCGGAAACCTGGTGTACCTTATATATGCCATCACCCGCCGCATCTGTCATAACTTGAATACCGAATCCACTATTGAGGGCCTCCAACTCCTGTTCAAACGAAGCCGCGTAAGTAATGTAGGCGTTTGGCCAGTTGGGATACTGATTGCGATGGTTGAAAGTAAAACGCGGGGCAATGGTGGTACCCGCAAAAGCAGGATTCAGCTGCAGGGGTGCAGCGTAGAACTGACTAAAGATAGGGTCTTGCGCCTTTAGGGTGCATACTACGATGCCTAAAAACACTAATAACAGCGGTAGCTTTCTCCTCATTTTTGCGCGATTAGTTGTAACGGTCCCCACCACCTCGTGTAAAGCCTCTACTAAGTGCGACGGGTGGACCAAACTACTAAAGAGCGTGGGCTTACCCAAATGTTTTAACACAAATGCGCCGCAGCAGACCAATAATAAAGGACTTGTCGCTAGCCCTACGACATTTAAGTGTCGAAAATGCGTTAACGAAAAATAGCTGTCAGGTGTTTACGTTTTTAGCATGTACATTTGTAAGCCGATGGCAAAATGTGTTGGCTAACGATTGTATTTTCTAGCACACCCTTCGGAATTGAACTGAGAACCGGCATGAAGAAACTACTACTCTGGTGTACCGTATTTCTACTCCTTGGAATTGGAACGAGCACCGCACAAACAACACTCCGCCATACTTTTGATTGGTCGGAAACGCCTACTTCTTACCGCTTAGGTGAGCAAATTATCGAACAGTGGTCCTTCCCGGAGGCTAAGTTTGGTGACATCGCTCCTTCCCTGCCCTATTGGACCGAACGCTTTCCCGTGTCTGGTCCCGGCGCCTTACGGGTACAGGTAAGCAGTTTGCAGCTTGAGGATTTTGACAAAGTGATAGCAGCAGAAGATGAACGTTTAGGCGAAAGCCTGATCTTCACCACTTCTGTCGTTCGCACTTCAGAGGGCTATTTTGGAAAAGTGGCCTGCGTTCCTTTCGTAAAAATTGGCGATCGCTACCAGCGGGTTAAAAGCTTTGCCTTATCGGTTACCCAGCAACCCAAAGCAGCAGCTAGAGGTGGTGACCCTTTCAACTCTGCACTAAGCCAGAATCCAACCTATAAAATTGCGATCAGCAATACCGGTATCCACAAATTGACCTATGGATTTCTCAAGGATGACCTGGGGATCAGTAATCTAGACGATGTCGATCCACGTACCATTAAGATCTACGGCAACGGTGGCGGTTTAGTCCCTTATGACGTAAACGAAGAACGAGCCGACGACGTGGTTGAAAATGCCATCCAGATTGTGGGGGGAGAAGACGGTAGTTTTGATAGTGGCGACTACATCTTACTGTACGCCCAAGGGCCAGACAGATGGAGATACTATGCCGACGATGATCGCTTCGATTTGGAAGTCAACGTCTACGATCGCCGCAATTATTACTTTGTGCAAACCGGTGGCGCCAATGGCCTGCGGGTACAATCGCAGAGCAACCTGGGTACCACCACTTACAGCACTGATACCTACGACGGCCTTTTCCGTTTTGAGGAGGATCGGGTGAATGTGCTACACGAAATAGAATCGATCGGTACGGGCACGGGCCAACACTGGTACGGTGACTTCTTTAAGTTTGCCCGGGAAAAGGAATACAATAACTTATTTACCTTTCCTGGCTTGCAGACTAACGAACCGGTAATCGTGCGTTCGGAGATGGCGCTCCGGGCAGCTACAGGCTCTCGCTTTTTTCTAGATATCGCTGATCAAACTTTGACCAGCCAATCTGTACCGCGGGTGCCTATTGGCGAACGCAATGAGATTTACAGTAATCTGGCGCCTACTGCGCGCTTGAATGATGAAGTGACCCTTATGGGAGAGGACTTCACAGTACTCCTACGTTATCCTAATCCCGGTGGAGGAGAACAAAGCTCGGCCTGGTTGGACTTTATACAAGCCCGCCCGCGGATGGCACTGCGCTATTTGAACGAACCTACCCGTTTTCGCGACACCCGCAGCTTGGGGCAGGAGAGTACAACCTTTACACTGAGCGGTGTAAGTAGTGGTATAGAAGTATGGGACATTAGTAGCGTGCTGCAACCACAGCGCCAGGAGGTGAATAGTAGTGGTAGCAGCATGACCTTTGGCGTGAGTACGCAGGATGTCTTGCGGGAGTTTGTTGCTTTCAACCCGAATGATGAGTTACTTAGCGCTGAGGTAATAGGTGAGATTCCCAATCAAAACCTGCACTCCCTTTCCGGGCAAGACATGATCATTGTGTACCATCCCGACTTTCAGGAGTCGGCCGAGCGCATTGCGACCCATCGCCGCGAGTTCAGTGGTTTGGAAGTGGCTTTGGTACCCACTCCCGAAGTCTATAACGAATTCTCTAGTGGACGCGTGAGTCCTACCGCGATTCGCGATTTCGCTAAGTGCATCTTTGACCGTGACCAACGTTTGGGGTACCTACTTCTCATTGGAGATGGCTCATTCGATTGCCGAGACTTATATGGTTTTGGTGGCAACTTTCTTCCGGTCTACCAACGCGATCAAAACCACGAACTATTCGGCTTTCCAGCGGATGACTTCTTTGCCATTTTCGAAAACGACCCGGGCGATGATCCCCTGGCCAATGACTTAAGCATTTCCGTTGGTCGTTTACCCGTAAAGACACTGGAGGAAGCTAATGTGGTAGTGAACAAGATTATTAACTACGACACTAATCCAGAATACCTGCTCGACTGGCGAACCAGGATGATCTTTCTTGGTGATGACGAAGACGGCGCGACCCACTCCGATGATGCCGAAGATGCCTCCCGAGTTGTTCGTAACCTAAGGCCTGAATTCAATCTGACTAAGTTATTCTTCGACTTATTCCCGCAGGAATCAACACCGGCTGGTGATCGCTTCCCAATTGTGGAAGAAGAACTAGATCGCACCCTTGAAAGAGGCGCAGTAATTACAACCTACCTGGGACACGGCGGCCCTAGAGGTTGGGCGCAGGAGCGGGTACTCGATATCCCACAGATCCAGAATTGGGACAATTTGGACCGCCTCAGCATATTCCTAACGGCGACCTGCACCTTTGGTGACTACGACAACGGTGCCTTTGTATCAGCGGGTGAAGAACTCCTACTTACTCCACGAGGTGGTGCCGTGGCCTTGATGACCACCACCCGCCCAGTATTTGCTTCTCGTAACTCCGCCTTGACCAACCGGTCTCTGACACAACTGCTGAACCAGGATGAAGACGGAAATTGGACGCGCTTGGGTGATGTGGTACGGGTAGCGAAAAACGCGCTGAGTAACCCTAGTAGCTTTGATAATGAACGGAAGTTTATGCTCATGGGTGATCCGGCGCAGCGGCCGGCACTTCCGCGCTTCAAGGTTAGAACCAACACTATTAATGGCATTGATCCAGCTAGTGGCATTCTTGATACGCTAAGCGCCCTGGAGACGGTGACCATCACCGGACAAATAGAAGATGGTAATGGGCAAATCATGAGTGGCTTTAACGGTTTGGTTTACCCTACCGTTTTTGATAAGAGTATTGGGGCGAAGACCCTACAAAATGATCCGGAAGGAAGTCCAGAGCGTACTTACGATGTACGGCGGAACGTACTATTCCGGGGTAAAGCCAGTGTAGTAAACGGGCAATTCACCTTCAGCTTCGTAGTACCCAAGGATATCAACTACAACTATGGCCCGGGCAAGATCAGCTACTACGCAGCCGATATCCCACAGAAAATTGATGCCGGCGGCGGAGAAGAGCGCTTTATTATTGGTGGCTCTAATCCCGATGGTGTAGTAGACGATACGCCTCCAGTGGTGGAAGTATTCATGAACTCTACCGACTTTATCTCTGGTGGCCAAGTAGATGCTAATCCGACACTGGTCGTTCGTCTTTCTGATGATTTTGGCATTAATGTTACCGGCAATAGCATTGGGCACGATTTGGAGGGCTTCCTCAACGAAGACACTCAAAATAGCTACCTGCTTAACGACTTTTACCAGACGGAAAATGATGACTTCCGGCGCGGCGAAGTTCGTTTCCCATTAAGGGACCTCGAGCCCGGTACTTACAACATGCGCGTGCGCGCCTGGGACGTAGCCAATAACCTGGGCGAGGGCGTTACAGAATTCGTGGTAGCCAATGACGGCAAGATTGCCTTACAGAACGTACTGAACTATCCGAATCCCTTTACTGACCGGACCTGCTTCCAATTCGACACCAATATAGCCGGCGAAGACCTGGATGTACTGATCCAAGTGTTTACCATCAGCGGCCGATTAGTGAAAACTATCGAAGAAATGATCCCCGCTAATGACGGTGCACTCCGTTTGGATGACTGTATCGAATGGGATGGGCGCGATGACTACGGTGATCAACTGGCTCGTGGCGTATACCTATACCAAGTGCGGGTACGGACTGCCAGTGGAACAGAAATTAACGGTGAAAGCGAATTTGAAAAACTCGTTATCCTGAAATAATCGAGCTTATTTCAGTTTAAACCACCTGAGGACTTTTTCTCCGCCAATGCCAAGACGTATTGCCACGGAAAGAAGCGCCTCAGGTGGTTTTATTTTAGTTCCACCTAAAAAAGTCCTCCGGGTCTTCCGAATGCCAATCAATCCATCAAATTGATCGGATGAATCGGTATTATTCGCGGCTTGAATAGCAAAATTGGTAGCTTATTTTTCTGTAATTCTCACCCGTTTCACCTCCCCTTGCTACCGCTTAATGTTAAGGAGCAACCGCTCAACAAAGAAATTCCGTTAACAACAAAATAAAGAGCACAACTTGTGGGTTTTCTTGGAGAAGAAACGCAACACAGCCGAGCAATTTGGCAAGGCTTTTGCAATACATACTCAAAACAGCAACGCGGTAAGCACGTATAAGTCAACAGTTAGGCTATATTTGCAGCCGATTTATTTAGCAAAGAATGACGCGAAGAATCAGCTTACATTGCCCTGAGGTCTAGCAAATCAATTAATCTCAATAGCGAGCCATTCTGTAATTGATTTGACTACCGGAAGCCAATCCTGATTTTTTGCTGCGTCACAAATGAATTCAAACTCATGAAGAACGTACTACGTTTAGCATCTCTCGCCCTGGTTTGTCTGCTATTCAACACCACTGATCTCCAAGCACAAGGCAACTGTTTCCAAGGAGAGGATGGTAAGTTCTACAATCTAGACGGTACGCCATGTACCAATACGGTAGCCACAGCGGTACCCTTTTTACGCATCGTTGGCGATGCCCGCTCGGGAGCGATGGGTGATGTAGGTATCGCTATTAGTGCCGACCCTAACGCCATGCATTTCAATGCCTCGAAGTTGGTACTAGCAGAAGAAGACCTGGCAGTTTCTGCCACTTATACACCCTGGTTGCGGTCTTTAGGTCTGAACGACGTTTATCTGGCCTACCTTTCGGGCTATAAGAAATTGAGTGATCTCGAAGCCATTGGCTTTGGTCTCCGCTACTTCTCCTTGGGTAGCATCGAATTTACCGATGTAAACGGTGAGGCACTGGTTACCGGACGTCCAAACGAATTTGAGGTAGCACTGGCCTATTCACGTAAACTATCCGATAACTTCACGGCGGGCTTGACGGGTAAGTTCATTTACTCTAATCTGGCAGCCGGCCAGCAATTGGATGGTGGTGACATTATTGAGGCGGGTATAGCCGGTGCGGCTGATATCTCTTTCACTTACCAAACTGAGCTGAACTCTAGTTCATTGGATGATAGTGATTTGACCATCGGTTTGGCGCTGAGCAACATCGGTTCTAAGATCACTTACACCCGTAATGTGGACCGGGACTTCCTGCCAGCTAACTTCGGTTTGGGTGCCGCCTGGACCCTTGGTTTTGATGAATTCAATACCTTGACCATCGCTGCTGACGTGAATAAGCTGATGGTACCAACACCATGTCAGGGACCTGACTGTGTTAATGATGACCGCCTCGATCAATCTCCGATCAGCGCTATCTTCAGCAGCTGGGGCGATGCCCCAGAGGGCTTTAGCGAAGAACTACGCGAGTTTGTATACAGCATCGGTTTGGAATACTGGTACGATAAGCAGTTCGCTGTACGTGCGGGTTACTTCAACGAGCACATCCAGAAAGGTGGCCGTAAGTATCTGACTTTAGGATTAGGGCTTAAGTACAACATCTTTGGTCTGAACTTCAGCTACCTGGTACCAACCACCAACCAACGTAACCCACTTGACAACACGCTACGCTTTAGCTTGCTGTTCGACTTTGGTGCATTTGAGCCACAAGGCTAGAACGACTGCGCTAAGTAAGAGCGTGTTTGGAAATTTCATTTGGTGAAAATCGATAGGTCCAAATATATCTTGTTTTGTAGTTTGTGCTTCCTGCTCTTCAAGGATTTATGAACCTGGCGTCGGAATCAAAACTTCATTTAGCCCGCTAAACTCAATTTTGATTCCTTACCCAGAACCGTTAAATCGTTGAACTCCGAGGAGCATGGCGACGATCAGCGAAGCTAAAATCAGTTCGCAAAATTTCCAAATACGCTCTAAGAAAAACAAGAGGCGTTCCGCAGTGCGGGACGCCTCTTGTAATTTTAAAAAATCGGTGTACGCTCATAAGCCGGATTCTGTTCTCCCCCCGAAGGCGGAGTCCCGTCATTTATCTAGCCCCGACATCACTGCACGGGATCTATCTGCCTACCCTCCAGCATACAAGCGAGCAACTTGCTGGTCTGCTCCCGAAGAAGCGGACACCACTGGTTTACGTGGCATTGCAATCCGCAAGGTTTATCTCCCCCGAATATTACTACCCGACGGCGTGCGCTCTTACCGCACGTTTTCACCCTTGCCCGCCAAAGCCGTAGGCGAAGGCGGGCGGTTTGTTTTCTGTGACACTCTCTGTAGAAGCAGGATTCCTCCTACTCCCCCCACCTCTTAAGTGGTACGGCGCTCTATATTGTCCGGACTTTCCTCTTTCCATTCCGACTCAGAAAGTCGGAATAGCCAGCGACAGGATCACATACAACCGAGCAGCAAAGATATCTGCTTTCGGTGGTGTCAGGCAAGTTTTTCTTGAAAAAGCTACCGTTCCCTCATTCTCCCTTCCTACACTGGCTTCTCTGCTGTAAATAGCTTAAATTAGGCATCCCAAAAGTATTCATCCCATGAACATCCCAAACACTAAGCGACTCCTACTGGGGACGTCCATCCTGCTGCTATTCATACTTCCCTCTGCTTCTGCACTCAACTGGTTATCACCTGACCTGGATAGGCTACAGCAAAGCGCCCAACGTGAAGACAAACTCTTTCTACTTTACTTCAGTGCTGATTGGTGCGCACCTTGCCAGTGGATGGAGCAAAACACCTTTCAGGATGAGCAACTCAACGGTTTTATTGACGAGCACTACCTGGCTGCCAAAGTTGACCTCAACAATACGGACAATAAGATCTTACAACATCGCTTCGAAGTAGATGTAATTCCTACAATACTAGTCTTCTCTACTAACGGTAAGTTGATTGCCCGGCGGACAGCCACCCAAGAGCCAAGACCTCTATTGCGCTGGTTGCGTCATTTAGATAAACCAGCTAATCATGTTGATGCCACCCTACCAGTCGAAGAATCTCAAGTAGCCCTGACCAGCCCGCAACGAAATACCCAATTCAGCCGCCCCGCATTAATCCCGGATGGCCCGGCCTTGGAAATGCTATCGCAAGAAACATCTGAGCCAGAGGACTATCATAATCCAAGCTTGGTTCTGAGTGGAGAACCAGTGGCGATGGTGGAGCCTTCTTTTTCACCGCGCTCCAGCCTGACCTACTGCATTCGATTAGATCAAACCCAGGCCGACTACAGCTCGGCAGTAAAGGCGGTAACTGAATTTGAACGAAAGTTTGAAGCCAAAGCGGAGTTACAACCAAAACCCGATGGGAGTTACGAAATTCTGCTGGGTAGCTTCGAAACGACTGGGGAAGCACGCCAATTCTTGCTGTTTCTACAACGAAATGATCGCCAGGGAGAAATCATTCCATTCAGCGACAAATAGCAGACAGCCTTTCAGACTTTTCGACTTTAACACTAATATTGCCCCGATAGATTGTAATTTTGCGCCCGTCAAGGACGTTTGGAACTTGTCGTATGTCCACCAGCAGCCATATTTAGCTTAATAGCTGGGCAGCGAAGGTCCGTGCAGATGTATCTTCTGGTTATATATCCAGAACAGGAACTTGTCCTAAGCATACCAAAAAAATCCCGTTTTCATTGCCCAAAGTTCCGACTGGGTAGTGGCACAAAACAATCAATACGGAACCATGAATAGGATCCTCACTAGTGTTTTACTCCTCTTTTTTTCGCTCACATTCGTAGCAGCTCAAACCGCCGATCAGGTCGTCCTAACGCGCACCGCAGAAAGTGGTGAAGCGCGCACCTGTGCCCAATCAAATGCGGGTACCGTTGCTTCCTTTGGGCCTTTAACTGGTCAGTCTAACGATATCATCCCGGACACGCTCTTTTTGTGTTTAGGTGATACCTTAATCGTTAACCACACCGGTGATGAAGTCCTGGACGGTGACCCAGACATGTCTACTCCGGCAGGTGTAGCTTACGGCTTCTTCGAATGCCCTCCCACGGAAACTGGGCCTACCTTAACAGACATTGTTAATGATCCCTGTACCTTTGATGATGGCAATGCTACCTTCGGCATTTATGTCTATACCGGTGGTACGCTGGGTGGAACTGTGCCTTTCTTTAATCAAGGTGCGCTACAAGCGGCCTTTACGGGTGGAGCCCCAGCCATTTTCCATTTTGCGCCCATTACCTTCGACGCCCTTGCGCCCGGTACGATAGAAGCAGAGTACGAAGGAACTCCAGCAGGATCCTGTGTAAGCCTCAGTGCTGATCAGCAGTTTGCGGTAGCTTACCTTAACGAAATAACCATTACGGAACTCACTTTAAACGGTTGCCAAGGTACCTTCCGAGTCCAGGGTGGTCTATCTGAATTAGACAATTCGGACTATAGCTCTATTACTATCGCCCGTCAGGACAATCCCGGTATTACCGGAACGATCTTGAGTGGAGCAGCGGACCACAACGACGTGGTCACCTTCGATGTACCGTCGCCTGGCGTTTATGTAATCTCAGTAGAAGATGGTAAGAGCTGCGGTGGAACCTTAATTACGCCTAACATTGACCTCTGTGATGGTGTGGAATTTGAGCTTCCCTTCACCAATGTTCTTCCGGGCACCAACGAATGTGTTTCGTTCTCGGTTAACAATTTTTCTGATATTATTTCTGCACAATTCTCTGTCACCTGGGATCCAACAATCCTCAGTATCTCTGGGGTTCAGGGCTTTAATCCAGCGGTGCCAGATTTAAATATCGGCAACTTTGGCTGGCAGGATTTCCCGACCCCAAACACCATTCCTGCAGGGGTCTTAACGGTTTCCTGGACGGATAACTCCTTTGCGGGCGTAACCCTGGCAGATGGCTCCGTATTCTTTGAAATTTGCTTCGATATCATCGGGCAACTCGGAGATTGTTCACCACTACAAATCACAGGTGATCCCGTACCATTTGAAGTAGTAGACAGTAATACCGACCCCGTACAATTGATTCCAAGCAATGGCAAAGCGGTGGTTTCTGATAATCCGTTCTTTGTCCTACTCGAACAAGATAGCCTGACTTGCCCGTCCTTTGATGACGGCAGTTTTACCGTTACGGTAGATGAAGGTGTGGCGCCTTATCAGTACAGCTGGAATACCGTGCCAATCAGTGGCCCCAATAGTGCCCCAATTGCGATTGGAGCAGACGGTAGCAGCTCAACAGTCGGCAACTTGGCCGCCGGCACCTATCAGGTTACCATCACGGATGCTTCTATGCCCGCCCCACAAACGGTAATTGACACGATCGAAGTACTGGCTGGTCCGGTATTAGGCATCACTATCCGGGATACTATACCTAGTTGTTTTGGCTTCAATGATGGGTCGATTCGCTTTGTACCTACTTCAGATGGCTTACCAATCGAGAATCCAGGACCAGGATATACTTTCACCTGGTCGGTACCAAACGGCGTGACTGACCCTGGTAACACCAACTATATCTCGGGCGTACCCGCGGGGGCTTACGGCATTACCGTTACGGACCCGGCCGGTTGCCAAGAAATAGCTTTGATTCCTCTTGGCCAGCCACCAGCAGTGCGCGTATTGGACGCCAATACCTTTATCACCGATGCTAGCTGCACCGGTGGCCAGGATGGTGTAATTACCATTACTGCTTCGGGTGGTACAACCGACGACGGCAACTTCACTTTTGTATGGAGTACCGGCCTTACGCTCGAGGCATCCACAACTACCCTTAGTAATCTTAACCCAGGGCAATACTGTGTAACCATAACCGATGACAACGGCTGTGAAACACAAGAATGCTATGTCGTAGGTGCGATGAAAGTACTATCGCTCAACCCACTCGTGACTGACGTACTGTGTAATGGAGATGCAACCGGTGAAATTTTCGTTAGTGGTGCCACTACTGGTGCGCCCGCTGATGAGCCTTACACTTTTAGCTGGAGCGCAAATGCCCCCGCTCCTACTACCACTACACCAACTTCAAGTGAGATTACTGGATTGCTGGCCGGCGAATATATTGTGACCATGACGGACGCCAGTATGGCGGGTTGTGAAATTATCGACACCTTCGTCGTAAACCAACCCGAATTGTTGGAAGTAACGGTGATTGATTTCGAAAATGAAACTTGTATTACCGGTAGTGATGGCTCGGTTACGGTAGAGGTGACTGGAGGTACAGCACCTTACGCCTACAGTTGGTCGCACGATATGATGCTGACTGATTCTATTGCTACTGGCCTGAGCGCAGGTAACTATACTGTTGATGTTTCCGATATAAACGGCTGTACGGCACAGACCTCGCAAGTAGTTTCGGCACCAGCTCCACCACAAATCACCTCTCTAAATGATACCTCGGTAACCTGTGCGGATGACGAGGACGGAACCCTACAAGTAATTGTTGATCCTGCTCCCGGGACTATGATTACCAGTATCGAATGGGATAACGGCCAGAGTGGTGATGTCTTGACGAGTCTTTCACCGGGTACCTATATCGTTACAATAACTGCCGACAATTTCTGTACAACAATAGATACAGCAATGGTTATTGCACCGGATCCGATAACGATTGACTCTTTCCGTATCCAGCGCCCTACTTGCCCGGGTGATGAGAATGGTCAAATTGCTGTATTTGCTAGTGGAGGTACTGCACCCTTTGAATACGACTGGGAGCACGTAGTCGGAGGTCCTGAACCAGCGAATCCGATTACGACACTAGCTGCCGGCGACTACACCGTTACGGTAGTGGATATGAACGGCTGTACTGGCGGTCCATTCAACGTAACAGTAGAAGATCCCCCAACCATTGAGGTGGTCTTTAGCAATGAAATGGATACCAGCTGCCCGGCGGATGATACTTGTGATGGCCAAGCCACTATTACCGCTAGCTTTAGTGATGGTTCGCCTGCTGATTTCATCTTTACCTGGGCGTCTGGGGAAACTACCAATGGAGGTACGACCTCTACGGCGGTACAGCTGTGTGAGGGTACACAATTAGTTGAAATCAATGATGGTGGTATCTGTGGTATTGCAGTAGAATTCACCGTAGGTGCGCCGGACCCGATCACCGTGGACGTAGATCGCGATCCCGTGAGCTGTAACGGTCTATCCGATGGTGGCATCACTATCACGCCAATGGGTGGAACAGGTCCTTACGATATTCTTTGGGTGGAAACCGGTGAAACGACCGCGACCATTAGTGGTCTGGCGGCAAACGAGTATAATGCCATCATCACGGATGCTAATGATTGTCCTTTTGCTCAAAATGTAGAGTTGCCGGAGCCAGACCCACTGGTCATTGCTGTTGATCCAGTGACCACGACTGAGTTTGTTAGCTGTGCCGGCGATATGGACGGTGTAATTGGTGTTAGCGCTACCGGTGGTAATGTTGATCCAAACAACCCCTACCAGTTTAGCTGGGATATTGGCCAGTCTGGTCAAATTGTATCCAATCTGGCTGCTGGAACCTACACCGTAATGGTAACGGACTTTATGGGTTGTACAGATGATCTGTCTTATACTATTCTGGAGCCAGATCCGATCACTTTCACCCTCGATCCAATTCAGCCGCCATTGTGCTTTGGCGATCCAACTTTCGTCACTATTGATACGGTCTTTGGTGGTGCCAATAATGCGTTTGAGGAATACACCTTCATGGTGGATAACAATGGCTTGAGCTTCCCGGTTATCCAACCAGCAACGGTTTTTGCCGGCGATCATATTGTGACCGTGGAAGACATCAACGGTTGTACGGCAGAGACCACATTCAATATTGCTTCACCGGGCCAGATCATTATTGACATTGCGTCTCCGATTGTAGTTGAGCTAGGTGATAGTACAACCCAGTTACTACCCAATATCACTCCTAGTGACAACTACAACTACCTGTG
Organism: Bacteroidota bacterium; assembly: GCA_039816955.1. Taxonomy (GTDB): domain Bacteria; phylum Bacteroidota; class Bacteroidia; order Chitinophagales; family Saprospiraceae; genus Lewinella. The sequence continues at coordinate 14,548 of JBCBWU010000109.1, forward strand.
GACTCCAGGCTTGTACTTGAGTTCAGATACCATCCGCAATCCGTTTGTATTTCCGGAGGAGAGCCTGGAATACACACTCACGATTGTGAATGAGAATGGCTGTTCCGCTACGGAAACTGTATTTGTAGAATTGGATGCCAACCGCAATGTCTTTATTCCAAACATCTTCAGTCCAAACGGGGACGGCCGTAATGATGAGTTCCGGATATTTGCTTGCCTCGGGGTAGATCAGATTACTTCGGCTCGTCTGTTTGATCGTTGGGGAGGATTATTGGTAGAACAAACCCTACTTGATCCAGCCTGTCTGAATGGGACGCCACTTTGGGACGGTACCAAAGGCGCAGATACATTGCCTCCAGGCGTATACGTATATATGATCGAAGTAGAGTTCCTCGATGGTGTAGTATTGACCTATCGGGGCGATGTGACTTTGATCCGCTAGCGGTACATTACCCTACGCATAAAAATTAGCCCCGCTTTCTGGTCAGGAAGCGGGGCTAATTATTTTCAATCGATATTTTTTACGCTGCTTAGCGTCGACTCAACTTCACCACCGGACAAATAATCTCCTCCAGGCTGATACCGCCGTGCTGGAAAGTGTTACGGTAGTAGTTGTTGTAGTAGTTATAGTTATTCGGGTAAAGGAAGTATTTGTCCTCCTTAGCAAAAATGAAGGTAGAACTCACATTCGGGCGTGGCAAACCGGCTTCATTGGGCTTACGAACTTCCAGTACATCCTTGCGATCGTAGTTGAGGTTCTTGCCTACTTTGTAGCGCAGGTTAGTAGTCGTATCTCGATCACCCACCACTTTAGATGGCGTATTCACCCGGATAGTGCCGTGGTCGGTAGTAATGATCAATTTTACGTCCTGGCGCTCAGCGATGCGTTGCAGTGCAGACCAAAGTGGAGAATTACGGAACCAAGATGCCGTCAATGAGCGATAAGCTTTTTCATCACCAGCCAGTTCCTTAAGTACTTCCATCTCCGTGCGCGCATGTGAGAGCATATCGATGAAGTTGTAAACGATAACGGTAAGGTCGTTGTGCAGATAGTCGAGGATGTTGTCCTCCATCTGCTTGGCCTTATTCACGTTAGTGATTTTGGAATAACCCACCTTGAGGTCACGACGAACCAGACGCTTCAATTGGGCTAATAGTAAATCTTCTTCGTGATTATTCTTTCCTCCCTCGTCCGTATCGTTCTTCCACCACTTCCGGTAGTGCTTCTCGATATCAGCTGGCATCATACCGGCGAAAATGGCATTGCGGCTGTATTGCGTGGTAGTGGGCAGGATACTGTAGAAGAAATCCTCTTCTTCCACGCGGTAGGACTGGTTGAGGATAGGCTCAATCACTTTCCATTGATCAAAACGCAGGTTATCTAACAGCACCATTACCGTAGGGCGATCTTCGCTTAATTCTGGCAAGACTTTCTCCCGCATGAGTCGATCGCTCATTACTGGTCCCTCACCCTTGCGCAACCAATCTGGATAGTTCTTGACGATGAATTTGGAGAAAGCCGTGTTGGCCTCGTTCTTCTGCATGGCCAGGATATCTCCCATGGCCGTAGAATTACTCTGGTCGATCTTGATCTCCCAATTGACCAGGCGCTTGTAGATATCGGCCCATTCCTGATAGTTTAAGCCACTGTTCATCTCCATCAGCAGTTGTCGGAATTCCTGCTGATAGTCAGAACTGGTCTTTTCTCGTACCAGGCGTTTGTTATCGATGAGTCGTTTAAGCGTCAATAGAATCTGATGGGGGTTGACTGGTTTGATTAGGTAGTCGCTGATTTGCGAGCCAATAGCCTCCTCCATCACGGTTTCCGCCTCATTTTTGGTGATCATCACCACGGGAATATTAGGGCGGATTTCTTTCAGCTTAGCCAAAGTTTCCAGACCAGTGATACCCGGCATACTTTCGTCCAAAAAGACGACATCAAAATCATTGCGTTCCTCAATTTCTTCCAAGGCGTCGTGGCCATTGGTCACAGTGGTGACGTTGTACCCTTTTTTCTCAAGGAACATCAGTTGGGGCTTCAGCAAATCGATTTCATCATCAGCCCAGAGAATCTTGATCTCGTCCATGTGCGTAAATATGTGCGGTTAGTGGTTGGTCAAAGACCAAAAGTAAAAATTCCGGGCAGAAAACCCAGAGTAGATACGCGTGATTTGCGAGCACGCAATGGTAAGAACGCCTGGAGGCTAAGGATAGATATGATTTTCATCGTAATTTTTCAAATTCGTTACCTTTACTGCCAAGAAATGACAAGCTTAAGCGCCACCGTAAAGCATTACCCGTAAAAGCCTTGGTGAGCGTAGCAGTTGCATTTCGCGCTTACCGAAGAGAAAAGAGCTTAGAATTTGGAACGCACACCTCCTATTGTCACGATAACCTCTGATTTTGGTCGCCGAGACTATCACCTGGCTTTGATAAAGGGCCATATCCTGCAACAAACGCCGCGTGCTCAGCTGATTGATCTCAGTCATGAGGTGACCAACTATAATATTGTAGAAGCAGCTTTTCTGTTTCGCCACTGCTGGCGTGCTTTTCCGATAGGAACCATTCACTTACTAAGTGTCAATGACTTTGATCAGCCAGATCGGCCTTTTCTAGCCTTTTCACACGACGGGCATCACTTTGTAGGCCCAGACAACGGCCTTTTCTCATTGGTTTTTCCAGAACTCCCCAGCGCCCTTTATCAAATCAATGTGGACGAACTGGATCTGAGTCGATTTCCCATTGCGGATATGTTAGCACATGCGGTGGGGCACCTAGCACAGGATTTTCCCGTTAGTGGTTTGGGTACAACTGTCGATAATTGGATAGAGCGCATCACCTTACGCCCAGTAACAGGCCCGAATCATATCCGTGGTTCTGTGGTTTATGTGGATCAATTTGACAATGTCATTCTTAATATTGACCGAACACTAATAGACAATGTAGGAAATGGGAGACCTTTCCAACTTTTCTTCAAACGCCACTCCCCCATCACGGCCCTTTCAGAACATTATCATGATGTACCAGTCGGTGAAATTCTGTGTCGCTTTAATTCAGCCGACTTGCTGGAGATTGCGATTAATATGGACAAGGCAGCCGGCTTATTGGGGCTTAAAGTGGAGGATACGGTGCAGATTGATTTTTCGACGCGATGAATCGCGTCGCTACGACCTTTAATTGTTGACCTTGTTAACTCGCATTGTATGGAAACGCGTACTTCTCATCCTGATATTCCGGAAGCCAAGATTGAACGGGTCACCACAAAGACCATGTTCAAATCACTCCTGGCTATTCTTAACCTGGAAAAGGGCATCTTCTACACGGCTTGGGAAATGATCAAATCGCCGGGTGATGCGATGCGGCGGTACTTGTTTGAAGATCGGAACAAATTTATTGAACCACTGAAGTTTTTAGTACTAACTATTCCCATCTATCTATTTTTGAGCCTCAAAGTATTCCCTACTGGGACCTTCTTCGACGGCATGGAGCAAGGGTTTAATGCGGGCGCGCAAAGTATGCCCGAAGAGCAAGCTGCCCAAGCTAAATTACTACTACAGTACCTGAAAAATTATTCGAATTTCCTGTTGCTTCTGACCGTACCAATAAGCGCTATTTGGACGTATTTTCTATTCAGAAAATATCATCTAAGCTTTGGCGAGCACTTGGTCTTAAATGCCTTTTTGTATGCTTTTTTGACCTTGTTAGGCATAGTTCTTATGCCATTAACGACATACGCGCCACAGGGTCTGAATTTCTTTATAATTCTTTTGAACTTAAGCTACATTGCGTATTTCATCCGGGATTTCTTTCGAAAATCCTGGGGTCGTGCCATCTATGATAGTTTTATACTTATGTGTCTGTCTTTCGTCAGCAGCGCAATTGCACTGCTGACGGTAGTGATCGTTACATTTATTATGATGCAATAAAGCAGAGTAGTTTACTTAGTTGGCTCGATGAAATCCCAAAGTGTGCCGTATAGGTCCTTGAAAACGGCGACCGTACCATAAGGCTGTTCCACAGGCTCCCGTACAAACTCAATTCCTTCTTCGATCATACGATTATAATCGCGCCAAAAGTCATCGGTATAAAGAAATAAGAAAACCCGCCCGCCAGTTTGGTTACCTATGGCCTGTTCTTGCTCGGGTTTAGCGGCTTTAGCCAAAAGAAGCGCACACTCATTAGAACCGGGAGGAGCTACCACCACCCAGCGTTTAGTCTCACTAAGTTGGGTATCTTCCAACAGTTCAAACTTCAATTTTTGGGTGTACCAGGCAATGGCCTCATCGTAGTCTCTTACCACCAGGGCTATCCGTGCTATATGCTGACGCATAATGGAATTTGATTTTCGTAAATTGAGGTCGCTAAGGTAGCAGAAGCAGTGGAAAGACAAGAATAATATTAAGCAAGTAACAACCACCTGATGAATATCAAAGCTACATCCCCCGATCACTACATGGAGCAAGTTCCTGAAGAGCGTCAAGGCCCGATGCAGCAATTGCGCCAAACCATTTTGGATAATCTCCCCGATGGGTTTGAGGAACAAATGAGCTACGGTATGATTGGTTATGTGGTGCCGCACTCCTTGTATCCAGCCGGTTATCATTGTGATCCCAAGCTCCCACTCCCTTTCTTGAGTATTGCCTCGCAAAAGAACTTCATCGCGCTTTACCATATGGGCATTTACGCGACACCGGAACTCCTGGACTGGTTTGTAGCCGAATACCCGAAGCACAACAAGCGCAAACTGGATATGGGTAAGAGCTGCATCCGCTTTAAGAAGCCAGCGGAGATTCCGTTTACCTTAATTGGGGAGTTGGTGACTAAAATGGATCCACAGCAGTGGATCGAACGTTACGAAAACAATGTAAAGCGGTAATGCATCCATTAAGCCCTTTCATTGAACACCTCCGGCAATTCGTTGACATCTCAGCGGCAGATGAAGAACAGGTAGCATCACTACTAAGGGTACGCCAATATGCGAAGGGGGACATCTTGCTAGAAGAAGGGCGGCGTTCTCAATCCTTTTTCTTCTTGCTCCGAGGTTGTGTACGCATGTACTACCTGGTAGATGGCGTGGAAAAGAATACCTTTTTCTACACCGAAAACCAGTTTATTAGCTCTTACGAGAGTTTCGTACGGGCAACACCCGCCAAGCATTATATCGCTTGTCTAGAAGATTGTGAGTTGGTCGTGATTACTCAGGAGAGTGCTGTTCAGCTATTATCCTTTTCGCCAAAGTTTGAGCAACTCTCACGAATGATTATGGAAGAGGAGTTGATTATTTATCAACAGATGCTTTCCACTTTTATTACCCAAAACGCGGAACAGCGGTATCAACAGTTTATGGATGCTATGCCAGAACTGGCACAACGCATTCCGCAGTATCATTTAGCTTCTTACTTAGGGGTTAGTCCAGAAACCTTAAGTCGAATTCGAGCTCGGCTTTCCCGTCCTTCCCTTTCTTGACGTTCGTCAATGGTTTTGAGCCAGGCCGGCCGCTACATTTACACCAACCAAATGTAGAAGAGAATGAAAAAGGCCTATCTAGTGTTGACCATCATTGGTTTTGCACTCCCCAACTATTTTGTACTTAAAGAAACCTTAAGCAGTGGAAACATTTTGCTTTGGACCGCCCCTGTGGCTACCTTGCAAAGTATGTTTGCCAATAATATCACTACCGCGTTTTCTATAGATCTACTCTATGTTGTAATGATCTTTTTGTGGCTCTCCTACCGGGAAGCTCAGAAACATCAGATCAAAGGCTACGGTTGGGTCTGGCTGTGCACCTTTGCCTTCGGACTGGCTGGTGGTTTACCCTTATTCCTTTATCGCCGCGAAGCCGCAAAAGAGCAAGTCTAAAACCAGAGAAGCCGGAGCGAAGATTTCGCTGCCGGCTTCCGATTTACATCTTTATTTTGGGAATTTAGCTATGCTTTTTATAGGAGTTGAAGCATCTTAAGCAGCCACTATGGCTTCTCTTTACGCCAGCCACCAAGGATGGCTCCGACAATCTGTACAAGTCTAGATTAGGAAACGGATCAAGTTTATACAAAAATTTGTAAATTAGAGCTTGATATTCTAGAACAAGGTTACCTCACCCAGCTGTCTCACCCCGGTACCCTCAGTTAAAAAACCACATTTCATCTAGCTAATTCCTGGCAATAATGGGCCTTTGGTCCCCTTATTCCAGCATGAATATTTAAGGACTAGCAATAGTCTTAAACAACCCTAATCTGGTTTTTTCCCAAACTTGTTACCATGAATTTCAAAACGCAACTCTACTACTTTGGGTCACTGATGGCCCTCGCATTTTTCTCTTTTAATACGCTTTCAGCACAATCAGCGCCCTGTGGCACGCCCCCTCCTACTGCGGAGGAAATTCGTTATACACTGGAGCACATTGCCCCGATATCCGTCCCTCGCCGAACGGGGACTACGGGTATTCCCATTCAAATTCACATCGTACAAGATGCGGGTAGCGGCGGCCCATCAGAGGGTGATCTGGCCAAGGCACTGGCCAACCTGAATGCTTACTATGCAGAATCAGATATTGAGTTCTTCTATAAGGCTTTTCCCAACTATGTAAGCGATACAGACCTCTACGAATTTGATGCCGACCTTGATGGCACCGACCTCGACACAGAAGCTGATTTGCGGGCGCTTTTCACCACAGCTACTGATGCTGTCAATATTTATTTTGTCAACAGCATTGTAACTACCAGTGGCTTCAATGCTTGTGGTTACGCCGCATTCCCTTCCAACAACGTGTTATCTAACCGTATTGTAATGGCCAATGGTTGTTTGCTCAATGGTCCCAACGGCACCTTTGTACACGAGTTTGGTCATTATTTTAACCTGTACCACACCCATCAGGGTACCGACTCTGGGCCAAGTGGATTTAATGCGGAAAACGTAGCGCGGACGGGTACTAACGCCAACTGCAGCACCAAAGGTGATCTCTTATGTGGTACCACGGCGGACCCTCGCTACAACAACGGCAATTTTAACTTTGGCAGCTGTATTGTACCCAACCCGGGTTCCGATATCCACGGTGAAACCTATGAGCCACCGGTAGCAAACATAATGTCTTACTATCCTGACTTTTGTGGTGGGCATTATACGGCTGATCAATATACTCGCATGGAGCAGGCACTCATTACCCGGCTAGGACATACCGCTTACTCTATAGATGCCAGCCCCATGTCTGTAGCGGTCCCCACGGACTTATCCGCTGTCATTGATGAACCCAACAGTGCGATCGTACTCAGCTGGACCGATGTGGCTAACAATGAAATGGGTTACATTGTAGAGCGATCTACCACTTCTTCCACAAGTGGTTTTCTAGCACTAGAAAATGTAGGTGTGGGTAGCAATGCTGTCACTATTTCAGACAATACGGTGGAATCATTCAACACCTATTGGTACCGGATCAAACCTGTTAATGGGGATAAGGATACTTACAGTAATGTAGTAGAGGTAGATGTGGACCTCTTTTACTGCGGTGTAAGTTCAACGGATTGTGATGAGTATATTTCACGGGTGGAAATTGGGGATATTGATAATAGCAGTGCTTGTACCGCAGGAGGCTACCAAAATTACACCAGTGAGTCGACCATAGTGGAGATAGGGACAAGCTATGGAATTACAGTTACCAATGGTAATCCCTACACTCGTGACGAATGCGGTATTTACGTGGATTGGAATCAGGATGGTGATTTCTTTGATACTGATGAAACGATTAGCGTTAGCGGTAATCCAGGGGTAGGTCCTTACACCGCTACCATCATGCCACCCGCCGGAGCACTAGTGGGAGATACCCGGATGCGCATTCGCATTACCTACGATCAGGCTTCAGAGCCCTGTACCAATCACCGCTGGGGTGAATCTGAAGACTACACCCTCAATGTACAAGCTGTATTTCCTGTAGATTGGCTAAGTTTCAGTGGTAAGCCCACCGAAGAACAAATCTTGCTCGATTGGTCCACGGCCAGCGAAGAAGATAACGATTACTTCGTCATTGAGCGCCTGCACCCCGACCAGCAAAAGTTCATAGCGTTGGGTGAACGGGCCGGCAACGGGACAGTAGCCATTACCCAAAATTATGCCTGGATAGACCGGGCACCGTTGAGTGGCACAAACTACTACCGCATCAAGCAAGTTGATTTTGATGGGAGCTTCTCTTACTCCGAGACCATTGCTATCAACTGGGAAGGAAAAGACCTGGTACAGCTATTCCCTAATCCAGCTTCCGATCAGGTCCAACTCCGCCTCAACCGCCTTTGGGAAGAGGACCTGCAGATTGTGCTGACCAATAGCTTGGGACAACAGCAAATCTTGTCAAGTACCGCCTTTGGTGATTATCAGCGTAGTATAGACGTATCAAGTCTCCGCTCTGGTGTATACTACTTGCAGATACGAAGTTCAGCTCAAGTAATTAGCGGGCAGTGGTTTACGAAGCAGTGATGATGATTGAGCCTGCGGCTCTGGTTAGTGGATTTAGTTAATTTAGTTCGGCCTCCGATGTCGGCCTTAGTTGGTTGAATTAGTTGGATGGTTGGATGGTTGGGATGTTAGTTTTTTTGAGGAACTCCACTCCATCCACTCCAGAGCTCAGCATGATTAAGATGCTAATGCTAATTTCATCGTCCGACGAAACTTCAGTGTAATCGGATCACTCTAATTCTTCTGACTTTCACTTTAACTGCCACTTTCACTTCGACTCACTCCTCCTATTTTGATTGAATCGTCACAGTTGATAAGTAACAAAACCAAAATCCTTAGCTTGCGGCCATGAATAAGGAAATCCTGCGACTGGCCATCCCCAACATCCTGAGCAATATCTCCGTGCCTTTATTGAGCTCGTTTGATACCGCCTTGATGGGGCGCTTGAGCGCCGATCATTTAGGTGCAGTAGGACTAGGTAGCATGATTTTCAATTTTGTGTACTGGAACTTCGGTTTCCTGCGTATGGGCTCTACTGGTATGACGGCCCAGGCGTACGGCCGCGAGAACCGGGCAGAGATGGGCACAGTCTTGGGCCAAGCAGCGCTCGTAGCTGTGAGTTTGGCATTGTTACTCCTCATTCTACAAAGTCCACTTCTGCAGGCTTCACAGTCCTTGCTTAAAGTGAGCGCGGATCAGCAACCGCTAGTGGGTACCTATTTCAGTATTCGCATCTGGGCAGCACCAGCGGCACTGGGTATGTACGCGCTGATGGGTTGGTATTTTGGGATGCAAAACGCCATTTACCCGCTCATTCTCACCATTGTAATCAATGTGGTCAACATGCTCATCAGTTACCTGTTGGTATGGCATTACGAGTGGGGCATTGCCGGAGTAGCCTGGGGAACGGTGATTGCCCAATACGTGGGCGTACTGGTAGGTATAGTATTACTGCTAAAGCAATATTCCTGGATAAGAGATAGCATCCAAAGCAAAGTGCTCCTCCAGTGGGAGGCCCTCGTTCGCTTTCTGCGGATCAACGGGGACATCTTTCTGCGCACGCTTTGTCTTACCCTGGCCTTTGCTTTTTTCTACCGCCAATCCGCGGGCTTGGGAGACTTAATCCTGGCCACTAATGTAATTCTACTCCAATATGTGAATTGGATGTCCTACGGGGTAGATGGC
>JBCBWU010000010.1:0-67562 GCA_039816955.1 Bacteroidota bacterium
GAAGATGAAATCAGACTGGGAAGTCTCTATAGGATCTGTGCTCGCCTTGTAAATACCTGTTACATCCGCTCCAAACTGGCCACTTTCTGCCGTATTGGCCATCGCCTCCAAGTTATTGCGGATACTCTGTTGCTCATTACCGCCACCGCCAAGGTGCAAGATATTCTTAGTCCAGCTGCGATCAGCAATCGTTTGGGGAATGGAGGCTACAAGCGATTCCGTGCCCCGTATCTTATTCAAATAAAGCATCACCTCTGCCGAATTGATGGCAGAAAGGCGGCCAATATTAACTCTTGGTGTAGGCTTATCGGGTGTAGAAGCTAATAGGTTATCACTGCCCGGAAAACCGAAAGGAGGTATGAAAAGAGTAGTCCCTAGCGCCTCCGATAAATCGGCAGGATCGCGCAGGTCGATGTACTCTCTGCCCTTCCCCACAATGAAGAGAAATTCAAATGCGGGATTGATTTCTTCTTGCCAGGCCACAAAGTTGCGAATAGCCAAGGGGTGCTGCTGGACTCCGTAGGCAAACTGGTCATACAGACCATCGACGTTCACAATAGCGGGGCGATAACTTCCACCGTTGGCGCTTGCCCGATAATCGGCATAAGCTTGTACGGCATCTTCACTACCGCTGCGCAATAGGCTATGCGTGAGTATGATATAGTTGGCATCCCCTAAATCCGGCAAGGCCAAATCAACTGAGCTAATCGCAGGTACTGGTAAGCTAGCTTCATCAGCAATGATACGCAAATCGCGATCTATACTCACGACGGGCAGTCCCACCCGCAAGGTGCCATCCGGATTGGCCACAGGGATCCGAATTTGGTTATTCAAGTCATAAACCACCGCACTGTTAGCCGATAAGTTGGCCAGTTCCAGATATTGCCGATTGCCGGAATTATCTACCCGACAGTTGAAGGAATTGGCTCCGGCTGCATCCGCCTGAGCGGGATAATCCACTTGCACAAAACCCACACTCACTTCGTCTTTCTCACCCGCAAGGCCATCCCAGCGCAAGCGTAGTTCCTGGTCTACCAGAACGGTTGTGGGTAAAGCCATCTCCACATTCTGCATTGCCCAATTCGTAAAAGTATCCGTACGGAGCAGGACATCATTAGCGGAAAGTTGCTGCAGGTGGTCGAAAAGTGCCGCTACGTAGCGGGTACGCACCACTGCGGCTGGACCACTTGAATAGGACTGTGGCAAAGCCAAATTAATCTCCTGGGTAGTGCTACCATCAGCCAGCAATTCATTGATCGCACGACTTCCGTATCCTTCACCAATACTATAGTGGGAATAATAAAGCGTCGCTCCGGAAAAGCGGTAGTACTCTTTCACAAACTTCTCCGTAAAGACCTCTTCCGTTTGGCGCCAAACGTAAGATTCAGCAGCTGGCAAACTACTCAAGTCATTATTTACGGTAGTAAAATTTTGTCCAGCTCCTTCTTTCCAAGTGAGATAATACACCCCTTGGTTATTGTACAGACTGTAGCGTGGATTCAATTGCTGCGCCTCCGGCTCCCGATAAAGGTGCTGATCTAACTCTCCGCGGTTCTGCTCACCGTAGAAGATAAGGCCATCCCCTGTACCCAGTGGAGTATCACTAGCGGCAGTACTGTGTAACGGCAGTTGTTCTCCATTATGAAAGATCTGGTAATCAGCACTGTTGATGCTGCTTACCGGCCAGCCTTGGGCCAGAAGGTCCGAAGAGTTGATACGATAGAATCCATCGGTAGTGACCTCCAGGCGGAGATACTGCTGATCAGCTTCAATCCATTCATTACCATAAAGGGTATCTAGTCCATTGACTATTTGAGCGGAAGCGGTGCCGCAGAGCGTCAAAAGAACGGCTACCAGTATACCAATGCGCTTGCTCATTACTAGGGATTATCGGTTAGTAGTGGAGCATACTGTAAATTTAAAAACCACAATTCACTCCTTAATGTGATATTTCCATCAAAGATAAGAAAAGTTGTACCCTGGTATGACTACCAGAAAGGTCGAAAAAGTGACAGATTCTTAAGTGAATGGGAGGAAAAGGAAAGAATGGAAGGGAAAGTTGGGGCAATAAAAAAGCTCCTACACCGGGAGAGGCACTCACAATGTAGGAGCAATTAACATACTATGAGAAAACTACACAATACAAAGATAAGCGCCTGAGGCCCTAAAAATTCCCGATTTTAGGTTATGGTCCACCTGGGAACGGGGAAGGGTGATACCGCTTAGAATAAGGAAAATTACGTATGCGTTACTAAGCCATCTGTGGCTCAACATTTACCTGGTCCGCGATATGAAGGGGCAAGCGAATCTGACGGTCATTTTGCCGAACCTCAACGAAGTCTTCCCCTTTAGTGATAAGTATGACGGGTTGACCGGCCTGCAGTTGCTCGCGCCACAAATGGGCACTCACCATACTGCCCTCTTGGGCTAAAGAAAGAATAGCCTGCGCACCTGCCTTTAGACTACTGAGGGAAAAATCAGGTATGGTGGCTTGTCGAGGGATTGGCGAGCCGTGCGGATCAACCTGTGGGAAGCCCAAATGACGGTCTACTGCGTTGAGGACATCTTCAGGCAGGAGGTGCTCGTAACGCTCGGCATCCGGGTGAATCTGTTCTTTATTGAGTCCTACTTCACTTACCAGATAGGTTTCCCAAAGGCGGTGAGCACGAACTAAGCGTCGAGCGTCATCCTCACCCTTGGCAGTGAGGCGAAGGCTATTAGGTAATAATAGGGAACGTTTGCGCAGATAGCGCAAAGCTCGCTGCCAATTAAGCCGACTTACTTCCAGCTTATCGCGTAAAGCAATGCTCGGTACACCGCCACTTTGAGTGGTCCGATAAATCGCTTTTAGAATATCCTCCCGATCAATTCGAACCTGCAACTGCTGGCGACGTAGGGCTTTGGCAATGAGTCCCTTTCCGGGAGCAAATATTACGGTAAGCACGTACAGTAACGTAGCGGTAACCGCCATGGCTGGTCCCGGAGTCGTCTTGAAGATAATGGCCAGCAGTAAACCCATAACTGCGGAAAGTAGCCCTAAGCCAGCAGCCAGGAATATTACCCGCTCCATGCGTTGCGATAGCAGTAAAGCAGTAGCAGCGGGTGTAATGAGCATCGCTACCACTAAAATGACCCCTACCGTTTGCAAGGAAGCTACTACCGCAAAGGACAGTAGAAGCATCAGGAAGTAGTGGATCAAACGCACCGGGATTCCCATAGTCTCGGCCACAACTGGTTGGAAGGTGGAAACAAATAAATAGCGGTAGAACACCAAAACACTAATCACCACGTATACCGTCACCAAGGCCGTTAGCCATAAGTCAGCGTCGGCAACGCCAAGTACATTGCCAAATAAGAAATCTTTAAGATCAAGATGGACCCCCTGGTTGCGGCTGATATATGAGATACCAATTACTCCCAGAGAAAACATGGCGGTAAACACGATACCGATTGCGGCATCGTTCTTCGTATTCACTCGGTGCTGTATCCAGGTAATACCCACCGCAGTAAGTAAGCCTGCTAAAACCGAACCCGTAAAGAACGCTAAGGCGCTATAACCAACGACGAGAAATGCTACCACTACTCCTGGCAAAATAGCGTGCGCCAGGGCATCCCCGACAAGGGACATATTGCGCAACACGATAAAACACCCCAAGATGCCGCACATGACACCGACCATGCTAGAGGCTAATAAGGCGCGTACCGCCCAGGTTTCCTGTACTATTGATAGCAGTTCCCACATAGTAAGACAAAGCTACTAATTAGAATCCACAAAAACAATATTTAGACTAACCTAAAAGAGAGCGGTAGGCATCAACCAATTGAGCGGTAAGCAGCTCCCCTTTGAATTGTTGTGCGTGTTCGAAACCAGCTGTTATTTGTTGTTCTCGCTGTTCGCTATCGGTAAGTAACGTTTCGATCCCAGACGCCATTTCAGCAGCGTTGCATGGATCTACCAGAATGGCACCATCACCCGCTGCCTCGGGTAGGGATGACATATTGGACGTGAGTACCGGCGTCTTACTGAAAAGTGCTTCCAAAATTGGGATACCAAAACCTTCGTAAACGGAGGGGTAAAGGAAAGCTTGGGCCTGCTGGTAAAGAGCTGGCAGCTCCGCAAAATCCGGTTGGATAAACAAAAGCTTATCTAAGACCCCGAGTTCTTGGGCGCGGGCTACCACTCGACGCTTGTACACTGCTCCCTGCCCTACTACCACAACCGGTATTTGGAGATCAGCTGGAAGTTGGGCCAGTGCCTCTACGATTCCCAGTAGATTTTTACGCTCCACCAATGAGCCCACATAAAGCATGAACTCCGTAGGTAGACCGTAGCGTTCACGTACAGCCTCCTTGGTACTCGGATTTTTTTCGAGCATAAAGCCCTCGTGGCAGCTCTGGTAAATCACACGAATTTTCTCCTCCGCAATACCGTACATCTCCATCACATCCCGCTTGGTGGATTCACTGATAGCGATAATTAGGTCACTGTTCTCACAGGCGTAGCGAAATTTTTGATTGTATACCTGACGGTCAAACCAGGGATACTGCTCAGGGTAATGCTTGAAGATGAGATCGTGAATAGTGACTACAGTTGGAACCCCCAGATCGGGCAATCCTACCGGAATTTCGTGGCTTAATCCGTGGTATAAGTCGAGTTTATCCCGTTTGATATCCTTCTTCATACCGTAGGTACGCCAAAGTAGTTGGGTACGCCGGGGCACACGAAGGTTGAAGGTGGGACTATCGAGGAAGAATTGAGTCTGAGGGGTCTGCTGAACTTTGGGGGTATAGAGGAAGTAGGCCTCATCCGGATGATATTCACTCAGGTTACGCAGCAGGGTTCGGCTATAATTTCCTAAGCCGGTGAAGTTGTTAAACAGTCGTTTTGCGTCAAAACCAATACGGTGTATCATGGACTGGCACAAAAAATCAAAGCACTGCCCAACTGATGTTAGACAGTGCTTTGATAAGGTTATTATTTAGTTATGGGTACTCAAATTAAACAGCAAAGCTTTCTCCACAACCACAGGTTCGGGAAGCATTAGGATTATTAAAGTAGAATCCTTTGCCGTCTAAACCGCCGGAGAACTCCAGTGTCGTATTGCACAGGTATAAAAAGCTCCGCAGGTCGGTTACGATCTTTACGTCATTATCCTCAAATACCTGATCATCCGGGCGCGACTCATTGTCGAAGTCCATTTGATAGGTAAGTCCAGAACATCCTCCACTCGTGACGGATACCCGCACGAAATGCTCCTTGGTCAGCTTATCCTCTTTTTCGATTTCCCGAATGCGCAGCTTGGCGCTGTCGGCCACAAAAAGCATATTTCTTATCTTTTATATGAACGCTCCAAAAATAACCCTCTAATGTAATAGAAAGTTCGAATTGCTATTACTTAAGCATAGACTAATTTACTAAATCATTACGGAATTGTGCAAGTGCCGACGGACCGCGCTACAGAAAAAGACCGATAAGGCCCATTGAAACATCTGGTTACAGGTAACAGGCTCATTTTTTATGCCCAAAATAATGCCCCTACTCCACCATTCTTGCCCAGGCTGGACTCATGGCTCGAGTAGCGGCTACCGCTTCTACCAATAAGGCCACAGCTCGATCAATTTCTGCTGGCTGGTTAAAACGCCCCAAGCTGATCCGGATGGAAGACTGGGCTTCTTCATCACTAAGGCCAAGGGCTTTTAGCACGTGGCTAGGATCCATGGATGCAGAAGTACAGGCAGAGCCAGAGGAGAGCGCCAATTGCTGGCTTAGCATCATGAGGAGTTGTTCGGTATCAATACCGGCAAAACGGATATTGGAAACTTGCGGCAAGCGATGTTCGATGGAACCGTTGACCTTGGTTTGCGGTATCTCTTGCAAGAGACGTTGTTCTATTTGATTACGCCAAGTCCCTAATTTTGTGGCATCCTGCTCTTGCTCCTGAGCAGCAATTGTCGCTGCTGCACCAAAGCCTACTATGCCAGGAACATTTAAGGTACCGGAGCGCCGTCCTCTTTCGTGTCCACCACCATCTTGCTGAGCAGATAGCTTTACGATCGGGTTCTTCTGGCTCACGTACAATGCTCCTATCCCTTTTGGACCATAGAGTTTATGCGCAGAGCAAGCGAGCAGATGCACGCCTACCGCTTTGGGTTGGGTCTTGATCTTTCCTACAGCTTGGGTAGCATCACTGAACAGAAAGACACCGGCTTTATCACAAATCGCTCCAATCTCCGCCATTTGCTGGATAGTTCCTGTCTCATTATTAGCCCACATTACCGCCACCAGAATAGTGTCGGGTCGGATGCTAGATTTTAATACTTCTAAATCCAATAATCCGTCTGGCTTGACCGGCAGGTAGGTAACTTCTGCTCCCTTGGCCTCCAGGCGCTTACAGCAATCCAGTACGGCTTTGTGTTCTGTTTGTAAGGTAATGATGTGGCGACCGCGGGTCTGGTAGGTCTCGTAAAAGCCCTTCAGCGCTAAATTAACCGCCTCGGTAGCACCACTGGTAAAGACAACCTCTTTTTCCTCTGCACCAATTAAATGAGCAATCTGCCGGCGGGCTTTCTTTACCGCCTCTTCGGCTTGCCAACCAAAAGCGTGCGTCCGACTGGCGGCATTGCCTGGCTGGTCGTAAAAGAAAGGTAGCATCTGATCTACCACCCGTGGGTCCACGGCTGTGGTTGCATTATTATCCAGATAGATCATTTGCTCGTTCATTTTACTAAAATTGAGTGGAGGCTTTAATACTCGTAGAGATAAAGGAAAAGTTTGTAGAGAAAGTTTAATGAGCCATTCACTTTCTAGCGCTTTCTGAATACCTTTATTGTTATAAACCGACCGTGCGCTGGCGATCAAGCTAGGCGAGCAAAAGTACCGAATTATGCCACCAATCGAACCACTGTTTTCAGATTTCCACTCCACTAATAAGGAACAATGGCTAGATAAAGTCACCGCTGATTTAAAGGGCAAAGGTTTGGACACCCTGGACTGGCAGTTAGAGGAACAAATCCGACTTTCGGCTATTAATGCCCCAGCGGATCAGCCCGCGGCCACGCCTCCCATTCTTGACCAGCGCGCAGCCAATACCTGGCAAATCGGTGAGTACATTGAGGTAAAAGATTTAGGAGCGGCAAACGCGCAGGCACTTGAAGGTCTGGTAGGTGGTGTAAACGCGCCCCTTTTTATTCATCATCACCTTCCTACTTTGGAAGAACTGGAGATGTTGCTAAGGGATATTGAGCCCGGTTTTATCTCGGTTCACTTTGCCCCAGCGTATCCGGGTAAAGATCCTGCCGAGCTATTCCGCAACCTGATCTACTATACCCGCCGGCGGGGCCTGGACCTCGCCAAAATTAAAGGCTCGATGGACTTTGATCCCTTACTCGACTGGGTAGAGCCACCATTCAAGCCACTGGCCAGAATTTTGGCCTTCGCTGCTAATCACACCCCCAACTTCCGGGTCTTGCAGGTCAATGGTCGGCAGTTGCACAGTGGCATTACGAATACCACGCACGAATTGGCACTCATCGTCGCCAAAGGAGTAGACTATTTGGCCAAACTTTCCGAGCACGGCATTGCTCCCCTAACGACCAATGCTCATCTGCAATTTTCCGTAGCTTTAAATACCAGTTACTTCGTGGCTATTGCCAAATTGAGGGCCTTGAAAATTCTTTGGGCAAATGCGCTGGCGGGCTTCGGTTTGGAGGAAGCTCCTATTCCTCCCATTAGTGCGCATCTGGCAATGGAAACCCAAACCACCGAACGAGAATACAATATGATCAAAGCCGCTACGCAGGCCATGTCGGCAGTAGTAGGTGGAGCTGATTTGGTTTACATCACACCTTCTGATTATCAGATAACTGGAGATAGTACGTCTTTCTCCCGTCGCATTGCGCGCAATGCGCAACATTTGTTGCAGTTGGAAAGTCATCTGGATCAGGTAGTGGACCCAGCCGCGGGTAGTTATTTCATTGAAAACCTCACGCGGGAGTTAGCCAATGAAGCCTGGCAGCAATTCCAGCAGATCGAACGTAAAGGTGGGTATTCTCAGATTGTACACCTTTAGGTAGGTCAGAAATAGGAAATTAGAAATAGGAGATCGGAGGTTGGAAGTGGGAAATCGGAAGTAAAAACGGAGGTTCATTTGGCGGCTTTGCTTAAGAACGTAGATGCATGGACGCGATTCACCGCGTCAACCCTATTATTCTTCCGTTCCTTCCCTCAAACTCACCGAAACAATAATGCCCTGCCGCATAAGCAGCAGAGCACATCGACACAACTTCTAAAAAAATTGTATTCCGCTCTTCGCGAGAGCGTAGATCTCCGTGTTTCTTAAGGCAGGATAACCGCGTCAATAGCATGTACCACACCATTAGCGCCCTGTACATCAGTAGCGATGATGTTAGCAGTGTTAACACCAGCATTGATTACTGGAGTAGCACCGTCTAAATTGATAGAGAAAGTAGCACCTTGGAAAGAGGCTACATCAGCATCACTTACGATATCACCAGCGCGTACATTAGCGCCAGCAACTACGTGGTAGCGTAGTACAGCGTCCAAAGTTTCTACAGGAATATCGTCCAAGCTGTTCCACTCGTTGTTACTAGCCAACAGTGCTTCGAAAGCAGCATTAGTTGGAGCAAATACAGTGAATGGACCCTCACCAGTCAGGATGTCAACAAAATCAGTAGTCAAGTCAGAACGAGTCAAAGCGGCTACCAAGATGCTGAAGTCTGGGTTAGCAACAGCGAAAGTTACTACGGTAGCAGGTACGATAACCGCGTCTACTGTGTGGATTACACCGTTCGCTACTTCTTCGTCAGCAGCAGTTACGTTTACACCACCGTTGATTACTACACCACCATCCGTGTTTACGAACAAGCTCAATGGCTCATCAGTATCGAATTCAGCAGCAGTATTGTAGTACTGAGTTAACAACTTATCAGAAGTCTCAACGCTTCCGAATACGTGGTACAACAATACGTCACGTAGCAAAGCCTGTGGGATATCACTTAGGCTGGTGAAGTTATTAGCTGCCAAGAAAGCATCGAAAGCAGCGTTGGTTGGAGCAAACAAGGTAAAGTTTGCACTACGGTCGTTCAGTACGTCTACCAAGTCAGCAGCTACTACCGCATCAACAAGGGTGCTGAAGTTGGCATTTTCCTGAGCAAATTCTACAATGGTAGGATCCTCTACAGTGTTGTCATCATCATCACAAGAAACAAAAGTTAGGGATAGGGCTAGCATCACTAGGATACTGTAAGCATACGAATGCACTTTCATCGTGAATTGTTTTATGGTTTTTTTAGAAAGTTTACACGCCATCAACATGATCATTCAGGCATTGTTCGCACCTGATACGCAAAATTGCCAATGGCTGACAAAGTGATAAATTAGGTTCGCACATTTTGCCACCTTCGGTCGTTATACCAAGTTTTTGTCGTCAAACAAGATCTTAGATTTCCCTCCTTTAGTCACTTAAATGACGAAAGCGGAAGCATGCTATTTGCACACTTCCGCCTTCAAAGGCTTAAAGGCTGTTTAAGCCAATATTCTTAGTAAATACACTTATTGCTTGATTAAGCGAGTTGTTCTTCCGCCCAATTGAACCAAATAAACGCCAGCTGGCAATACCTCTGTCGGCATCTGATACTGCAGGCTACCAGCAGGTAATTGTTCTTGCCAGAGTAACTGACCATCGATTCGGTACAAGCGCAGTGGTAGTTGGGATTCCGCTGGTTCGCCAAGTTGAATTTGCACCCAGCCTTGGGTTGGGTTAGGGAATAAGCGGAACGCTGGCCCGGTTTTAAGGTCCTCAGTATTCACTACCGCATCTTCGTCTATCTTAATATTGAACTCCTGCACGGGTAGGAAACCTCCAGTACCGTCCTCCACCACAAAAGTAAAGTCGTCGTAGATCACATCCGGATTGGTGTTTAAGTAACGGAGATTACCCGCATTAATCGTTCCCTGAGTGAAATTACTACCAACTTCGAGTTCCTCATCAATACGGAATAAAGTACCATGCTCCGGGGTACTCACCAACGTATAAGTGAGCTGAAAGGGCCCTTGCTCAGCATCGGAAATGGAGAGTAAGTCTTCACCGATAGGGTTACTTTCCAAAGGAGGTACGAAAAGGGTATCGTTATCTAACAAATTAGGAGCAACTGCATTCCCCTGAGCACAAAACTCAATGCTCCAATCTCCCACCTGCCCGGGTGCACCAAAGCCGGTTTCCAGTACTTTCACCCGCATAGTCCAGGTACCTTGGCTGGTTTCACCGATAAAGGCTGCTAATGGCTCAACGGGTTGAAAGAGAACCTGATCGTCTGGTGGACAAAAGATTTCTAGTGGCGCATCATCATCAAAGCCAATTCGTACTTGATCGGTACCGAAACAGCTCTGGTCGTACAGGCGAACTTCCGTTCCCGACGGGCTAATCACAGAAATATAAAAGTTCTGTATGGGCTGATAACGAACAGCGACATTTGGAATATTTACATCACTGATAACCCCTTCGAACGGCACAAATATCTCGGACTCAATGGTAGGCAATGGGCCGGTACCGGGAATTGTAATGGGTGTATCCTCGGAAGCCTGTGGACTACAGATGGCGTTAATTGTATGAAATACTTGTGGCTGGCGCCAATCTCCTGTACCACATTCGTTGGTTGCACGGACCCGCCAGAAAAACAGCGTATTCGCAGCGAACTGAATGGATGGTGTGTAGGATGTTTCTGTCATTCCGTAGCTGCTATCTAGAATGTTGCTAAAGGCCGCATCATCCGAAAGCTCCCAGTCGTAGGTCAAAGCGTTTGGCAAGGCTGACCATGAGAAATCTGCTCCAAGATTAATCCCATTTTCACCCTCCGCTGGTGTCAATAGTTCTAACTCACTAAAGTCGTTATCTACTATTTCAAAATAGAGACTTCGTATCACTGGATCCAGATCCGGAGAACTAGTAGCAACTTGAATTTCCAGTGGACCGTCATAGTTTTCTAAGGCGGTAAAATCCAGTGAGAGACTAGTAGATTCGCCTGGGGTAAGATCTGTATCCGCAAAGTTAGCGACTACTCCTTCGGGCAATTCACTACTAATCGCTAAACTGACTAGCCCTTCAAAGTCTAATACTGATCCAGTATTGAAAGTAACTTCGGCTACGTCTGGCAAACAAATCTGCTGGAACACCGGACCGTAACTTACCGTATACGTAGGCTCTTCGGCCGGTTCGATGCGGAAGTCATTGTTGGAAATATCAAAGAAAATATTGTCGGCAGCTTCTACCCGAATGCGCATTTCATTACCCGTAAACTCAGGAACCGTCACAAAGGCAGAACCAATATTTGGTGTTTCGGTCAATAACGTATGTGGATAAGTAAATCCACCATCAGTGGAAAGACGGATATTGACCAACTGACAATTTACAAATTCATTAGTGGTGTTGGCTACATCCCAGGTCACCTCGCGATATTCTCCAACCTTCCAACTCTCACTTCCCGTGTTTGGTGACATTACCAGGAATGGCCCAGCCGAAGCAGTACTGCGAAAAGCTACATCCTCCCAAAGTGTCGCACCAATCTCAGGATTGTTATCGCGCACGGTACAGCGGAAGGTTAAGTCACGACTATATGTTGGTAGGACCTCCGTGTTTTCACTCGAATTGTTAACCAGGATTGGAAGTCGTGGAAACACCCGATTAGGATCGGCATTAGGTGGAAAACTGCGGAATAAAGGAGCATTACCAGTAGGCATTCCCAAGGCAGATAAGGGACCTAAATCCAGCTGTTCCCAGCAATAGGTCAAGTTATCATCATCTTGATCTTCGGCAGCTGCTATCAATTCAAAGGGAGTGCTAATCGGGATATAGAAGCCGTTGGTGTAATCAAGGGTTAGCTTAGGCTCTGAATTGTCGGTATCCAACACGGTTGCACAATTGCTACCTTGCCCCTCCCGTGTAAAGAACAAGAACTGCTCTAGTGAATGGCCGTGGTAGTAATCATCGTTATCAAAAGCTACATTTTGTGCACCACAAGTTCCAGCGTATGACATAATAGTTGTACCTGAACCAGGCTCGTAAGCGGAACCAGTGGCCAATTGCCCTAAGCTATTCGGACAATTACTCCAGGAGTGCGCTACCGCAAATTGGTGGGCTACCTCGTGCGTAAATACCCGGCGAATAATGGCCGCAATATTGTTGGTATAGTGGCAGGTTACGCCCCGGTCTTTGCCAGTAGTACATACCTGACCACCAACTACCCCTCCTACATCTGTACAGCCGCTGGTAAAGACGTGCCCCATGTCATAACCTACACTTGGTATGCCTGCTCCAAGAATAGCATCTCTGACCTGACCCAAGAGTTCACCTCCTTCATCAGCATTGATAAATGGATCGGTTCCTGCGTTCAAAAAGATCAATGATTCTTGATTTTCAATCAGACGAATGCGGACCCCTACTTCGCGCTCAAAAGTGGTATTAGCCAAATTGATTGCTTGCACAAAAGATGCCAGTACTGATTCTACCGTTCCTCCTTTTTGCTGTGCATACTCGCCGGTACAAGTGAGTGCCATTACAAATTCGTTGATATTGGCAACGGTAGATGATTTCTCTAAACTACGCGGACGGAAGGCCTGCGGAGAAGCAACTTCTACTTCTTCTGCCTCCTCGGGTTGGTATCCACAGGCAAACTGTGGCAGATCATCCGCAGAGAGCACAACATCATGGTTGTAGTAGACTGCGTGATAGCGAGATTGCCCCGTAGCGAAGGGCTCGAGCAGGACTTCTCCAAATGGGGACGTATACAGCGCGGTAATACCCTGTGGGGTAAGTGTCAACCGACCTTGGAAACGCTGATCTTCCGCATCTAGGATACGATAAGTCCTTAATTGCGGCCACCGTGCCTGTAGTGCCGGTGCCATAACTGAACTTTCGATCACCTTAAAGGAACGCCAACTACCCTGAGGTAAAGGGAGTTGAATCGTCGTTTTCGATTTTTGCAGTAAACGAGTAAATTCTTGTGGTGCATCATTCAGTTGCTCGTACACATTTGCCAGTTCAATATCCATAAGCTGATAATGAGCTACCGGAAAATTGACCTCAGCGTTGCTAGGGAGATCCAGCTGATTTTCACCAATAAATTGCATCTGTTGACCCATTAATACCAGACCGCCAAACAGAAATAAGAAGCAAGTAGAAACTAATTTCATTCGTTGCTGATTTAAGCATAAAAAACAAGAAAAGGACAAGGAAACTACGGCCCGTTTAAGGCTGGATGATGTATATCTCCTGCACTGTTTTTAAAATACCGCCTAAAGTAATAATTGTCGGTTGTCCGTTCAATAGAAATACGACCTATTGTCGGATATTTACTAGGAATTATCAGGTAACTCCACAACAAAAACAGAGCCCGTCTGCTCTTTGCGATCTTCCACCCAAATTTGGCCACCGTGCAACTCTACAATTCTACGGCAGATTGCCAAACCAATCCCCGTTCCCGGATAGCTGGAGCGAGAGTGTAAGCGCTTGAACATTTCAAATATTTGCTCGCGGTAGTTGGGCTCAATTCCGATACCATTATCGATGATCCGGAAACGAAAGCTACGGGTTTGCTCCACGTATTCAGCCGATATTTCCACTACTGGATCAGAAGACTGGTTGTATTTGAGTGCGTTATCGATGAGGTTTTGGAACAGTTGTCGTAGGAGCTGTAAGTCAGCAGTTACAGTAGGTAGACCTTTGTAAATTAGGCGGGCATCGGTTTCAGCTATACGTTTTTCCAAACGCTCTTGCACATCCTGCAACATGGCTTGCACATCCACCTCCTGGAGGTCTAGTGCCTCCTGCCCCAGGCGGGAGATGGCCATTACAGCCTCGACCAGCTGGTTCATCCCGTCTACACTATCTTCGATAAACCCTAAATATTCGCTCAGTTCTGCTTCACTTCCTTTCGCCAGGTGCCTACGTAGCAATTGCGCAAAATTACCGATGTTACGAATGGGTTCTTTTAAATCATGCGAGGCAATGTAGGCAAAGCGTTCCAGTGCTTGATTGGATACCTCCAAGTCATTGGCGTAGGCCTGTATTCGTTCCTGGGAGGCCTTGTACTGGGTCAAGTCGGTACCTACAAATACGTAGCCGGCCCGATTACGGCGGCCACCCACCCACAAGCGTTTGTATAGCGGAGTTACCACAAAGAGTAGATAGGCCAAATCACGGGTAGTTTGTACCCTAGTCTCATAGGATTCGGTGGTGTTGATCGCGAGGCGCTTGATAACCGGTTTATAACGATTCCAGTGCTCCGGTGTCAAAACCTCGGTGATCGGTACATCTTGCCAAAGTTTAGCGGTGCCGCCCATGCTCTTTAAGAAGGCCGCATTGACCTGTTTGATTCGGAAGTCCTCGTCGGTCAGCATAAACCAGTTGGTCATGGTCTTCAGCAAGTTGGGTACCGCGTACTCCGACTGTAAATCAGTCAATTGGAGATTTATAATCATTAGCCCCGAAAAGAGCGCTCCAACCGCCACATTAGCCGTCTCATTCAAAGTTGCTGGCTCTTGCAGAAAGTAGGTGAGCACATAATTACTAACAAAGGAGCCGACTATAACGACACAGTAAATCACCACCACCGCCAAGCGGATATTCTTGGTTTGTGCGTTGCGGGCGTAGTGGAAAGGCAAATACGAAAGATAGATGCTAAAGCTGTACATGATAAACACCGCCATCACCCGAAACAAATCATTTCCTTGATAAACAGAAAGCTCTACCGCCCAGCGCCCAGCTTCGTTGGTAACAAGCTCTCCGTGCCCGTAAGGCGTGAATCCTTGTAAGATTAACATAATTCCCCCCAACACCAAGCTCAACCAAAACCAAGCCCGCTCCCAGGGTTTCATTTCCCGCGGAGAGAACTGCTGGGCATAGTGCCACATGGTGAGGATAATGAAAAGGATGGCCAGGTTCCAGATATTCTCTTGCCAAGGCCGTAGTTCTCGTACATACTCCAAGTCAGTACTGGCGTCCATCTGAAAGAAGAACATGTTCTGGACAAACAAAAAGAAGGTACTCAGCATGAAAACCTGGTACATTCTCCGGCTGCTATCCAGCCAATACACCCTCAGGCCCATCACAAAGATGGCGAACCCACTGAGCAGGGAAAACCAACCTTCAAATAAGTAGTTAGGCATGAGATTTCGAGTCGGTGAAACACTAACGATCACTAACTAGTCAAATGTTATTGTGTTTATTTGTACGACTACCGGGATTTTACGCCCGGCAGTCGAATCGGTAAAGTTAGAATACATTCCACTAACAGCCAAGTAAGACTTAAGCCTTAGTCTGTTTTTTCATATCAGCACTGGTACGAAACTTTGCATTGCTCCAAATGGCATCTAGCGCATTGGCCAGCGCATCAATATCTGCACGAGTATGATTAGCGGATAGGCTTACGCGAAAACGCTGTTTATTCACACCTACAGCCGGATACTCAATGGCATTTACGAAGATGCCACGTTCGTGTAACTCTCGATTGGCCAGGCGGATATTCATATCTTTCGGAACAAGCAGGGCTAACACGGCGGCCGCAGGTTTGGTCTGCAAACCGTAATCCTGTAAGCGATCGGCAGCGTAGGCTGCCAAATCCAAAAGATTGGCTCGCCGTTCTGGCTCTTGCTCGATCACATCAATCCCTGCACACACCGCCGCCAAAGTAGTGGGTGGCAAAGCGGCAGAAAAGACATAAGGCCGAGCAAAGTAGCGGAGGTAATCGATGATCTCCCGGCGCCCAGTGATGTAGCCTCCGGAAACCGCGAAGGATTTGCTAAAGGTACCCACGTAGACATCGATCCCATCTTCTACGCCCTGAGCCTCGGCCGTCCCCCGACCGTTGGCTCCCAGAACGCCAATGCCATGGGCATCATCCAGCAGGACAACTGCACCATGCTCTTGACAAACGGGGACCATCTCGTGCAATGGTGCTACATCTCCATCCATGGAATAGACACCTTCCATAGCTGCAAAAACAGTGGCGTATTTACTCTTATTTTTGGTCAGCAAATGAGCCAATCGTCGAGTATTATTGTGCGGAAACCGCACGTCCTCCGCTTCACTCAGCTGCAGCCCTGCGTGCAGGGAGGCGTGACTGAGTTGGTCGTGGATCACCAGATCGTTACGCTGCGCCAGGGCACTCACTACGCCAAGGTTGGCCATAAATCCGGCCGGAAAAATAATGGCGTCCTCGGTGTTCTTGAAGCGCGCAATCTTGGCTTCCAGTTCTCGCATTAGATTACTGTAACCATTGAGTAATGGTGGTCCGCCCATGCCGGTTCCATACTCATCGACGATATCTTTTACTCGCTGTTTCACGTCGGGATGATTGGCCAGGCCCAGATAATTGTTGGAGGCAAACATCAGCATCTGCTTGGGGCGCTGGGTGTAAGTATCCAAAATAGTGACCTCCCGGTCGGTGGCACTGAGTAAGATACGCTGATAAGCATACTGTTCTTGTGCCTTAAGTTGGGTTAAAAATTCGCCGAATTGACGAGCGCGGGTGTTTAGATCAAGCTTGTGTTTAGAAAGCATAAAATGCACCAAGCCCTTACCTGTGGTAACGGTACTGTTGTAGTTCATACAAAGGGGTATTTAAGCACACCAACATTGGTGGTCTTGCCACAAAACAGCACGGTGGCATGTGTGCATTTGCCGGGGGTAGAGAGCGTAAAAAAGTTCGCTTGCACTACGCAAGCTCACATAAAACAGATACACCAATTTTATGTTTTGGCGTATTTACAAGATAAACATAAGTACTTTTTATCTACCAGTCAAGACAAATAATCATCCGATAATATAAGTTAATCACCAAAAGAGATGCCAATTGACCGAGCAGTATGGACCAAAGCATGATCCGGAGAGACATTTTTATTGGTCGTAATTACACTAGAGAGCGGTACACTTACAAACTCATTATTCTGATAAGCGACCATTTGCCCAAAGTCACCGGCCGCTACCATATCAAATGCCTTCACCCCCATAGACGTAGCAAGAATACGATCAAAGGCTACCGGTGTACCACCACGCTGAATGTGCCCAAGTACCGTAGTACGAATCTGTGCTATACAACCAAGATCTTCAAGCTGGTAGCGCAGCTGATTACAAATGCCTCCTAACTTCAGATGAGGATCACCCGCGTCTTTAGCAGCGCGCCCAAAAGCTTCTCCGCCAAGTGGTTTAGCACCTTCCGCTATGACAATATTCATGAACCCCTTGCCTTTTTTGTAGCGTTTGTCAATGAGCTTCTTGATCTTCCCAGGATCGTAGGAAATTTCTGGTAGCAAACAGACCTCGGCACCGCCAGCAATGGCCGTATGCAGAGCAATCCAGCCCGCATCACGACCCATTACCTCCATAATAATTACCCGATGGTGACTTTCGGCCGTAGTCACTAATTTATCAAAGCAATCTGTGGCAATTTGCACCGCAGTGGAAAAACCAAAAGTGTAGTCGGTAGCGGCTAAATCATTATCGATTGTTTTGGGAACACCAATAACAGGACACCCTTGCTCGTGTAGCCGCTGAGAAATACGCTGGCTGCCATCACCACCGATATTGACCACCGCGGAGAAACCTAGATCTTTGAGCTTAGCCGTCATTTCCGGCCCACGATCAACGAGCTTCACACTACCATCCTCTTGCTTTACAGGGTAGGCTACTGGATTGCCTTTATTGGTTGTCTTGATAATAGTGCCTCCACGTACGTGGATCCCTGCGACTCTCTTAGGCGTCAACTTCACCAGATCAGTTGGCTCACTTAGCAGACCATTGAAAGCCTCCATACTCCCCCACACTTCCCATCCACCGTGCCGTTTGGCAGATTTCACTAAACCGCGTATTACCGCGTTCAAACCAGGACAGTCACCACCGCCAGTGGCTACTAATATCTTTTGCATGAATGATAGTTTGGACTTAAAGGATTTCAAAGATAGAAGGAACAGCTGGCATTTAGAAAACAATCTTATCGCTGGTAGAAGTAATATTATACATGAATTAATTAAATATTTATATTTCATATATTTGTATCAGCTTGCCTGCCTACTATTAACTGAATATCCAATTTCAGATTCAAGCTTTACTGGGCGATCAAGCATTTTTCTTCCTCTTGTTAAACTGGCATCGGTTTTATTTCGGCGGTGAACTACAGATCTAAATGGCTGCAGTTTTCGGCCTTATTAGCAGTGACGCTCATGGAGTTTCCACGTCTAACTCTATAGTTTTATAGCCCAACAATCGACTGAAATAGCACTTAATAAATTATTTACACATAGAAAAAATTACCAATTCACATGAATACCCGAACGCACATTCAAACACAATCAATTACAACTTCGCCCTTCACTAGGCAACGCCCTCTTGCATCAGGTAGTTTTTTGCTACGGCACCTGTTTTCCAGTTCCCTTATTCTCCTAATGCTGCTGTTGTCAGCGATGACTCTCAAAGCGGAAGATTTTACCAGTAACACGACCATTACCGAAAATGTAGACGACGGCATGGTCATTTTTGAAGGGGTCACTGTTACCATTGCTGCCAACGTTTTCGTTGATGGGGGTACCATTGACATTAAGCCTTCCGGAACCTTGATCATTCTTAGCAGTGCCACGCTTTCGACCGATCAAGATGTCGTCAACGATAATGGAACCATTACCATTAATGGTGCTATTGACACCAGTGGAAGCAAATTCGAAAATAAGGCTGGAGGCACGGTGAATGGTCCCGGAACGATTATCTACTCCAACGACACCCAGATGTTGAATCCTGACAGCTCCGATTTCTTTGGTTTTACCGGGGGGAATCCTACCGGGCCAGATGGTCCTTGCTCCGGCGGTACTTGCTCCGATGCCTCGCTGCCGATTACCTTACAGTACTTCACCGTTAAAGTGGACACTAGGCAGGTCATCTTGAACTGGGTGACTGCTAGTGAAACTAATAATGACTTCTTTTCCATTGAGCGATCTACCGATGGATACAGTTGGAAAACTATCCAAGAATTAAAGGGGGCTGGCACCTCCACTGCGGACCTCCATTACACAAGCACCGACGAGAACCCAAATCCAGGATTAAACTTTTACCGGCTGCGGCAAACCGATTTTGATGGAAGTTCTACGATATCGAATATCAAATCGGTGCAAGTAAATGGTGAGCTGGAAAAACCAGTAGTATTTCCCAACCCTACTAATGGACCGGTGAGTGTAAGTACATCCACAAATGAGTTAGGTGATTTGCGTGTTTACAGCATACAGGGTATGGACGTTACCAACCAGGTCCATCGGCAATCCAGCGGAAACCAGCATCAACTGGATTTAACGCAGCTGCCCAGTGGCCTTTATTTGCTGCAAACTCCCGGTGGAATTACCAAGGTTTATAAGCAGTAAGCGGCAGTTTTCACGCCACCTCGACAGTAGGGCCAACTTTGGAGTGATTCTGTTCATCTTTTTCGCAATCAGCTTGTTGTATTGCAAAAAAAGAAAGCATGAAAGCCAAACCACGTAATCAGTGGAATGTCTTAAACGCCGAAGAGGCTTACGTCATTGACAAGAAAGGTACCGAGCGTCCTTTCACTGGTGAGTACAACAACTTTAAAGCAGATGGTGTCTTTGTTTGCCGCCGTTGCGAAGCACCATTGTATGACTCCAACAGCAAGTTCAATTCTGGCTGCGGATGGCCGAGCTTTGACGATGAGTTGGGTACCGTTCGACGCGTACCGGATGCGGATGGGCGCCGTACCGAAATTGTGTGTGACAACTGCGGCGGGCACCTGGGACATGTCTTTATGGGGGAACGTTTCACCCTAAAGAACACACGCCATTGTGTCAATTCACTATCCATCAAATTCGTGAAACGCGAAGACTTTGAGCAAGACGCTTAAGTCAATATCAACTGAGAATGGAGGTTTGGGAAGCGAATCTCAAACCTCCCGTCTCCGCATCTTTTTGGGCGGTGGCTGTTTTTGGAGTAAGGAATACCATCTGGGTAAGATACCTGGTGTGATCAGTACAGGAGTGGGTTTTATGGGCGGTACCCTCCCCCACCCTACCTACAAGCAGGTCTGTACGAAAACGACGGGCCACGCCGAAGTGGTTCGGGTTGATTATGATCCAGCTCAGTGCTCCACCTCCAAACTACTCATCCAGTTCTTCTCTATCCACGATCCGCGTATCGACCGGCGGGACAAGGGTGGACAATATCGCTCGGTCATCTTCTATACAACAACTGCCCAACAAAGAGCAGCAGAACATCTTTTCACCGCACTACAGCAAAAGGGGCACCATATCTTCACTGAACTCCTTCCGGCACCCACGTTTTGGCCGGCAGCAGAACGCCACCAACAATTCTGTGAAACAAAGGGCCTAACGCCTAAACCTACCAAAGGTCTACTCCAAGATTTGGAAACTGTCCGAGACTTGACCCAAACCACGTCCGAATAAGTGCAGCAAACTACAAATTCGCAGAATTACCAGTAGGGCTCAACATATAGTTACTATCTTTCATCCCAGAAAAATAATTACTTAGATCGATGAAACGTAGTATACTATTTCTACTGCTTGCCTTCGTCTTTTCGACTGCCATTGCTCAGAGCAGTTCGGATATTTGGACCACGAAGCAAGTTTCTGATTTGAACTTGGAGCCCGAGGAGGTTTTGCACTATTTTGCTACCGATTACCGGCTCGTTGAAATCAACCCTAATGACCTCGCGCCGCTGCTATTAAGCGAAGAGCGCAGCACACGCCCGGTGACCATTCCTAAACCCGACGGCACCTCTATGACGGTACGAATTCGTCCCGTGAGTGTCATGGCGCCTGAACTAGCCGAACGTTATCCTGGCATCCAGACCTTCGAAGTCTTACCCGACGGTGGTAAGGTACTGGGAGGTAGAGTAGGTTGGACGTACCAGGGCTTCCACGCTACAGTACGTACGACACAAGGAACCATTTATGTTGACCCTTACGCCAAACAGGGATCTCGCTACTACGTGACTTACAACGTAGAGGACAATTTGGAAAATGGACCTTGGGAAGGATTCGTTTGTGATGTTACTGGCGAAGAGGGACTTGACATCGGTGATATATACAGTCCCGCAGAGGTGCAGGACCAATTAGATCGCAGCTTCGGCCCACGAAATGGAGCATCGATCGTACAGCGCCGCTATCGTTTGGCGATGGCTTGCACCGGTGAGTTCTCCGATTTCCACGACGGAGACATCGACATTATTATGTCGGCCATCGCTACTATCGTGAACCGGGTAAACGAAGTATTTGGCCGCGACCTGGCTATACAGTTGGAGCTAGTTGCCAATAATGACGAGATCATTTTCCTTGATCGCACCACAGATCCTTACGAAAATGAAACGGATGAGATGCTGGCGGATAACCCAGGAGTGCTGGCGAGCCGAATAGGTAATGAGAATTACGACATCGGTCACGTTATCAGTACTGGACCATTTTCTGGACAGGGAGTAGCTTCTTTAAGAGGCGTTTGCCGTAACCAATTCAAAGGAGCAGCTACTTCTACCCGTAATGCGCCACAAGGTGATCCTTTTGTCATTAATATCCTGTGCCACGAAATGGGACACCAGTTTGGTGGTACCCACGTGCAGAGTGGCTGCCAAAATGTGAGTATCATTTCGGCGGTTGAGCCTGGTGGCGGCACCACCATTATGGGTTACGCAGGTATTTGCCCGAACGGTTATAATATTGCTACCAACTCTGACGACTACTACAATAATTCGTCTTTGGAGCAAATGATTGAATATTCTCGTAATGACCTCGGTAATGCTTGTGCAGAACAAATTGACGAGGGTAATTCAATTCCAGATATAACGGAGGATTATGAAAATGGCTTCCATATTCCAATCAGCACGCCATTTGAACTGACTGCTTCTGCTACGGATATGGAGGAAGATCCTCTGACCTATAATTGGGAACAGGCGGATATCAACTCCTCCTTCCCGTATGATGATGATAACGGCGTTTACGGCCCATTTCCTGGTCAACCAATTGGAAATAGCCCATTGTTCCGTTCTTTCCCTCCAACTTCTTCACCTACGCGGGTGTTCCCACAGTTACAGAAAATCGTTAACAACCAGAGCGACAATACCGAAACGCTACCTACTTACAGCAGAGCAATGACCTTCCGTTGCACTGTTCGAGATAACCACCCCACTAGTGGTGGTGCGGCTTGGGTGCAGGTAAACTTCCGCGCTGCGGAGGAAGCTGGTCCGTTTCTAGTGAATAGCCCTAATGCCGGTAACGAAGAGTGGGCTGTAGGTGACTACGTAGAAGTGACCTGGGATGTAGCTAATTCAGATATGGCACCAGTTAACTGTCAGCGAGTAAATATTCGCTTGTCTACAGATGGTGGATTCACTTACCCAATTACATTACTGTCAAACACACCTAACGATGGTTCAGCCTTCGTGACGGTGCCAGACGCAGTAGGTAACGAAGCACGGGTGCGTGTAGAAGCAGCGGACAATATCTTCTTTGACATCTCGAATGATGATTTCGAAATTGTACCGGCTACGGAAGCAGGTTATACTTTGGAATCTAATCCACTGTTCCAGGAAGTTTGTGTACCGGAAGAAACTGCTGTGATCGATATCATGACTGCTTCCATTTTGGATTACGATAGTACTATTACCCTGGAAATCCTAACGGATCTGGCAGCAGAGGGTATCGTCGGTTCTTTTGACAATACCGAAATCCAGCCAGGAGAAAACGCCAGCTTAAACCTGGACTTCAGTGGCAGTACCTTTGATGGAACTTTGTCGGTCGAAATCCAGGCTTCTACTGTCGATCAGGGCAGTATCACCCGGACGATCGATATCGAAGTCTACAACAATGACTTCAGCGCCTTGGCGCTACAGACTCCGGCGGACGGTAGCACTGGTATTGTACTGAGTGCAGAATTCAGCTGGACGGATTTACCGAACGCCTTTGCGTACGATTTCGAAATAGCAACCAACCCGGCTTTCGGTGAGGATGACCTACTAGAAGCTGCGGGTGATCTTACCGAAGTTACCTTCACCCCGGATGCATTATTTGAGTCCAACACCTTGTACTTCTGG
Source organism: Bacteroidota bacterium (assembly GCA_039816955.1). Lineage (GTDB taxonomy): Bacteria > Bacteroidota > Bacteroidia > Chitinophagales > Saprospiraceae > Lewinella. The sequence goes on from JBCBWU010000010.1 coordinate 23,110, forward strand.
CGTATTCGTCCGATCAACGAGTGTGGTCCTGGTCCTTGGTCAGTACCTTTCACTTTCCATACGGAAAACGCTATTTGCGAAAGCTCAATTTCGGAAGACACGCCAATTACCATCCCGGGTGCAGGTCCACTACCGACTCGGATCTCCAGTATTAATGTAGATTTCCAGGGTACGATCAGCGATATCAACATCCCGTACATTGATGTCGCCTACCAGCCGATCCAAAACTTCCAGGTACGCCTGCGGAGCCCGGATAATATCGAAGTATTACTGTACGATGGCAACTGCTTTAGCACAGACTTGGTGAACATTGGATTTGATGATGATTCTCCACTGGAAATTCAGTGCCCTCCTACCAATCAGTCTGTCTATCAGCCGGTAGAGGCTTTATCTCTCTTCAACGGAGAAGATACAGAAGGTGAGTGGCAGCTAGAGGTACAGATCTTAGAAACTGGTTTTGGTGTTCCAGGATCACTGGACGATTGGGAAATTGAGTTCTGTGCCTCTGGTGGCTCAGATGCCCCTAGCGTAGAGCGTAACACCGGATTATGTGTACGTCCAGAGGGCGGTAATCCCATCACCAACGATCTCTTGGCGGTTGAGGATGCGAGCCAGAATAGCTTCCAATTGGAATACACTGTAGTTACGGTGCCAGCATACGGAGACTTATTCTTCTTGGGTGAAGTGCTGGAAGTAGGTGATATTTTCCGCCAATCTTCCGTAGATGCAGGAAACGTAACCTATGTAAATACCGATGGTAGTCAAACTTCTGATAGTTTCAGCTTTGTAGTAGAAGATGGTACTGGTGGCTTCTTGCCCGTGACCAACTTCGATATAACCATTGATGCGAGTTGTGTTGTAAACAACGAGAATCTGACCCTGGGTACTCCTTTCAATCTGTATCCCAACCCAACCAATGGTCAGGTAACCCTACAGTGGGGTGAAGCCACTGTGGAAGAAATGCGTTTGCGCGTATTCAATGTACAGGGCCAACTGATGGTAGAAAACATCGTTGCCAAGGGTACCCTACAAAGTGCACTTGATTTAAGTAATGTACCAGCGGGTATCTACCTGGTACAAATTGGACAGCACGTCGAAAGAGTCATTGTTGAATAAGTCAACATAACTCAGAACGACCAAAAATAAAGAGCGTCGCGCTGTAGCGCGACGCTCTTTATTTTTGGTTATGGTGATGATTGAGACGCATTGCTCCCGGTTACTGTAGCCCTTACAGAGGCGTTTTCACCGCTTCAGCAAGGCCTTCCAATCCAGTTTTTCACCGGTAATTACATTTTCGTTACTGAAGGTCAAACTTGCCAGGTAAAGGGCCAAAACGCCATACACGAGGCTGGCTCCAGCTACGATACTGAGCATCCCCGTATCCAAAGTGCCTTTCATAATAGATACAATGGCCAGTGCGACATTGAAAACAGGAATTAATGCCGTTTGCAGATTCAATTCCACTCCAGGCATAGCGGCCATCATGGAAGGAATCAAGACGACCATCATCAAGGGGCTCACATAACTCTGCGCTTCCTTGTAAGAGTTAGCTAGCAATACTATAGCCAGTGATAAGGCTCCAATAAAGAGGGTGGTCAACAGCACCAGTACCAGCATCCAACCCCAAGCTACAGGTGCCAGGCTCAGGCTCATACCAGCATCGGCTTCACCCAGTAGATACGCTTGGATTTGAGTAGCCAGAATCAAACTCAGAATGTTCATAGTAGCGCTGACAATACCTACTGAGGCTACGGCTAAGAATTTACCGGCTACAATTTCCTGGGTACTCGCTGGGGTGGTGAAGAGGGTCTGTAAAGTACGACGCTCCTTTTCGCCAGCCGTAATATCAATAGCAATATAGATACAACCAATGAAAATGAACAGTAGGATCATCATCGGCAGAAAGGCCGTCATCATCCGGTTGCCGCTTTCTTCTGGTGATAAATCGACGGACTCTAGTTGTAGTGGCGTAGCAAATTGGGCTGCCAGGTCTCTTTCGGCCAAACGCTGTTGTAGCAGTTGCTGATTTAGGGCCTGTAATTGTGCACTCAGCATCCGCTCCCGCATATTGAGCACATCCTGCGATTGATCCGCATAAATCTTAACGGTGGCAGCTTCGCCCGCCGCAATCTTTTGCTGATAGTCTGTAGGCACCCAGATTCCGATAGTTCGTTTCAGGGAATCCAGATCGCCTTCAGCAAATTCTTTGTACGCTACCTTCAGACTGGAGTCTTGCCCCAAAAGAGCGGGGATCGCTGTGCCTTCCGCAGCCGGCGAGACCCAAACTGTAATTTCTTGGTTCAATAGCTTTTCCTGCTGGCTAGCCCCTACCCCACCAATGAGGGTAAACAGCACGGGATACAGGAAAAAAGGTAGTAAAATGATGAGGTACAACATGCGTTTATCCCGCAATACCTCTTTGATTTCTTTACCAAATATGGTGGAAATGATATGACGTCTCATGAGGGTTTAGTTTTGTAAGCTGAGCGCTTCGTCCTGAACTAATTCAAAGAATGCCTGAGGCAAGGTAGAGGTACCAGTCTGAGCTTTGATACCAGCGATATCACCGAGATATACCAGGTTGCCCTGATGCACTACCGCAATGCGATCACAAAGCCGTTCCACCTCAGTGAGATTGTGGGTGGAAAAGATCAGCGCCTTGCCCTCTTCTTTGGCCATCTTGCGGATAAACTGTAGAATGAACTCGGAAGCCATAATATCCAGGCCAGTAGTGGGTTCATCCAGTACCACTACTTGTGGATCATGGACCAGTGTCCGGGCAATAGAGACGCGCTGTTTTTGTCCAGTGGACAGTTTTTCACAGTGCCGATCTACAAATGGGGTGATCCCAAAGGCCTCGATTAAGCGCTCAACGCGTTCTTCCAGCTCTGCCTTGGGCGTTTCGTACAGTTTTCCGAAGTACAACAGTAGTTCACGTGGATTCAATCGGCGATAGAGATCCATGTCTCCAGTTAGGAAGCCGAGTGATCGGCGGGCTTTCATTTGTTCTTGTTGCATAGAGAAGCCGTTAATGCTTGCTTCTCCAGCGGTGGGGCTTAGGAGGCCAGACAGCATGCGGAGAGTAGTTGTTTTACCAGCGCCGTTGGGGCCCAGCAAACCAAATATTTCTCCTTTCTCTACGGTAAAGGACACCTCATTCACCGCTCGGAAATCGCCGAAGTCTTTGGTGAGACCACGCGCTTCTATCAAATTGCTCATGATGATCTGTGTTGGTTGTTTTGATTACATCTTATTAGTTCAGGTCGCTTCGAATTTCTTACAGACGACGGGGCCAACTTCCTCAAAAAACCGAACAAAGCACCCAGTCGTTCGATAAACAACAGTACACATTCGACCAACTTTAACCCAATCTTAACACCAGACGAATTGCCCCGACGCCCTAAGCCCTTTTTCTTTGTATATCGATAGATAAAGCTAACCACATGACGTATCGTTCTACCCTTCTTTTTGCTGTTCTCTCTTACTTACTCCTCTTCTCTTCTGCCTGCGTAGTACCCCAAAAGGTGATTCGCGTGGAGCCAGATACCCAGGAAAATGTCTTCTGGTACCAGGGACAAGCGATCGCCGAAAAGAAGCAAGACAATATTATTACCCGTGCTGCCTTCAGCCACGCCAATCGGGAATACCTCATTTTTGATGTAGAAATATTTAATGAGCAAGAAGAGGCTATTCTAGTCACCCCCGAAGTGATGACACTAGCTTCGCAAACTGGCCCGAAGCGCCGTGCTATTGACCCGGAGTACATGCTCTTATCCATGGAGGTCCAGCAATCTCGTCAAGAAGCGAATGCGAAAAATGCGGCCATTGCTGGTGGCATTATTCTGGTCGGTGCCGCAGTGGCCGTAGCCGTCAGTGATAATGGTGATAGTAATGTCGACTCCTGGACGGGCGAGGTAGATAATTACACGGCGACTGATGTGGTGGTAGATGCCGTCCTCCCGGCAGTTGCCCTGACCTTAGACTTCCATCAAGCGGCCATCCTCTCCTCTCCCGTTGATGCACTTCCGCTCACCAATGAAGCGCTGTTCTGGCAGGAAAATGTGCTAAGGCGTACAACATTAAGACCAGGCGAGCATATTCGCGGTCTGGTTGCCTTTCCGCGCTTTGATGATGTTCGCGAACTCACCTTTACCGCACCGATCGAGGAAGAGGAATTTGTTTTTCTCTTTCAGCAACGCACCTACCAGCCTTAAAGGCTACTACTTAAGCTGATATAACTGATAAGCCTTGATGAGCAAGCGCGCACGAAAGAGTGGTTCTTGAGCGGCGTAATAAGCCGTAGCCACTAGCGTGAACGCTTCTGCGTACGCTTGCCGCTCTTCGCGCATGAGCGCTCCCTGGTACAGGAGTTGGGCATAAGCCTCGTCTGTGGTTCCCACTTCAATCAGTAGCACATCTCGGGCAGTGCTGAAATAGGCATCAGCTTCCTCCGTACGTCCTAATTTTTGTAGTGCTTTGGCGGCGTAAAGATTAAGGTTGGCGTAAATACGCGGATTCTCAATTAGCATTTGCATTCCCTGTTGGGCGGCCGCCAAGGCATCACCGTAGCGCATGATCGCCATATCAATTTGAGCTGAACGCAGGTAGTTTTCGGTGATGGCTGGTGAGCGGAGTTGCCGCCGCAATTCAAAGGACTTCTCGTTCGCTGTTCTAGCCTGCTCCGTCTTTCCTTGCTGTAAAAGATTGTAGCTGTGTAATGACCAGGCCCGACCCAAATCGTATTTCCGTTCAGGGTGGGTATCAATAAACGCGAGTAATTGCTCAGAAGAACTCACATATTCACGTTCGTCGCTGAGGAGTTCGGCATCTCGCAAGGCATTTTGCCCCAGTAAATTACTACCGATAGTTAGACAAAGGAGGATAAGGAACCAGACTCTCATATTGTACAGGCGAAGTGGATAGTTGATTATTGATTAGAATCGGAATTAGAATTAGAATTAGAATGGTATTTCACTCTTTTCTAACGCTAATTCTTATTCTCACTCTAACTTCCCTTTAGATCATCAGATTGATCACTGAGAATTAGAACGACGCAGAAATCCTCTCATTCTAACTCTAATTCTCATTCTCACTCTAATTAACCGCAGGGCATCGGCTCGCTAAGGTAAACCGTTTTCTCTGGATCAGGTACTGGAAGGAAGGGGAAGCAGTGAGCAATGTTAGCAAAATGCAAAATCGGGCTGCTGGTACCGCTCTATTTCTGTTAGTGTTTTCTTAATTCTGGGCCGGCCTGTTAAACTCATTTTAAAGCGTAGACCAGTACTTGCCTTTGAAAAGCCTACCCCGCTATATTTGAAGTGTTGACAGTAAATAACTCCTAACAAGAAACCCGATGAACAAAACACTACTCCTTTTACTAGCCTTTTTTGCCACCACTTTTTGGATGGGTTGTAGCCCACGGTATTATGAAACGGCCGCTTACGAAGAATTTGCCGATGATCACCAAACCATTGCGGTACTCCCCAGCCAAATGGTTACTACGGGAAGAATCCCACCCGAATGGACCGAAGAACAAATCGCGCAAATTGAAGAGAATGAAAGTCATGCTTTTCAGATCGCAGTTTTCGATGAGATTGCCCAACGCTCTGGAAGGCGTGGTGGAGAGATCCTGATCTACTTGCAGCATTACACAGAAACCAACGCCAAACTAGCCGAAGCCGGCATTAGCGCCCGCAACAGCTGGACCATGACACCTAGTGACCTGGCAAGCATTCTTGGTGTTGACGCGGTAATTCGTACCGGAATGCGGAAAGATATGTGGCTAACCGATCTCGAGAGCTTCGGTATTAGCATGGCGCAAACGGCGATCGCTCTTTTTGGCGGGAGCTCACCATTCCCGATGATCACAAAGACGAGTGATGTTTTCCTCTCGGCCTCCGTCTTAGATGGTGAGACAGGGATCACGGTCTGGAACACGGATCGCCGCACTGCTACCGACTGGAATACACGCCACGCACAGATTGTCCGTCAGCTGGCACGTGTACTGGCTCGGCGCTTCCCTTACCGGGTCTAGAAAACGACATAGCAGGTACGTCGTAATTCATTCGCTGTACCGATAAAATATATTTTGAAGGGCGTTTTGCAGAAAGTAGGTGAACTTTTACCTGCTTTCTGCCTTTTTTTGGGGTATACCAACTTTTAAGCAAGCATGCATCTGAGCGCTGATGACTTTCCGAAGATGGAACGCTTCTTCCGTCGAAATTTCTTCAATACCCTCCCTGGCCCCAGAGGCCTGCACCTGATTGGCACTAAGGGTCATCGTGGCACCGAAAACCTGGGGCTCTTTAGCTCCGTGGTTCATATTGGCGCTACCCCACCCCATCTAGGCTTTATTATGCGACCGCTCACCGTACCGCGCCACACCTATCATCATATGAAGGCACAAGGTCATTTCACCCTCAACACCGTACAGGAAGACATCCTCCCCGCTGCTCACCACAGCTCGGCCAACTATCCCATTGAGGAATCCGAATTTGCAGCCGTAGGCTTGACCCCTCATTATTCCGAGATGCTAAAAGCACCTTACGTAGCAGAAAGCAAGGTCAAGATTGGTTTGGAGTACGTGGAAGATCATTACCTCAAATCGAATGACACCCTCTTTGTAGTGGGAAAAATCATCGAGGTCATCCTACCGGACGAAGCAGTAGCAGAAAGTGGCCACGTAGAGCATAATCTACTGGAAACCCTGACCGTAGCGGGCCTGGATACCTACTTCAAAACGGAGCAGGTGGCGCGTTTGGGTTATGCGCGGCCAAAGAAGGGTTAAGCCGGTTCAGCTTCCGCCTTACTGATCTTCACTCGTACATTCTTGTGATAAGGGGTTTTGGCCAATGGGTCACAATCGGCCAAAGAGGTGAGTAGATTTACCGCTGCACCCGTTTCCTCCTCATTTCGTCCAGGATAGCTTAAACCATAGCCGTGCGGCATGGATAGCATGCCCTGTGGCACTTCATCAGTGAGCCAGCTTTTCATGCGAACTGTACCAGTAGCAGAACTACAAGTTACCCAGTCTCCATTAGCTATACCATACGTTTCGGCATCAGCCGGATTAATTTTCAGGGCACCTTCCTGGTCTTTCTTGCGCCAATCTGGATTACGGAGTATGGCATTAGCATTATACGAGCGACGCTCACCCGCAATTAAGTTGAAGGGATATTCAGTAGCCCGTGCAGCTTCCTGTGCAGCTTTTTCCGGTAGGTCCGCTAACCAAGCTAGCAATAACGGAATTTCCAGATGGACCTTCTTGTCTTTATGACGGATGAGTTCCCAACTCTCTTCGTAAGTGTGTTTACTGACCGGAGTACCAGATGGGCTGTTCAAAATACGTTCAAACAAAGCCTCCCCCAGCGCATATCCTGTCTGCTTAAACCCTAAACGGCGCACTTGTTTTTCGTATTTGTGTGCGTACATATGCGCCGCCCCCCAGACCACCACGGCAGCTTTGGTATTTGGAACACCGAAAGCCTTACCAAGCGTTTCCTTCAAAATAAGTAGTTGGTATTTCTTCCACTTAGGTTTGAAGAAGAAAGTAAGTTGCAGGGCCAACATGAGTAGTTTGAGGGAAGGAAGTCGCCGATCCAACTTGGCCACTTGAGCTAGTACCGGAAATTGAGCTGGCAGGTCTCCCATAGCCGTTACCAAACGATGATAGATTTCGGGTTCGTCAAACGTATTATCTGGTGCTTCAATAATGGGGTGACGCAAGTGAAAAAAGTTTTCCGGAAACTCCAGATTGAAGAAAGTAGCTTCGATCTTTTCAAATTGATTTCTAGCGGGTAAGACATACTGAGCCGCCCGAGCGGTCTCCGTCATTGCTACATCTACCACTACCGATAGTTCCAGTTGCTCAATAGCTGCGCGCTGCGCCTTGGCATCCGCGTAATTAGCCACTGGATTAGCACTATCGACGATAAGGGCACGGAGCCTTTTCGGGTGATCGGTATTAATTTCTAGTGGAAGAATATTGGGTGGGAAAAGCTTGCCAATACCTCTCATACCGGTCACCTGGGTAATAATCCCCCCTTCCTCTGGAGATTTGGAGTGGCCCACTAAGGGGAAAAACATGGTGTGCAGGCAGTTAGTCCCTTCTTTTCCAAAGTTTCCAGTAACGAGAAACAGCAGGCGCGCCAGATAGGCGTTGAGTGTGCTGTTGTGACTTTGCTCAATACCCAAATCAGAGCGCAAAGCGAAGGTTTTTGCGGCAGCAATCCCTTTAGCCACCGCTACAATAGCCGCTTTGTCCACGCCACAAACGGCGGCGTATTCGGCAATTGGCACCTGCATAAGGTGCGGCTTAATTTGATCAAAACCCACTGTATGCTTCGCTATAAACTCCTGATCTTCTAACCCATTTTGGACGATATGCCCCAGTATAGCCGCCAGCAGGTAGGCATCCTTTCCCGGCTTAACCTGTAGGAATATATCCGCTTTCTTCGCTGTTTCGGTACGCCGGACGTCTATAACCACCAGGGTTTTTTCGGGATTACGGGCAATCTCATTTACGGTCGGTCGGGCTTTGGGTATACCGTGCGACTGTACCGGATTGGTACCCAGAAAAAGTACGTATTCTGCTTCGCCAACCGCCTCGCAATAGTTGGTATTTTGCCGACCAAATAAGTGGCCGTTCACCCAGAAGTTGCCCGTTTTCTCTTGCGCTAAAGCGGTGTACACATAGGGCGTTTCGCAAGCTAAGCGCAGCATGGCACCGTATACGCCACCGAGATGGTTACCTTGTCCACCACCTCCGGCAAAAGCGATACTGGTTCCCCCGTGGGTATTCCTAATATGTACAAGCTTTTGAGCGATTTCCTGGATAGCGATATCCCATGATATCTCTTCGAAAGAACCATCTGCCTTTTTCCGCAAAGGGCTCGTTAGCCGTTCCTGTTCCTGGTAATAGTTAAGGCGGGTGGCCTTCTGACACAAATACCCCTCCGATACCGGATGCTCGGGATCGCCGATAATCTTGCCAAATTTGCCCTGCTCATCTTGCTCTACGAGTATACCGCAGTTTTGGCTACAGAGAATACAGGCGGTTGTGCTTGGTGTCATTGGTCCAGAAGTTTACGAAGTTAAAATGCCGTAGCTACCGCCTAAAATAAGAAATCCTGCACACCGGACTTTCCAGCGTGCAGGATTAAAGGTTTTTCACACCTTAATGCATGTGAATTAACCAGAGGTGGTTTAGTCGCTTGAAGCGAGAATGGCCAATAGGCGGAGAATCTCGATATACAGCCATACAAGTGTAACTAGTAAGCCCATAGCGAAGAACCACTCAAAATGAGCTGGCGCTCCCGCTTGCTCACCTTTATCGAAATTATCGAAGTCCAGAAGTAAGTTCAAGGACGCAATACCGATGATCACCAGGCTAATTCCAATTCCCATGAGCCCACCTTCGTGCAGGAATGGTAAATTGATGCCAAACAGGCTAAGAACGATACTGAGTACATACATCAGTACAACAGCTCCCGTTGCCATAATCACCCCGGAGCGGAATTTACTCGTAACGGTAATGATACCCGCCTTGTAGACAAATAACATAATGAAGAAAACCGCCAACGTAAGGGTAATGGCTTGTAAGATAATACCCGGATAAAAGGCATTGTAATAGACCGCTGAAATCCCTCCTACAAATAGACCTTCTAAGCCTGCGTAGATTGGCGCCAAGAAAGTGGACCACTCTGGCTTGTAAGAAGCAGCAAACACCGCCACTAAGCCAAGGATTGCGCCACCCCAAATAAAGATTGGATTAGCGAAAGCGAAACCAACTACTGACGTTAGTAGCATAATAGCTCCCAGAATGAGTGACTTGTTGACAGCACCACTGACGGTCATACGTTCACCAGCAACCTGGATAAAATCTCCATCTAATGTGTTTTCAGTGGCGCGTTGAAACATCTGTTCCCGAAACATCGGGTTTCTGGAAGACGAAAACATTCCTCTTCTCTTTTTCATACAATTTACTGTTTTAAGTGTGTAGATATTAGGTGGTCTGCTAGTGCCAATTACTGATTGCAAACCAGCATTTCCACACGATATCTAATAAACTCTGCAAAATATACATACAAATTTAGACCACAAAGCGTTCGCTTGCAATAAAAAAGCAGGGTCTTCTCATGAGAAGACCCTGCATAACCCCAAAAAACCAAATGAAAACAATCTACAAGTTGGTGGGAACGAAACTTAGGACTAAGCCCTCTAACTCTTCTGATCTATTCTGTACTTCGTTCCGTACAAGGCTATTTTATTTGCCTTATGGCATAAATATAGATTAAAAATAAGTTAAATCACCCCTTTTGCCTAAAAAAATTCTATCTCAGGAGTATTCTTAACAGATTATCGCTTGAATAACAGGCAGGTATCAATAGTATGATGACGTAGCGGATTATGGAGGAACTTCATAAACAAAACACCATTTTCTGTTTTTTATTTGCCTAATCAGCAACAAAAGCAGACCTTTAGTCAGGTAAACAGAAATAAAGAGCGTGGCTAAAAAAGCAAAGACAGTTTTCTTTTGTCGCAACTGTGGATATGAGTCGCCTAAATGGGAGGGGCAGTGCCGGCAATGTGGGGAGTGGAATACCTTTGTAGAAGAGAAAGTTACATCCGTCAATCCCAGGGAACAGCAACAACAAACTTGGCGGCGCGAGAATAAACGCTCCGGCCCGGCACCGGTAGCTTTACCGGCGATTACGGCTGGCGAAATACAACGCCTCGTCAGTCCTGACGAAGAACTGAATCGTGTACTCGGAGGAGGGATTGTCCCCGGCTGTATTGTCTTATTTGGTGGACAACCTGGAATCGGCAAATCTACGCTACTACTGCAGCTGGCCCTCCAGATTAGTGCTAAAGTGCTGTACGTAAGTGGCGAAGAAAGCGAACAGCAAATCAAAATGCGGGCGGAGCGCTTGGGGGGTAAAATGGACCAGTGTTATATCCTCACTGAGACCAATACGCATAAGATCTTACAGCACGCCCTTGAGCTAGGGCCACAGCTCATCATAGCAGACTCGATTCAAACCCTCTCCTCCCCTAACGTAGACAGTATGCCAGGTACGGTGAGTCAGGTACGGGAGTGTGCTGCAGAAATGCAGCGCTTTGCCAAAGAAACCAATATTCCGGTCTTTCTTATTGGTCACATTACAAAAGAAGGAAGTATTGCTGGTCCCAAACTTCTGGAACATATTGTGGACACGGTACTGCAGTTTGAGGGGGATCGTAATTATACCTACCGAATTCTGCGGACACTCAAGAATCGCTTTGGTTCTACGGACGAAATGGGCATTTACGAGATGCAAGCCCAAGGTTTACGCCAAGTGGCTAACCCATCGGAATTACTGCTATCGCAAAAAGACGAGGAATTATCGGGAAGCGCCATTTCCGCCACCATGGAAGGAATGCGCCCAATGCTCATAGAAACCCAAGCGCTGGTAAGTACTGCGGTGTATGGCACCCCACAACGTACGGCTACTGGGTTTGATCTGCGCCGGCTGAATATGCTACTGGCGGTATTGGAAAAACGCGGTGGCTTTGCCCTGGGGCAACAGGATGTCTTTCTCAATATTGCGGGCGGCATCCGGGTAGATGATCCAGCTATTGACCTGAGCATCTGCGCAGCGCTGATGTCGAGTTACGAAGATGTTTCGGTACCCGCCGATGTCTGCTTTGCGGGCGAAGTAGGATTGAGTGGAGAAATCCGGGCCGTGAATCGGATTGAGCAACGCATCCAAGAGGCAGATCGCCTGGGTTTTAAGGAAATATTCATCTCTAAGTATAACACCAAAGGGTTAGATACCGAGCGCTACGGAATTAAGGTGTATACCATTGGCAAGCTGGAAGAACTTTACAAAACCCTCTTTGCCTAGCAGCTGTTAAAAACTACTTTCTGAAAATGACCGTGGATAGATATACGTTATCGAAGTGGATTAAACACACTCTTTGAGACATGAAATCGTTTCCAATTTACGCGCTTTTCCTGTTCATTATGCTCTGCTGGTCTTGTAGTAAAAATGATGCTACCCCAGCAGCCAGTGCCCTAGAATTCTTCCCATTGGAAGTAGGTGCAAGCTGGGTCTACCAAACGACTACCGATAACTTCAATGGACCTCAACGTATTGATTTAGATACTATTACCGTCTTAACGAGTACCAGGGATGGAGACGATTTGGTCTTTACCCTTTCCGCTGCCACTAATTTCTTTCTCCGCGTCTATTTCCCAACCACTTTGCGCCTGAGAGATGGAAAGCTGTATGAACAATTTCCCGCAGATACCATCCTATTCCTGACCATCGACCCCGCTGATGCGGGAGAATTGGTGCGTACCACCGTCCTTACTGCAGATTCCGGTGTCATCGAATACCGCTACGATGAGCAATTAGAATTGGTCGTTACCCCGGCCGGTGCATTTGATTGTGTCAATGTGCGCGGTCAGATACTAGCTACTGATTCCACAGCTACAACGCACGAGTACATTATCAATAATTACTTCTCCCAAGGAGTTGGGTTAGTAAATACCAATCATTACTTCTGGTTTGGTGGGCAACACATTGATGTAAGACTGCTAGAATATAACCTTCCATAGGAAGGAGTACGCGCTACCAGGCAGGCCTGCAATATCCTACTTTTGGCAGGTTCTACATTTATTTGCCATAAAATAGGACACTTAAGACCAGAATCAAGCTCCAAATAAAGGTGCGAATCCAGTTGGTTTGTATCAGTTTCTCTCTGGCCAGCATAGAATCAGCTTGCTGATCAATGGCGCTATGTAGCGGGACGGAAATTAAAAAAGTAACCAGCCAGGTACCCACTACTAAAGCCAATATCAGGAGTGTTTGCCACGAGCTGGTACGCATAGCTGTGTAGACGTACACCCCTAACTGGCCCAGCATGAGCGGGAGTACGATATAGGTAATCTGCACGGTGTAAATAGGATGCCAGTACTTGATTTCCGCTTCTGAATAATGACAGAAGCTCGGGTATACCACTAGCTGTACAATCCAGATCAACACGCAAAGGCCTGCGTTAATCATTAAAGTTAAAACGGCGAGATTCATCTAATTTCGTTTTCCAATAACAAGTCAAATGTACCCTATTTTTTAGTGGAGGGATGTCTAATAAACGCATCTGTTAGGGTCTTGTAGAAAGGCTGATTCTCATATGCCAATTGATGTTTCCTATCTTTACTAGCGTTCATTCTCTATCAACTGGTTTACCGTTGAGCAATTACAAAGCATTACCCGCCGTGAATTACAGAAGTGCCCTAAAAGTCCGTCCAATCAGTTATACAAAGATGATCGGGCTGGCTTTAATGATCCTGTTCCATTTTTGTCTGAGCGCACAAGAGCGTCCACCTTATTTTGACGGTCCTTATATCTTTCAACAAGAAGACAGCCTGCAAATCAAATGGATTGAGCGCGGATATCCGCAGGACACCGTTATTGCTCGTGCGGACGCCACCGTATTTCAACGCGATAGCTTACCCGTCGTTGATCTGCAAAAATTGGATTTTCCGGAGGCTCCCAGTAGCACTTATACCGGCGTCAAACAGATTATGGTCATTAGTGATGTGCATGGGCAGTATGAACTCATGCGGCAACTCCTTTTGGCTGGTGGCGTAATTAATGCGCAAAACGAATGGAATCTGGGCGCAGGTCATTTGGTGGTGATTGGAGATAATCTAGACCGCGGAGACGAGGTCTTACCCATTTTGTGGTTGTTCTTCCACTTGGAGCAACAAGCCATTGCCCAGGGAGGGCGCTTGCACCTGCTATTGGGTAATCACGAATTGATGGTTTTAAATGGTGATATTCGCTACCTACACCGGAAATATAACTACACGGCCGGTGCACTGCGAACGCCGTATAAGGACCTCTTTGTAGAGGGAAGTGTGTTAGGTGACTGGATTGCTCAGCATCAGGTGGCAGTCTCCATTAACCGCAACCTCTTTCTACACGCTGGTCTCTCTCCAGAGGTCTTAAAATTGCAACTCTCCCTTGACCAAATGAACGCCCTGTTTCGCGATAAGATTCTCCGCCAGCCCGAGGATAGTATTGAAGCCGATCCTACTCTGTCGCTACTGTACGGCGAAGATGGTCCTGTTTGGTATCGGGGATATTTTGCGGATAAACCACTAGCAAAAGGGAAATTCAAAAAGCAGCTCAAGGCTTATGATCAGCAGAAAATGATTGTGGGTCATACCAGTCAGGAAAGCATACAGTTCCGCTATGGCGGCAAACTCATTGTGGTGGATTGTAGTATCAAGCTGGGCCAGGATGGCCAAATACTACTCATTGAAGATGATGCCTCCTACATTATTGACCGGGATGGAGAACAGCTCCTACTCACCAGGACCAAGGAAAACCCCACCACTAGCATTCAAGACATCATGATGGCCAGTGTCAGCCGTCCTAAATTGACATTGAATACGGACTTTGTCCAACTGATAAGGCGCAAAAGAGAAAAAGAATACCAAGAGGCGCAGATTTCACTACAAGCTGATGGCTTAGAGCACGATTTTACCGGAAGGGTAAGAGCCCGTGGCAACATTCGCAAAGTAGTCTGCAACTTACCGCCGCTGATGGTGGACTTGCAAAAATCCGATTTGGATGCCCTGGGCTACGTACGCAACGACAAGCTTAAGCTGGTTATCCCCTGTAAAGACTGGAAGTTCGGACAGACCAATCTTTATAAGGAATTTCTCGTCTATGAGTTATATAGGCAGATTAGTGATCACGGACTACAAACCAAGTTGATCGACATTGAGATCAATGGCCCGAAAAGAAACTATGAACTGACTGGCTTTCTAATTGAAACGGAGCAGGATTACAGTCACCGCACCGGTGCTATGGCACTGCAGTGGGGCCGGGTAACTGCTTCGGCAGTAGACCGCGAGCGCTTTGTACGGATGATGTTTTTCCAGTACATGATCGCCAATTGCGATTGGTCGGTATCCAATAAGCACAACTTGGAGCTGGTCAAATACCCCGACAATATGCGTACGGAGTTTGTGGCCTATGATTTTGACTACGCCGGTTTTGTGGGGAATACTTACGCCGTCCCTGCCGATATTTTGCCCATTAGCAGTATCCACGAACGCTATTTCTTCTCTTATAAAACCACCGACGAGGAAATTGATGCGGCCATTGCCTTTTTCCTGGAACAGGAAGAAGCGATTTATACTATCTGTGCTGCCGCCGATTATTTGGACGAAGAGACTCGGGAAAAGTGCCAGGAGTACCTCCGTCCGTTCTTCGATTTACTGCGCAATCCACGTAAGTTTAAGCGGACCATTGGGCGTGCCTAGCCAGCTTCTGTGCAAAGCATCACTTAGTATCTGCTGGCGCCGCAATAGGTGACTGTATTATGGTAAGAGCAGCTTGGATAAGCCTTAAGTTAACTAGACAGAAGTACGCTTTGGCTAAGCCCCAAGTGAATGCCTAAGTGATCTTTTCTATCTTTGTCACTGTTTATTTTTCTCCAAACTGGTTACCTTTTTTTTCCTTGAGCAATTACAAAGTACTACCTGTGGTGGATGATAAGGCGATCCTTGAGCACCTCCAGTCGGAGCGCCAGGGACAGCAAGATCGTGGCTTTAGATCGCTGTACGAACAGTACTACGGCATGATTGAGCAATTGGTATTGCGCAACAACGGAAGTGTTGACGATGCAGCCGATGTGTTTCAAGATGGCTTAGTAGCCTTGTTTAATAAGGTGCGGCAAGTAGATTTTCAGTTGACTGCGAGCCTAAAGACACTGCTTTACGCAATTTGTAGAAACGTCTGGTTAATGAAACTGCGCAAGCGCAAACGCGAATCGCCCATTACAGAAGTACACCAAGAAACGGTGGGCCTGGAGGCGGAAGCCTTGCAGCTGTTGGAAACCAACGATCGCAACCAACTAGTAGCTAACGGATTGGCACAACTGGGTGATGATTGTCGGCAAGTTTTACAGATGTACTACTTTGAAAGGTGCCGCATGAAGCATATTGCGGAGCAGATGGGGTACTCTGGTGAGCAGGTAGCCAAAAACAAAAAATCACGCTGTATGCGGAAGCTCCGGGAATGGATCTTAAGTCAACCCCAGGCTAGTGAAATGCTACAGTATTAGGAGAAAAATGCAATTATCATGAGCGGAAACGAAGACCAGTATTGGGAAAAAATCGATGATTTCCTTGATGGCCAACTACCCCAGGAAGAACGCCAGGCCTTTGAGGTACAGTTAGATAAGGAAGAGCAACTGCGAAAGGACTTAGCGTTCCAACATCAGCTTCGGCAGGGTATTGCTTTCGGTAGTCAAGGGCCACTTCGGGCACGATTAAACCAAATTCATGCCGAATACCAGACAGATGAAGGTCAAGCTAATGATAGCAAGGTGGTCCCCATTGGCCGGGGCCTGATGAACCGCTGGATAATGGCTGCCGGCTTGCTCATTGGTGCACTAACCATCCTGTTTTTGATCCAGCAACCCGCCAATAATTCAAACATATACGCCAGCAACTACGAGCCCTACGCTCTCAAGAATACTACCCGCAGTCCGGGACAAGGAGATCTAACGAGTTTAGCCGTAGAAGCCTACCAAGCTGGAAACTACGAAGGAGCTGTCCCGAGACTGGAAGATGCTTTGGAAGCTGACTCTAATCAAGCACCGTTACAATTGGCCTTGGCCATTAGCCATTGGGAAAATGGGGCACAGGAGGATGCCCAAACTGCCTTGCTTCCATTACTGAACCACCCATTACTAAAAGATCAAGCCAATTGGTACGCCGCCTTATTTGACCTGGCAGCTGACGATGTAGCGGCAGCCCGGGCGCATTTAGAGGTAGTAGCGACAGCCGGCGGAGGACTTGGGGCTAAGGCAGAAAAGCTTTTGAGTCAAATACAATAGCATTTAATTTCTCAATTGAGCTTTTGCTGCCTTAGTAAGAACTAAAGAAAAGCTACCAATCAGCGGCTTACTATTCCCTCACTCCGCAGATGAGACAATTAATGGACTATATTCCCTGCTTTTTTACTCATAGCTAGAGATGTTGTACTACTGCGTCGTGGCTGACTTGTGCCTAAATTGAAGTTGCAGGCAATATTTAAAAATAGTACCTTTATTTTAAAATAATTAATGAACATTTATTCTGATAGAAGAGCTGTAGAATATTTATCAAACCTTAAAAATAAGTTATCACTTTGGAATGAATCTGGCGAACCTATTAAGGGTGGATTAATAGATACTGCCATACCATTAAGTAATCCGAAAAAGATAAATGGTGTCGTATATAAAAAGCGGATAAAAGTTGACTTTGTTGGATTGGCGGCAACTACACTTTTTGATAAAGGAGGTAATTACACGAAAGCTCCAGTCGTAGAGAAAATTGAAGAAATTGTTAGGAGCGCAGAAAAAATTAACGCTCTAGGAATTCAGATTAAGTTCAGGATCTTATTTGTATACCCATATTCAACCTTCGCTTTTTCTTTTATCCAGGCAGAAAACTCAACGAATAGATCTTCTGTGGAAGATGAAAAAGAAATCCCTTTCTTAAATTTAACGAGGCAGATCGACGAAACAGATTTTTGGAGCTCCAATTTTGTAAGAAGCCAGAAATACAGTCTAGAATATATACAAGAATTGGTAGATCGGTATAAATGGTTCCCTTTTCATAAAGAGGAAGAAAAGGATATTGAATCAGGAAAGATGTTGATCGTGAGATTCACTCCAATTAACCCTAGTTTGTGTGGACTTGTGGTTAATGATAAAGTGTACTATGATAGTTATCAGTTCTCTAAGGATAATAGGTATGAACGTAAACTTTCACTCGCTCTCCCTTTGGTAGAACTGTCAAAGTTTAATGAGTTTGGCGATGTAAACTCCAGCTATAAATACGTACTAGACCATTTTCGTTATCTATGGAGACATGATCTGACTATGGACCATGAGGATGTTACTAATTATATCGCCTTTAAGAAGAACTCTCTAGCATCGATTAAATATTTTACCGAGATAAATTTCAAATTCAAAGCTGATCGGTTAACACAGATCGTAAAGGGCATGGATTCTTCAATAGCCCATATCGAACTAGAAAGCTGGCGAAGAAGAATAGCTAGACTGTTAAATAAGTTCTGTATTGAGACGGAGAAAGTATCGGGAAAGGAGGTGATATTTATCTCATGCTGCTGGAATAAATGGGATACTCAAAAACCAGCACCATTGAAGGAAGCGATGCTAGTTGATAAGTGGCTAAAAAATGATTTTAAGCCAACAAAAGGAGATGCTTTAATACAGTCAAAAATAGTAATAGCAGAGAACAAAGACTTTCTAAGTCGACAGATCTACAATGCACTAGCAGAATCAACCTTAGGAATAATTTTCTTAACGAACGATATTCCGAACGCGATAAAAAAGGAATCAGGAATTGATGAGCCGGAGCTAGTTGAGATAGGAAAAGAATATTTCTCAAAACCAAACATATATCATGAACTGGGGTACTTAAGTCGTCAGTTAGATTTTGAGAAATTGATGATTCTAAGGCAAGAAGAAGACGATTACCAGGCTCATATACCAACCAACATAAGTGACTTGGTAAAAAATAGATTTCAAAAAGGGAAAATCGCCCTTCAATATTTAGAGATAATAAAATGGTTATCCGCCGTTGATGTGATTAGTCCAAAGCAAGCAATTAAAGCAGTAACTAATCATGTAGAACGCTTAAAAAAGTATGGTGCGGAGCGAAAAAAAGAAGAGGCGTTAACGAAAAAGGAAATAGCAAGTGAGATCGAGCAGATCGAGGCTTACATTAAATCTCTACACAAAGTTCCCTATAAATACTTTGAAGAAGAATAAACGGCCTGCATCTTTGCTGCCTGCAACAGCGCCCCCTTAGTTCCAATTCCTTATTTCATACCCCCAACAATTTCCACAAACCTTTTCCAGCTATCTTTGTTTCGCCACTGAACCAAAATGCCTGGGAAACAAATGACAACAGTATTGTATATCGGTATAACGATCCTCACCTTTCTTGCAATGGAGTTTGTGGCTTGGTTTGCCCACAAATACGTAATGCACGGCTTCTTGTGGGACTGGCACGAAGACCATCATAAGCCACATCATGATGATGATGGTTTTTTTGAAAAGAATGATCTGTTTTTCCTAGTATTCGCTGTTCCTAGCGCAGCCAGCTATATTATTGGTCTGAATTTTGAGCCGGTGTTTTGGCTCACTTTTGTAGGTATTGGCATTTCCATTTACGGACTGGTTTACTTCCTCATCCATGATGTTTACATCCACCAACGCTTTAAGTGGTTTCGCCAACTCGACAGCCGCTACAGCCGCGCTATCCTAAGAGCGCATGGAGCGCATCACGCCAACCGGGAAAAAGAGGCGGGCGAATCATTTGGGCTTTTGCTGGTGAACGCTAAGTATTTCAGGAAGCGCACGCGCCAAGTGCAGGAAACAGAAAAGGCGACACATTAATATCATCTTACCTCTTATAGTATGGAATTTCTCGGGCTATTGGTTGAGATTTTATTATTTGGTCTTGGTGTATACCTCTACCTCTTTTCGCGCGGTCTGATCAAAATTAAGGATGAGGAACGCCAGGCTAAAGCTGCCGCCTTTCGCGAGCAAAATGGACTTTGGATGCGCTTCTTGGGCCTAGGCTTAGCAGCTATCATGGGGCTTAACGTAATGCTGCACCTACGCATGCTACTAGCAGGATAATACCAACTGCTTAGCACCACAACCTCACCCATTTATACCCCTCCTCTACACAGTCTACCATCTCACGAAGGTGAGGCTTACTTCTGCGTAAAATTGACTAATATTGCATGACCAAAAACTGACGATAGTTGCGGCTATTGTCACAATTCCGTGTAGCACATATTAGTTGAGCCACTATGAAAAAAAATCTAACTTCACTCTTACTTGCCTTCGCCCCTATTCTTCTTTTTGCGCAAGCAAATAATTTCTATTCTACTGATAAGATTCAGGAAATTCGCATTGAATTTGAAGCGGATAACTGGAAATACCTACTAGATTCTCTGCGTTTCAATGGAGAAGAACTACTGAATGGTACTGTCACTATCAATGGTGCAGCAGCAATGGAAGATGCAGGAGTACGCTACCGGGATGGACGCTCCTTTACACCCAATGGTAAGCGGAACGGAATCTACATCGATCTAGGGGAGAACAGCCTCGGAGACTACAAGGCACTCGATTTATCAAGTGCGTTACGCGATCCTTCGCTAGTGCGAGAAGTATTGGCCAGCGAGATAGCTAGAACTTACTTTAATGCACCACAGGCTAATTATGCTAAGGTATTTATCAATGACGATTATTACGGCCTTTTTGTGAATAAGGAAGCGGTAAGTAGTGGATACCTCAAACGCGTATTCGGCAGTGAAAGTGGGGGTCTCGTCATGCCGCAGTCAGACCCTAGCGAAGTAGTTCCTGCGGGTTGCAAAAAAAAGGTTTACGGCTCTCTTCAGTACGAGGAAGCAGATGCGTGTAACGAAAACAATTGGATTGTCCTGCAAGGCGATCTTAGCTCGGTTAGCAACTTAGCTGGGGCACTCGCCAGTGGCAACTCATCATCTATCGCCAAATCACTGGATGTTGATGCGGCACTTTGGATGCTTGCTTATAACAATGTGCTGGTGAACCTAAACGCTTATACCGGACAGTACGCCAACAATTATTACCTCTACCAGGCAGATAATGGCATGATTTCACCAATTTTGGGGGATCTCAACCTAGCCTTTGGAAGCTTTAAAAACACGGGTGAAGGTGCATCAGATCTGAGCACCCCAGCCTTGCTCACCCTAAACCCAAGCTTGCACCGCGGCAATGAGCAACGACCACTCATTAGCGCCTTGTTGAGTGATGACCTTCACTACAAGCAATACCTGGCCAATATGCGCCTGATCCTGGTAGAATGGGTGTTGAGTGGGAAATTGGAAAACCGCGCTAAAGCCTTGCAGACGATGCTGGCAGAAGCTCGCCAAGAAGACGGAGGTCAATACTACACTGCCGTAGAATTTGGGCAAAGCCTGGAGGAGACCATCGGACGCCGCAGTCGTATTCCTGGTTTGGTGGCCTTTATGAACCGCCGGGCCAGCTTTTTACAGGGTACAGAAGTGTACACGCTGCTTCCTCCCGAGGTGAGTGAATTGGAGGTGGAAGGCCGGGAACGATTTTCCAGCACGCAGCTGGACGAGTTCCGGATTCACGCCAAAATCGACGGTTATGCAAAAAATGTGTATCTACACTACCGCTTAACGGGGCAGAAAGACTTTCAGGTAACCAGCATGTTGGATGATGGTAACCATTACGATAAAGAAGCCGGTGATACCATTTTCGGTGCCGTGGTCAAGCCTAATGCCGGTGAACAAGGAATCGAGTATTACATCATGGTAGAAAACGCCAAGACCGTTAGTTACAGCCCTAGCCACTACAATTTTGAACGCTACAGCACTACTCTTCGCGAGGTGAACAAGTAGCAGAGTCTAAATCAGTTGTCATGAATCGCTTTTTCCTGTTTATTGGTGTGCTGTTGCTATGCGGCTCCGTCCAGGCCCAGAAGGACCTCTACGACCTGGAACATCTAGTGGAAATAAAACTGGAGTTTGAAGAATCTAATTGGCATTACCTGCTCGATTCACTAAAAGAACGGGGCCAAGATGAGCGACTCGTTGCGGACGTGTCCGTAGATGGGACAGAATACCCGCAGTCAGGCGTACGCTACAAGGGGAATAGTTCGTATTTCAATGTAAGAAATGCCGGAGGCCGAAAGCTCCCCTTCAATATCAAAGTTGACTTTGTCAATAAGAAGACGCGCCTACCCGGTGGATTCGTTACCCTGAAGTTGTCTAATGTCTTTCGTGACCCCAGCTTCATGCGCGAAGTCCTCTCCTATGAGGTAGCGAGGAAGTATATGCCAGCACCTCACGCCAACTACGCTAAGGTGTACGTAAACGATGAATACCTGGGGCTGTATAATCTGTCAGAATCAGTGGATGATGACTTTCTCAAAGAATACTACGGCGACGACAATGGTGTATTTTTCAAGTGCGATCCCGACTGGCACAACCGTACTCCGACTAGCTGTAAAACCGGCAATAATGCTAGCTTGGAATATTTGGGCCAAGACTCAGTTTGTTACTACGCCCTGTATGAACTCAAGTCAAAAAAGGGTGGCTGGGCCGAATTGCTGGCACTTACAGAAGTGATCAACCAATACCCGCAGCGCCTAGAGCAGATGATGAATATCAACGAAGTGCTCTGGATGCTGGCCTACGATAATGTGTTGGTCAACTTAGATAGCTATCTCGGACGATTGTGCCATAATTATTATCTATACCAGGACGAAGCCAATATCTGGCATCCGGTGGTTTGGGATATGAACCTCAGCTTTGGTGGTTTCCGCTATACTGGACTCGGAGCTCCCTTAAGCAATGAGAGCATGCAGGAGATGAGTATGTTTCTCCACTATAAGGAAGATAATATGCAGCGACCATTACTTGTACAACTGCTCAAAGACAATCATTTCCGTAAGATTTACCTGGCCCAGATCAAAACGATCGTGGAAGAAAATTTCAGTAATGGTTGGTACAAAGAAAAGGCGGCCGAAATTCAAGCGCTGATCGGTGATGAAGTAGCTGCTGACCCCAATCGCTTGTATGACTTAGCGCTCTACGAGAAAAACTTCGACGAAACCGTTCAGATTGACAATTCTCGAATCATCGGCATTACAGAGTTAATGGATCAGCGTGCTAGCCATTTGCTGTCGCACCCACTGATGCAAAAGGAGCAACCCAGCATAGCGGAAGTTAAACACCAAGTCATTGGCGATAATGCGAACATTACTGCCCAAGTGGAAGTAGCAGATGCTGTATGGCTGTACCACCGCCGTAACGCTGATAGTCCCTGGCAGCGCCAACCCATGGCCGCTAATGATAATGATGCCTGGATGGCGCAAATTCCGCTCAGTGAAGACGTACAATACTACGTAGTAGCGGAGAACAAATACATTGCTGCGCTCTCACCAGCACGCGCGGCGAAAGAGTTCTACGAGATTAAGGCGAAGTAATCTAATTCGCAAATCGTAATTGCAATGGCAATCAAAATGTCAATAAGGACGCATTGATATTTTGGTTGCCATTGCTGTTTTGATTCTAAACTTTCTCCCCCCCCAATATGGCTATCAGCTACCAGCACAACTATCCGGGACCTCCCTGGTACCAATTCAATGGACACCTGCAAACTATTTTCGCTGCTTTCGGTGGTCCCGAGGTAAATTACCGCCGCGAACGGCTGGAGCTAGACGATGGTGACTTTCTGGATATTGATTGGCTCCAACAACAGCAAGCTGCCAACAACCTGGTAATACTCACCCACGGCCTGGAAGGAAATTCCCAACGCCCTTACATTCGCTCAGCGGCTCGCTTCTTTCACGAACGCGGCTGGGACGTCATCGCCTGGAATTGCCGCTCCTGCAGTGGCGAAATGAATCGCACCCTGCGCCTGTACCATCATGGTGAAATTGGCGATATCCATACCGTTACTACTCATGCTTTAGACCAGGGGCAGTATCAGCAAGTGGTTTTCGTGGGTTATAGCATGGGCGGGGCTATGCTCACCAAATACCTCTCGGTGCACCACCAAACGCTTCCGGATGCGGTGCTGGGCGGAATCGCTTTCTCTTCCCCCTTTGACCTAGCAGCGGGCGTAGATGCCCTGGAACTCCCCGGCAATGGCATTTATAAAAAACGCTTCCTAAGGCAACTGGGGGGTAAACTTCAGGAAAAAGCTAAGCGATTTCCAGGGGTTATTGATATCACCAAACTAGAGCGTGTCAAGACCTGGCGCGACTTTGACGAGTGGTTCACTGCTCCCCTACTCCAACTCTCTTCCGCTAAAGAGTTCTACTACATGGCCTCCGCAAAAAACTTTGTGAGTACCCTCAATCGTCCCGTCTTGGCCGTTAACGCCCTGAACGACCCCATCATTACCGACGATTGCCTGCCCCTAGCAGAAGCTCCGAACCACCCGTTCCTGCAGCTCGAAATCACGGAAGAAGGCGGCCACGTAGGCTACCAAATGCGAGGCCAAAAAGGAAGCAACTGGATGAACCTGCGCGCCTGGGAGGAGATTGGGAAGTGGATGGGGAATGGGTTATAATTAGAATTACAATTAGAGTTAGAGTTAGAATGAGAATATCATAGGTATACTGAGGCTTATAGAGTACACGAAAAAGTAGTAGTTAGAGTGAAAGTAAAAATGAAAATCAAATGAATTAGAGTTAGAGCGATCCGACTGCACTGAAGTTTCGTCGGACGATGAAATTAGCACCAGAATTTTTAGAGTTGGAATTACTCAAAAACGAGCATTCTAACTCTAATTCCCCCGTCCGACGAAGCCGTGGCGTAGTAGGATTACTCTAATTCTTATTCTAACTCTAATTCTAACTCTAATTCTAACTCTAATTCACCCACTCTACCGCTTCTTCTTCCGGCGCTTACGCCGGTTAGCCTTAGTACGCCCCCTTTGTTCTTGTAATTGCCTGCGATTGAGTGCTACCTTGGTGTTCTTCTTCTTTTTCTCGTGGAAAGCACCTGCCTTTTTAGTAGCTAGCTTAACGCGCACATTAGGGACCCGTAAATTGGGCATCTCTTCGGGAATCAGCTCTTCGGAAACGGCTACTTCTTTGGGGAATGGAAGGCGGCTAACCGTTTTTTGCATCATCTCCTCAGCGGCGGCCAGATACGCTTCTTCTTCATTTCTGACCATCGTAATGGAAGCCCCCTCTTTATCAGCACGTCCGGTACGGCCAATACGGTGGATATAGTCTTCTGAGGCCTCTGGCATATCAAGGTTAATCACGTGGGAGACATCGCTGATATCCATACCACGGGAAATAAGGTCGGTAGCAATGAGGATGCGGTGCTCGCCACTATCGAATTGGCGCAAGCGCTCAAAGCGGTAGTTTTGGCTTTTATTAGCGTGGATCACCCCTACCCTTTCGCCGAATTGCGGCTCAAGCTGCTCGTAAGCGAGATCAGCCAGGCGTTTACTGGGAGCGAAAACCAGGGCTCGTTTAAAGATTTCAGCATCTTGTAGAATGTGCGCCAAGAGATTGAGTTTGGTGCGGTAATTGGGCACCAGATAAACCGCCTGATCAATATTTTCTAGTGGTGTTCCGGTAGGAGCCGCCTCGATCTGGACCGGAAAATTGAAGCTGTCCTCAATCACGATTTGTACTTCTTCGGTCATGGTGGCCGAGAAAAGTAAATTTTGCCGCTTGGCAGGAAGCAGGTCTATAATTTTAGTGAGCTGCGGCCGGAAACCCAGCGCCAGAAGCTCGTCCACTTCATCAAGAATCAAGTTGCGGATAGCCTTGGGGCGAAACGAGCCCGCCAACAGTAGATCGTAAACCCGGCCTGGGGTTCCTACCAAAATATCTAGCCCGTCCTCCACCGCCGCTTGATGGCGTTTAAGATTAACTCCGCCGTACACTCCCACAGCCACAATATTCTGATAGGTAGTAATCCGATTAATCTCACCAACTACCTGCTCTACCAATTCTCTGGTTGGTACCAAAACCAATATCTGTGGAAGGGGATCCTTGCGAAACTTCCACTGACGGACAACCGGCAGCAAGTATGCCAGCGTCTTTCCGGTACCCGTCTGGGCAATTCCTACCACATCTTTACCGGACATAATGACGGAAAAGGCCCGTTCCTGGATAACGGTAGGCGTTTCCAGACCTGCTTCAGCTAATGCTTTGAGCTGCGCATTGTGTAGATTAAAATCTTCGAATTTCACGGCGCAAAGGTAAGAGAAAATGTATTTTTGCTGGACACGCCAAAAAATTATAGTGAAGTACCGGGCACAACGTTCCTAGTACAGGACAGACAAAGTGCTAGCGTATTTCACAGTCAGAGAGGCTGCAGCTTCAAAAGCGTAAAAATCACAAATACGAGCAACCGATCTGTCGGTCGCAGGCCTTTTATTAAAGATAAAATCCAACTATCTTATTTATGAGAACGAGGAAGTATACCTCCTTTCTACTTTATACCCTAAATACGATTGCCCTTTTCGCCTTACTCGTATCCTGCTCAGGATCTACTGAAATTGTCTTTACGAGTGGACCAGACGACTCCGGCACCGTTCAACGACTGGTGGATGAGTTTAATGCCCAGTACGCTGGAGAATTTTATGTCGACTTCCAAGTTAAATCAAGACTGTCCGACGAGTACTACCGTGAATTAGAAAGAGAGTTGAGCAGTGGCACCTCCGATATCGACCTACTCAGTGCCGACGTCGTCTGGACGTCCACTTTTGCCGAACAAGGCTGGGTCAAAGATCTCTCTCAACTGCTTTTTACCGAATATCAGGCTAAGGATTTTGTGCCTACAGCTCTTAACTCGGTCAGCTACCGCAATAGCGTTTGGGGAGTCCCCTGGTATACCGACTTGGGCATCCTTTACTACCGTAAAGATCTACTACAGAAGTACGGCTATAATAATCCTCCCACTACCTGGGCACAGGTCCGTAGCATTTCTCAGAAGATCCAGAACGATAACTTTATCAAATACGGTTATTTATTCCAGGGAGGGAACTACGAAGGAGGAGTGGCTAATGCTTGCGAATTCATCTGGAACGCTGGCGGCCAAATCATGCTCAGTGACTTAACAATGGCTAGTGATGACCCACACATCCCCCTAATGAATATCAATAGCGACGAAGCAATTGATGGCCTGCAAGAAGCAGTATCACTCGTATCCAATGGGATTGCTCCCGTGGATGTGCATACGCACAAAGAAGGAGAATCGCTCCGGGCCTTTAGAAATGGGGATGCACTATTTATGCGTTCTTGGCCAGGTGTTTATACTCGAATCCTGAATAATGGTTCACAAATTACCGAAGATGCGCTAGGAGTTACCGCCCTACCGGTCAGCAAAAATGGTACTTCTTCTTACAGCTGCCTGGGCGGTTGGAATCTTATGCTAAGTGCCACTTCTACCGCCGAGGAACAAGAAGCAGCCTGGACCTTTATTCGATTCTTGACCGCTGAGGCTCAACAGCGCACCCTAGCTAGGCAAGCAGGGCTTTTACCAACGCTTGGCAACTTGTATAATGATGAGGGACTTCTAGCGGCCGTACCAGCTCTTAGCCTGGCTAAAAAAGTGATGCCTAATGCCCGCTTGCGCCCGGTCACCCCATTATACATGGAATATGCGCCGGATATTTCCCAAACCTTTAGTCAAGTGATACAGGGCAAGCTGACCGCGGTGGCCGCAGTGGAAAGTATGGAAAACCTATTCCAAGAATCTGTATCTCCTCAGTAAGCTAAAAACTCACCCCGGATGGACCAATTGGACTGCGATTTTGATGAATTAGTGCCACACTAGTCCCAGTGTGTGCACCGTTGGCCCCGTAAGTACCCAATATCTGTATGTGGGCCAAGACTTTTCTTACGGTATCGCCCCCGCCGATGTCTTCCCCTATCAGGAAGCAGAGTCGCTGGCGGCCTTTAAGATCGGCGATGCCCTTTTCATGCGCTCCTGGCCAGCATTTACAAACCTACAGCAGCATTTACGGCTCTGCTTACCCAAATGGGTAAAGTCATTTTCTTTATCTTTCGGCTATAGCAGTTAGGGCCGTGCATTGGGGCTTCTAAATTTGGTCGCTTTTATGGATAAGCACTGCCTTAAGCTCTTCAATCCCAGCTTGATATCTGTAGGACTACCATATATAAAACACACCATGAAGCTCGACTTTCTTCAGCGACGTAAATTTTGGAAAAGGTTTATACTATTCAGTACCCTAATCCCAATCTCATTGATTGGAGCCGTAACCTTCATCGTTTATCAGACGCAAGATGGGCTTATACAGAATGAAATAGACGCCTTAAATAAAACCTACGAAGGATCAATTGTAATCGGAGATACGCATATAGCGCCCTTCAAAAACTTTCCTTATATCTCCGTAAAAGTCGATAGTGTTAAAGTATACGAGACAAAAGAAAAGGATGCTGATCTGATCTTAGATGTAGCAGACATATACGTAGGCTTCAATATACGAGACATCATTGCCGCTAACTATGACGTTCAAAAATTACTGATTGAAGACGGTTTTTTTAACATCATCAAGCATAAAGACGGTAGTATTAATATCGAAAATGCCTTAGCAACACCCAATACAGAAGTGGAGGAAACGGCGCCTTTCGAAGTTCATCTGAAAAATATTGAACTTAAGAACCTTGACATCCATAAGTACGATGAAGAGAGTAAACTAGATGTGGAAACTTTTATCCATTGGGCAAAAAGTGGGTTTAAAACCGCTAATCAAGAAATTGCCACCCACATCGATACAAAATTTGACTTAAACATCATCCAGGATCAAGACACCACTTTCATAAAACACAAACACTTTGAGCTGCATACCGACATCGTATTCAATGAGTTGTCCGGCTTAATCGAAGTTGCACCATCTGGCATTAAGATGGAAAATGGTGATTTTAATATACAGGGCAGTATTGAAACGGAAAAAGACATGGCCCTGGATCTGTATATCAACGGGATAAAACCCAACTTCGATATGTTGATTGCTTTTGCTCCCGAAGACCTTATTCCCATTTTAGAACGGTATAATAATGCAGGTGAAATTTATTTCAATGCTGATGTAGTAGGCCCTGTTACCGATGGTCAATTGCCATTTATCGATGTTGAATTCGGGGCAGATGAAGCATTTCTAGAAAATGTAGACGTCCGTAAAAAAATTGATAACCTTGGCTTTAAAGGCCACTTCACTAATGGAGCAGATCAGACCCTCGAAACCATGGAGTTCTCTATTGAAGACTTCACTTCAAAATTAGAATCGGGTAATTTTGTTGCTTCCTTACTAGTGAAAAATTTTGTTGAACCAGAGGTAGATCTTGAGCTAAATACAGACTTTAAAGTCGAGTTCCTGGCCCAGTTTTTCAACTTGTCGGAAACACAAGACATTTCTGGCGACGTGAAGCTCGACATGCATTTTCACGACATCATAGACCTGGAACATCCAGAGAAAACGCTTAACGCACTAGATCAAGCCTATTACAGCGAATTAACTGTTGAAAACCTACACGTAGAATCACCAGATTTAGCGGTACCTATTGACGCCTTGGATATGCACTTTGCCATGACCGGTAAGCGCGGGACATTGGATAAATTTGACCTAAAGATGGGAGGCACAGATTTATCCATGCAAGGTTATGTTTCTGATATTGTAGAAATAGTGCACCATTCAAATACCCCAGTTGAAGCAGAACTAGACATCAGCTCTAACTTCTTAGACATTGCCGAACTGACTGGCTTTACGCAAGGGGATATTGCTGGAGTGGATGAGCAAATTGAAGATTTACGGCTACTGCTGAAGGCCAAAACTACGGCGCGTGCTATTACGGAATCTAAGTACTTACCGGAAGGTGAGTTTGTGGTAGAAAGACTTCATGCACAGTCCAAAATTTTCCCACATGAGTTGCATGATTTTCATGCAGATATGGTCATCGACAGTAGTTTCATAAAGATTATTGATTGCTATGGTTTTATAGACAAGTCTGATTTCAAGGTCAATGGTAATGTACAAAACTACGGTGCCTTGATGGAAGATAATCTTGCGCAAGGTGTAAACTTGGACGCACCGGTAGAAGCAGAGCTCAACCTAAGCTCAAAGCTGTTGGATATTGCAGAATTGACGGGTTTCACGCAAGGCGACACCACTGGGATAGATGAGCAGATAGAAGACCTGAAGTTACAATTGAAGTTCAATTCTACTGCTGGTGGATTAACTGCTTACGAATATATCCCCGTGGGAGAGTTCTTTGTGGAGGATCTACATGCTCAACTGAAACACTATCCCCATGAATTACACGATTTTCATGTGGACGTTCTGATTGATGATCGGGACTTAAAGATCATAGACTTCACTGGATTTATTGATCAATCGGACTTCCATTTTAATGGCAATATTCACGATTACGGTTTCTGGATGAAAGACACCCTGAATGGGGATGTAGAGTTGGATATTAGCCTAAATGCTGACTTGCTAAAACTGGAAGACATCTTTTCCTACCAAGGGGAAAACTATGTCCCCGAAGATTATCGCCACGAAGAATTTGATAATCTAAAGCTGCACTTTGACGGAGCTATGCATTATAAAGATTCTGAATTACATTCAGTAGATATCGATTTGGATCGGTTTGACGCAAAAATGCATGTTCACCCGATGCGTTTTGAAGATTTTTCCGGAAGGTTCCACTACGAAGATGAGCATGTGGTCATAGAGCAAATGCACGGCAAGATTGGGCGCAGTATTTTCGATGTGGATATGAACTATTACCTGGGGGAAGATGAATCGATTAAACTACGAGACAACCATTTTGGCTTAAGCGCCCGATACATCGACTTTGATCAACTATTCGCTTTCAATCCCACTCCGGCAAGTTCTGCCAAAACAACTGGAACTCAAGAGGCGACAACCGATGATGTAGAAGCACACAGCACTGCCTTCAATATTTATGAGCTCCCCTTCACCGACATGACCTTTGATGTGGATGTGGAGCACTTTATTTATCACCAGCTTGACTTACAAAAAATTCATAGTAGGCTAAGAACAACACACGATCATTATATCCATGTGGATACGATGAGTATGCTGGCCGTTGGAGGGCAATTCCTGATGTCAGGTTATTTCAATGGTAGCAATCCTGATCGAATTTACTGCAAGCCTAAACTAAAAGTGATTCAAGCTGATATAGATCAGCTACTCTTGAAGTACGAAAACTATGGTTCTGATGAGGTGCTGTCTGATTATGTTCATGGTCAACTATCAGCAGACATCACGGGGAATATTCGAATATACCCAGATCTGGTACCAGACATCGATCAATCAGAAATTCATATGGATGTTGAACTGTTGAATGGTAGCTTAGAAAATTACGAGCCCATCTTGATGTTGTCAGATTACATGGGCGACAAAAACTTGTCTTCTGTTAAGTTTGATACGCTCCAAAACCATATGGATATTACGAATGGCATTATTACCATACCAAATATGACTATAGAATCCACTTTAGGTCATTACGAGCTATCTGGGGAACAGTCCATGGTTGGCACACTGGAATATTATGTTCGTATCCCGTGGGCAATTATTAAGGAAGGAGCCCGCTACAAGATATTTGGCGCCAAAAAAACAGAAGAAGGAGAAGTAACAGAAGATGAAATTGTAGAAATAGACCCCGATAAAAGGACACGATACCTAAATCTTAGGGTAAAAGGTACGCTGGATGATTACAATATCCAGCTAAAGAAAAAAAGACAAGAGTAGATATCTCCAATCCATGTCATTTTTTCTAATTGAAATAGCTCCAACGTTTGAAATATCAAGCGTATAATTGTTTCTTCGCGTAAATTCTTGATAGAGTAGTCAGCTGTTGGTTACCAGTCATGTTAGGTGCTAATTGTGTTAGTGATCTGTCTTTTCGTGAATTAACGCGAGCAAGTTCGATCTAATCTATTAGTAGGCTAATTACTTGAATGACTGATACTTCTGTCCCGCATCTTTTCCGTCGATTGCTTTGTGGGCAGCCAGATTATGACTAGTTTATCCATTTAGACTGGAAGTGCATTATGAACAATTTCTTGATTACGACGCTTCCCTACCAAATAAGCAGCTATCATGCAACAAATGACGAAAAACAAGCCTGTAAAGTTTAACCGTAAAAGTGAGCCTGAATTTTTCCAGGAACTTCACAAAAGAGTTAATCAGTATTTTACGGATCACCAAATTTCCAAGCATGCCAATGGTAATATGGTGTTCAAAACTGCTTTTATGATCAGCCTATACTTTGTGCCGTTCATACTACTTCTACTTGGTTTTGCCGAGACTTTCTGGGGAAGCATGGTATTATGGACCCTCATGGGGCTCGGTATGTCTGGCATCGGACTCTCCGTTATGCATGATGCCAACCATGGTGCCTATTCCAGCAATAAGAATGTAAACGGTGCCTTGGGCTTCATCCTCAACTTCGTTGGGGGCTACCACATCAACTGGAAAATACAGCACAATTTGCTTCACCATTCTTACACTAACATTCACGGTTACGATGAGGATATTGAGCAAGATGTCTTCAGATTCACCCCCGATAAGGAATTTGATCGCAAGTACCGTTTCCAGGCTTTTTACGCTCCAGTACTGTACAGCCTAATGACCATTTTCTGGGTAGTGTATAAAGACTTTAACCAAGTCAAGCGTTACAATCGCTATGATTTGCTCAAAACGGAAGGACTCAGCTACCGCAAAGCCATAACCCAGGTGTGGGTTTATAAAATACTGTATGTGCTAGCCACCTTTGTATTACCTATTTTGATACTAGACTTTCCGTGGTGGCAGACCCTAATTGGCTTCATGACCATGCACTTCATCTGCGGCCTTATCCTGGCTTTGATCTTTCAACCCGCTCACGTACTGGAAGATACCAGCTTCTTTAAGCCCGATGAGGGCGGGAGTGTTGAAAACAATTGGGCGGTGCACCAACTCCTCACTACTGCAAACTTTGCCAATAGAAGCACTTTCTTCTCCTGGTTTGTGGGAGGCTTAAACTATCAGGTTGAGCACCATTTATTCCCCCACATTTGCCATGTGCACTACCGTAAATTGTCTCCGATTGTGAAAGCTACCGCCGAGGAGTACAATATCCCCTACCACCAACACGAAACCTTTTTCAGTGCGGTGGCCAGTCACTTCAAGATGCTACACGATTTGGGAACGGGACGGTACGACGCAAGAATGGCGAGCTAATAGCAATTTGCTAAAATAAGCTTAGGCGCCATCAGGAGATAACAAGTCCTCTGATGGCGCTCTCTTGTTGTACACCCTCAGCTAGCTCAGGTACTCCTGTTCATTAGCTCGATTGAACTCCTGAACGATGAGGCCAATCTCTTTTTCCGCATCATCGCTCAACAGAATACGGCCTTTGTGCTGGTCGATAAGCCCGTTGAGGAGGTCGGCACTCACCTTATCTCTTTTGACGTAATCATTGAGTTTTCCCACCAGCAGAAATGGCATCCGGAGGAAAGATGGAACCGACCACCAACCGAGTAGTAAGGAAAGGGACAGGGATTTTCGCAAGTCTCTTTTCCCACAATTCTTGCAAATAATAGAAGTTTGGGAGCTATCAAAAGACGTAATTAAAGCACCAATTAGCGTATCATAACGATAACCCCGTAGCTCACTATTTTGCTGGCAGTTAGGGCATGTAGAAGAGGTGATTATTTTCAGCAAAGCAGCTCTTTCCGGGCTACTAAGTTCTCGAGTTTCGGCTTCTACCCACTGCACTAGGTCTGTTCCAAGTCCTCTACGCTTGATCTCGGCTAGCAAGACCGGCACCACTTCTCGCTTGAGCGATTGTGACTCTTGCTTAGCAATGCGGATGATACGAGCGTCCGTAAAGCTCTTGTAGTTCGCCCGGATTTCGTCGATGTTATACATAGATGAATCAGAAGTTCTCTTTATTTGATTCTTTGTAGAGGGCCGCCAAGACTACCTGCCCCACCGCTTGCAGGGTTTGTTTATCAATGATGTCCATATTATCTGCGTGGGTATGATGGTAGCTCCCGAAGGCTCCGCTTTCTTTAATGTTGATAATATCGATCATGGGAATAGCGGTATTCTCTACAATAAAGCGATGATCGTCCGTATAAAAGCCCGCGCTTCGGTTCACGAAGTATTTGCCGTGCCGCATAGCCTGGGCAAGCCGCCAGATTTTCTCTACTTCCTGCGGAGCGCTCTGTCGAGAAAAGCCCTCCTTGGGGAAAGTGGCCTGTTTAGCCCCTACCATGTCCAGTAGAATCCCGTACTTAACCTCATAGTCCTGTTCGTGTACATTCTTTGACCAGTACTGCGATCCGAGGCCCCAGGAATAATCATTACCTGGTTGGTCCGAGCCATAGTCCTCCGCATCAAAGAAGATTACATCTACGCCCATCGGTATGGGGTTATTCTTGAGTTGTCGGGCAATTTCGAGAATGACTGCTACACCACTCGCTCCGTCATCTGCTCCATCAATGGGGCGATCAGTTGCGGTGGTGTCTTTATCGGCAATATGCCTGGTATCATAATGGGCGCAGAGGAGTATTCTTTCCTTGATTTGTGGATTGTAACGCCCGATGATATTTGTCCCATCTAAGGTTTGGCCGTTGTAAGCTGTTGCTTGAAACGCCTGCGGCATCACCGCAAAACCGGAAGACTGAAGTGTTTCTACGAGCCAGTTTTTACAGTTCTCGTGTTCAGGCGTGTTCATATAGCGATGACCAAATTCTACCTGCTGTTCCAGGAAGACAAAACAACTATCTGCATTAAATTGAGGAATCGCAACGATAAGGTTCTCTTGCGGAACCTTATCCGTTTTGTCAAACTCACAAGCCAACGACATTACGATTACTAAGAACAGCGCGCAGCTTCGCATTTTTAT
Organism: Bacteroidota bacterium; assembly: GCA_039816955.1. GTDB lineage: Bacteria > Bacteroidota > Bacteroidia > Chitinophagales > Saprospiraceae > Lewinella. Next base: position 57,626 of record JBCBWU010000010.1, read on the forward strand.
ACTTGATTTTACTTGCTTGCAGGGTGCACCTTACTACAACAGCAGTGTCCACGCTCCTGCCCTAGCCCATTACATCAAATAGTCCTTTCAGCACCTTATCCATATTCCCGGTTTGCCACTTATTGTGCGCATCCTTACACTGTTTACTATCCATATTAAATCGGCGTACCACCTGCCCACGCTCTTGATCAGCAAAAGCCCGAAAGGCGCGTTTTGGATCATCCAAGAGGTGGTATTCGCTGGAATCTAGTGGATATACATCAATTCTCACCCGTGCCTTTTCGATCATCTTACTACGGCTCGACTTTTGTTCACGCAAGTGAAAACCGTGCTCATTTTTCAGGATAGTGTAGCAGCCAAAACCACTAAAATGGAAGATGGTATAGAGCTTCCCTTCACTCTTGCCAGAGCCAACTCTTTTGGCATTCATCTTCCGGCGTTTAGCCCAGGCAAAATACATATCTACCATGCGCTGCCCCCACTTGGCATCCTTATCCTCGTAGTTGACCATGAGCATAGCATCTTGTGGTTCTTGACTTTGGTAGGCATGGAGTGAGGTACTGAGTAGATACACCTTCTGAGCTAACTTTTTAAGGATGGAAGGGTCGAATTCAAGGCGTACCTTATCCGGATCTTCTAAACGTTCGAATAGCTTTTCTGTCGTCTCAAAAGCGGCTTCAAAACGATCGTAGTATTCGATTAGGGATAGTACATTGTGGCGATCTGGGCTTTGCCAAAAGTCGGCCTCGCCCATTTCGTTCATGGCGTCCTCCTTGCTGTCAGCAATATCCGAATCCAAATAGGCTTGTCGTAGTTGCTCAAATTCATTTTTGATGCAAGTAAACTCCGCCAGGGAACCATAGCATTCGCGAAGGATAGTTTTCAGATCAAGCGACTTCGACTTTTGTTCCTGATATTGTTGTCGTTTGAGTTTTTCTTGCCAAGTCAAGTTGGGTTCGTCGGGGTCGATGAAGCGAACCTTGAGGTTGTCTTTTTTACCACGACTGACCAGTAAAAACTGATCCCCTTTCGGGAAATTATGGTTGACTATGGTAGTAGCCAGCGGAGCAAGGAGGTACTGTTCAATAGCCCGCTTAAGCGGACGGGCGCCCAAGTTCTTGGTGTAGCCCTTCTCCAGCAAAAACTCGATAGCTGATTCTTCCATATCCAAGGCCCATTTCTTATTCCGCAGGCCCCGGCGCTGGAGTACTTTTCGCAATTCAATATCTAGAATCTTACCCAATGCAACCTGATTCAAGGCATTGAATACCACAATCTTATCAATCCGGTTCACAAATTCTGGCCGGAAGGTCTCATTAACGGCTTCCGTAACGCTATCCTCAGGTTTATATACTTCTTCCGCACTGTCTTCCACCACTTCACTATTAAAACCTACCAGACGGCGCCCCGCATTGGAAGCTGGAATAGCCGCACCAATATTGGAGGTCATGATAATGATCGACTGACGGAAATCAACACTCGTGCCTTGACTATCGGACAGGCGACCATCGTCGAAGATTTGTAGGAAAAGGTCCCAAATGCGGTGGTGCGCTTTCTCAAACTCATCCAGCAGAATGACTGAAAAGGGCGTTTTTCGAATCTTATTGACCAGAGAGGTCGAATTGTGTACCGTACCGTAGTCACCAAATATCTTAGTATAAGAATCGGCTGACTGAAACTCAGACATATCCAGCCGGATCATCCGGTCGGGTGAACTGAACAGGTATTCTGCTAAGATTTTGGTGATCTCGGTCTTACCCGTTCCCGTTGGCCCTACAAAGAGGAATACACCAAAGGGCTTTGAGGGATCCGTTAGGCCGGCTTTAATCATCGCGATGCGCTCCACCAGCACATTAACGGCTTCCTCCTGCCCGACGACCTTCGAATTAAAGCGAGTGCGTATCTCATCCAGGTCGAGCTTTTCGTTATCGTTTAGGATACTGATGGGTAAGCCCGTGTGCGAACTAAGCGCCTCGTAGAAAGAGTCCATCACAAAGGGTTGAGCATTCCCTCTAAACTTGGCCTTGGTGTAAGTAAAAAAGTCGAGCAATGCCCCTGGGTTTTCCCGGTAGGACAAATACTGACGGGTGATAAAGAAGAGCTCTTCCAACTGCTCGTCCTTGATCAGTTTCCATTTATTGGGTTGATCATCGTTTTCAATCCACTTCTTAGCCAACTCAAGTGTTTCCTCTTGCGTAGAGGGTACCACGCGGAAGATTTCAAAGATATTTTGAACTTCCGGCTGAAGGGCTAATAACTTCTCTAAATCGCTATCCGTGATTTCACCGATCAACTTGACGAGGCCTTTGTTAAGAGCCGGAGTGATCATATCCAGAATACCCGAAGGATTATTGCTGTGCTTACCGGCGTAGTAAAGGCGGTGAAAATTTGGAGCGATCCACAGCATGTTTTTCTCCTGCAGGCCACTGATCATATCCTCTACCTCTTCTTCTAATTGACCGATGTATTGATTACCCGCTTTGAGGTTAGTAGCGGTGGTAGTGATGGAGCTCACGCCCAGCATTTGCATAGCATGAGCGATCCGGTTAATGAGGGTGGTTTTTCCTACCCCGCGCTCTCCGGAAATTAGTATCGGTTTTGATTTTTCTTGCAGCAGCAGAAGCGTGACCTTCTCCACGATTTCGAGCATGTCCTCGGCTTCCACATAGTTGGCTGGTAGTTGATCCGCTGACCAGAAGGTTCCTTTCATTATTACGCAGTGGTGTTTTTAGGTTGCTATGATTGGGCTTTTTACAAATTAAGGGACGCGTACAATCATCAAAGACAAGCGCTTACAAAAGCGAAGCCTAAGATAAGAACAAACATGAGAGATCAGCAACGGGGAGGCGAGTTAGTTCCTCCTACGAGGGAAAGGGGAAGTAAATTTTGTACTGTCGAAACCAGCGTTCGTCTTGGCTTTAGTTCTCCTCCGTTTGTTGTTTACTCATGGCTCTTTCCGCCACACTTGAGCGCAGTTCAGAAATTCCTTCCGCATTTCTGATGCCGGTTTGGCATTTTTACGACCTTTGCGCAAACCTCGAACGTAAAGGCTGATGATTCACTTTTTTGGGACCCCTCAACGTATTGTATTTGCCGTACAGGCAACCGATTCCATTGCTGTAAACGACATCCCTAAGCTAAGCTGGCTATTTGGCGATCAGCCGCTGCTGGAAGGTAAGCATGTCAACGGGCACTTGGTTGGCCCGCGGGCAGCTATGGTCTCTCCTTGGAGCACTAATGCAGTGGAGATTACCCAAAACATGGGTATCAGTGGTATCCAGCGCATTGAGCGCTACACCCCATTCACCACAGATACCGATTTCGACCCCATGCTGAATCAGCAATTTCAGGAGTTGGGTCAGGACTTGTTCTCCATCAATATCAAACCGGAATCCGTTCAACCCATCGAGGATATTGCAGCTTATAACGTATCCGAAGGATTGGCACTGAGCGATGAGGAAGTCCATTATTTGAACCAGGTCTCTGAGCGGATTGGTCGCAAGTTGACCGATTCAGAAGTGTTCGGTTTTTCCCAGATTAATAGTGAACACTGCCGGCATAAGATTTTCAACGGTAGCTTTGTGATTGACGGAGAAGAACAGCCGCACTCTTTATTTTCCTTGATTAAGAAAACCTCGAAAGCGCATCCCAATGGCATTGTATCAGCTTATAAGGACAATGTTGCTTTTCTGAAAGGGCCACAACTCAATCAATTTGCGCCAGAGCAGCCAGACCAGCCCTCCAACTACGGTAAAAAGGAAGTAGACACGGTCGTTTCTTTGAAAGCAGAGACTCATAATTTTCCTACCACAGTAGAACCCTTCAATGGAGCGGCAACGGGAAGTGGGGGTGAAATCCGCGACCGTATGGCAGGTGGTATTGGCTCGCTACCCCTAGCCGGTACTGCGGTCTACATGACTGCCTATTCACGCCTACAGGAGAACCGCCCCTGGGAAGGAGCCATGCCCGAGCGCCAATGGCTCTACCAGACACCCATGGATATTTTGATCAAAGCTTCTAATGGAGCTTCTGATTTTGGGAACAAGTTTGGCCAGCCCCTAATTGCCGGTTCGCTACTCACCTTCGAGCACGCCGAGCACGCACGCAAGTTAGGCTTTGATAAAGTGATCATGCTGGCGGGAGGTGTTGGTTCGGGCATCACGGATCAGGCGCTGAAAAAAACACCTCAAAAAGGCGATAAGATCGTACTACTGGGGGGAGACAACTACCGGATTGGAATGGGCGGTGCTGCCGTTTCCTCAGCCGACACGGGAGCATTCAACACCGGCATTACGCTCAATGCGGTACAGCGTTCCAATCCTGAAATGCAGAAACGGGTGTCTAACGCGATACGTAGCCTAGTGGAAAGCACGCAAAACCCCATTGTGGCTATTCACGATCACGGAGCCGGTGGTCACCTTAACTGCTTTTCTGAACTGGTAGAAGACACTGGTGGCCGCATTGATCTAGACCAACTCCCGATTGGTGACCCTACGCTTTCCGCCAAGGAAATACTGGGGAATGAATCACAAGAACGTATGGGGCTCATTATCTCCGAAGAGGACCTAGGTTTACTCCAGAGAATAGCGGAACGCGAACGTGCACCTATGTACGTAGTTGGTGAAGTAACCGGTGATATGCGCTTTTCGGCAGTTTCAGCATCCAGCAGTGAAATACCACTGGACTTGGATCTGGCAGACCTATTTGGTAGCTCGCCCAAAACCATTATGAACGACCAAGCGGTTGAACGGCACTACGAGGCAGTTGATTATGATACTGCGAAGCTACAGGAGTATTTGGAGCAAGTGCTACGTCTAGAAGCGGTAGCCTGTAAAGACTGGCTCACCAATAAAGTGGACCGCTGTGTAGGAGGACTAGTGGCCAAACAGCAATGCGCTGGCCCACTGCAGCTGCCGCTGAATAATTGCGGGGTAATGGCCCTGGGTTTTGACACCCAGCACGGGGTGGCTACTTCGATTGGCCACGCGCCGATCAGCTCCTTGATTGACCCCAAAGCTGGATCGAGAAACGCCATTGCGGAAGCGCTGACCAATTTGGTTTGGGCCCCACTGGAAGATGGTCTAAAGTCTGTCTCCCTTTCCGCTAACTGGATGTGGCCGTGCCGCAACGAGGGCGAAGACGCACGCTTGTACCAAGCAGTGGAGGCTGTTTCGGATTTCTGTATAGCACTCGGCATCAACGTACCAACTGGAAAGGACTCGCTTTCCATGAAACAAAAATACGCCGACGGTGATGTGCTAGCCCCGGGCACGGTGGTCATCTCAAGCGTAGGCGTCTGTGAGGATATCAATCAGATTGTTGAGCCGGTGTTCCAAAAAGATGCTGGACCGGTGTATTACCTCAACTTCTCGCAGGATGCATTCCAATTGGGGGGTAGCTCTTTCGCACAGGTACGCAATAAGATTGGTGTACAAGGGCCGGATGTAAAAGACGTTGAAAAACTGGCTGCTGGTTTTAATGCCTTGCAAGCGCTGATCAAGAAGGGGATAATCGTAGCGGGGCATGATGTGGCTTCTGGCGGTTTGATCACTACTTTGTTAGAAATGTGCTTTTCGGATACGGACCTGTCGGCCAATTTGGACCTGAGTAGCCTAGGAGAGTCGGACCCTATCAGCGTTCTTTTTGCAGAAAATGCCGGTGTAGTCATCCAATTGAAGGACGAAGCCAGTGTGACAGAACTGGAAAGATTTCCTCTCCCCTGCCATGCCATTGGGGTTGTCACAAGCGGAGATACCCTGCGTATCCGAAACAACGACCATCACCACGAATTTGACATTCCTAAGCTACGGGATATCTGGTACGAAACCTCTTGGCTACTGGATCAAAAACAGACCGCTAATGGGTTAGCGGACAAACGTTACGCGAACTACAAAAAACAGCCACTACGCTACGATTTCCCCACACATTTCACTGGCATGCTTCCTAATATCGATGCTGCCAGCGCTAAGCCCAAAGCAGCCATTCTACGAGAGAAAGGGAGTAATTCTGAACGCGAATTAGCCCACGCACTTTACCTGGCTGGTTTTGAGGTACGGGATGTGCACATGACGGATTTAATGACCGGTAAAGAAACCCTTGAGGACATCCAATTTTTGGGTGCGGTAGGTGGTTTCTCCAATTCAGATGTTCTGGGTTCGGCTAAAGGCTGGGCAGGTACATTTAAATACAATGAAAACGCCAAGAAGGCCCTGGAAGCATTTTTTGCGCGTGAGGATGTATTATCTATCGGTATTTGTAATGGCTGTCAGCTGTTTATGGAGCTGGGGTTAATCTACCCGGAGCAAGCCCCACACCCACTGATGGACTTCAACGACTCTCATAAGCACGAAAGCGGGTTCACGAGCGTGAAAGTTGGCCAGAATAACTCGGTAATGTTGTCCAACTTGGAAGGCAGCACCCTAGGTGTTTGGATTTCGCACGGTGAGGGAAAGTTCAACCTACCTTTAGCGGAGTCCAGTTATGAAATCGTGGCCAAATACGCCTACGAAGGCTATCCTTCTAATCCTAATGGCAGCACCTATCATACGGCCATGCTAGTGAGCCCTGATGGCCGCCACCTGGCCACTATGCCGCATATAGAGCGATCGATGTTCCCTTGGAACTGGGCTCATTATCCGCAGCACCGACAAGACGAAGTTTCCCCGTGGATACAGGCTTTTGTGAATGCTCGGGATTGGTTGGTGGACAGATAAGTTGGCGACTTCAATGCTTAAGTATTTATAGTACTCCATGACGGAAATCATCAATTTTGACTTGCTTTTTTCCACCTTACTACCTTGAAAAGCCTCACCGTAACTCCGCTATATAGTCTATCAACTCAGGATTTGTGATTTTTCAAATCGCTGGAATATTGGATTCAAGAAGGTCCATAATTTTTCTTAGTGGCAGGCGTAATTACTGAACTTACCATAAACGAAATGCGCCGCGTCACTGAAGATCAAGTCAATCTTATTATTTTCAGTCTGTTGAATAAGTTCGTACAGCTTAGTGATGAAAGTATCTTGCTTGGCTTGCCATTGGTCAAAGCGGTCTGCTTTACCCGGGAATGTACCCGTTTTTTCTATGTTTGAAGCCTAGGTGATAAAGTAACTGACGAACAGCTTCCCTACTACGCTCATAGGTAAAACGTCCTTTGAATATTTCACGCGCATCATCAACGGTGCTACAATGCAATCCTCCCAAGACTTGTTCCACTTGTTTATATACGGTGCTCAATTCATGGCGCGCGTAGCTGTAGTGGAGTTTCCTGATCAGATCCAGACCACCGTACTGATACATCTTGATATAATTGGTAACGGAGTTAGCATGGCAGCCAACTATTTGGGCGCATTCACCCCTGGCATAGCCTAAATGCAGTAGGTGCAGAACGTGCATTCTATTTTCTTTCGATATTTACGCAATCGGCGTCAGTCTTACTGAAGCGGAAGGGGAGCATAGTTTTTGTAGTGTGGTAACCACAAAATAAGGCTCCCCGATTTTTCACAAATCTTGCCTTGGACGACTATAATTACTTCAATTGCCACCAACGGTTTCGTGTATGGTTATTCTTCAATTAGTTTTAGATCAGATCTTTCATATTTGACAAATCCTTTTTTCATTGGTAATGCCTTTTTTAAAAGCCAATACTTTTTTACGTCCTTAAACGTATGATTTGGATTGTCTTCAAGAAAGTCTCTGATATATTGACTGTACATATTATTATCAGCTATTTGACGACTAAACTTTGGATTTTCTTTTCTCCTCTCAAGTCTATTCCATTCCTTAATAGCATCTTTAAGGCTTTTTCCATCATTTGATTTTACCCAGTCCATAAAGTCGCTATGGCAAGAGAATTTATCACCAATTTGACTTTTCATAAAATTTCTAAAATTCGGGCCAAATGATACATTGTCAGTAATAATTGTTTCTAAAGATAATTTAGACTTAGCCCAATTGAATTTCGACTGCTTTTTTTGTTTTTTAGGTTCTGGTTTAACTTTACCTTTATTATCTAGCGCATACATAATTCTATCTCTTAAGTCGAATTTCCTTCCATTTGTAGGTAGTCCAGAAAGTTTACAAATGTCTATCATTTCTTCCTTTAACCAATACCATTGATTAAATTCTATTCCCGTTTTTATTTCCTCAAACTTTGGTCTTGACATAAGTTTATAATTATTATGCACAACTTTCAGCTAGGGCGTCCCTTAGCTTTACATCAGTAACTGACCTTTCGCAAGCGAAAGATTTGGTAAATTGAAAAATATGTTTGGGTTATTACATTGCAGTTCAAAGGTAAGCGTCCTAGCAACTGCAAAATCATCCCGGTCCCGAAGGGCCGTGTATATAGGGGCAAGATTGACGAGCGTTATTTCATTAATCAATCAGTTCTTGTACTTGATAGAATAGAAATCTAATGTCACCGAACTCCGGCTATCACGCAGTCCGACGATAGGAGCATTGTCGCTGGTAGCAAAGTTCCCTACAGTTCTTATTATCAAACAGCCTTTCTCATCAAATCAACCAAACTATATGTAGAGTAAAGAGTCTTCTTTTCATCTAAGGTCTTCTGTAATTCGTTTTTACTTTCAAGATGAAGCCAAATTGATGGATTAACACTAAAAATCTTACCCAGCTTAATTGCCATCTCTGTATTTATCTTTCTTCGTCCCTTAATCACAGCATTTAGGTTAGTATCATCATAACCTATGTAAGAGGCAAAATCCTTTTTCTTTATTTTGATTACTTCAAGATACCTCTCAATAAATCTACCTGCTGGAGTAAAAGAAACTATTTCTTCCGTTAGATAAGATTCCATTTGAAATCGTATTGATAAAAATTCATTTTCAATCCTCTGTTCTTCATTGTAATTATTAGACATACTTTTAATCATGTCTTTCAAGTGCTTGAAATCCTTACTATTAGTATTGATCAGGCCTTCACCTAAACCATTTATACCTCCTGCATTTATTTGTTCAACCCTCATATTGAAATTATTTTGAATCAAAGTCAATTGATAAATATTTCTTCATTAATCTTTTACCTGCTTCAGGATCGAAAAACATTTTCTGCCCCATTGCAAATGTCGCCCCATACTTGTTTTGATATAGTTCAATCAATTGTGTCTTACTATCAAATGATAAGAATCCTAGATAGTAGTTTTTACCTTGTTCAAAACTTTTATAACAAGCAAAAGCAAGAAGCCCACCAGCTACATTTTTATATTTCCCCTTAGAACCATAATTATGTGGAGCCACCTCCAAATTATTCATATAAAGCATTTCTTCATTAAGAAATGTCAACATCAGCATTCCTTCAATCTTGCCAGGTTCTTTCAATGTCGTTAGCTTATAAAAATCGGCACCCTCCGTTTTTCCTAACTTCTTCCATCTAAACTGCCAACCGGCTTTCTTACTTGGTAAGTCTTTCTTACTAGCTTTAGAGATTAATGCTTCTATCAACTCGCCACTTTCTACCTCTTGTAAAACAATTTTCACATTATCGTATTTCGATTACAACTATACAAAATTATCACTTTTTGACAACTAAAGCAAGTCTTTTTCTATTAATTGTAGGGAACTTGGGGCTGGGCGCAGTACTCGCCCCTCTGCACCGCTGACCGAATAAGGACCACCCCGATTAAGTACAGCACCAAATATATGACCGAGTGGAATACCCCTCCAGACGGGTATTGTCGCACAGCCTAAGTTCTGCGCTTCTATAATTTTAATTCCTCTTTAATCTCTTGGAAAGTGACAACTTTCTTATACCCTTTTGATTTAAGCTCACGATACAGTTTCATCTCTCCAGTCCACAACGTTTCATCCAGGAAATCTGTAAGTGCTACAAACACTATACCCCTCGTGAAACGGTTTGGGATAAAGTCGTATTTTTTGGCGTGCAAATCAAGTTATACCGAAGTCGAAGCCGTTTGGGA